>CAZVLG010000136.1:0-14793 GCA_964627835.1 uncultured Bacteroides sp.
CAACCTGACCAGCTTTACGTTCAAGGACTTCGGGGATATCAGCACGGGACAGAACAGGCCGGGGTCGTATGGGGACTGGGGGCTCCTGAAGCATTATGTAAAGCAGGTCGGAGGAATGGATTCCACCCTCTCAAACCCCACCCCATATGTCCACAAGAATACCGGATACCGGCAGTACGACCTGGTTAGCAAGACAAGGTATTCACCGGGGAACCTGCTTGACCTGTGCCTGAACCTTCAGTTCTCCACTTCCTCGGACATCGACCGCTTTGACCAGTTGAACGATTACCAGGGTGACGGGAACCTGAAATACGCGGAATGGTATTACGGTCCCCAGAACCGCTTCCTGGCCTCGGTCAAGGGAAACCTGAAGAATTACAATGCGCTCTACACCAACGCAACCGCCATCTTTGCATTCCAGCGTATTTCCGAAAACCGTATAACAAGGCGGTTCAGGGTAGATGAGAAACTGTTCCAGGAAGAAGATGTATTCGTGTACAGCGGCAATTTTGATTTTACAAAAGTCCTTGGAGAAGGAAGCCGTTTATACTACGGGCTCGAGATCGCCCATAACGATGTTGCCTCGGAAGCCCGTTATGAAAATATACGGACCGGCGCCACCCAGCCCACCCTCACGCGCTACCCCGGGGGCGGCAGCCATACGAATTCATTCTCCATCTACGGGAACTATAAATTCAATCCCTCCGAAAAGATTGTTTTGAACGGGGGACTCCGGTATCAGTACGGCATGCTTCTGAGTAAATTTACCGATGCCAACCTGCCCTATGAGGAGATCCGCATTAATAACGGGGCCCTGACCGGTTCGGCCAGCCTGGTATACACCCCGGCCCCCACCTGGCAGTATGATTTCATCCTGGCCACCGGATTCCGCATCCCCAACGTCGACGATTACGGGAAGGTCAGGGCAAAGGACGAATTCGTTACCGTCCCCAACGGCGACCTCAAACCCGAGTACAGCTACAATGCGGAGATGGGGATCAGCAAAAACATTCCGGGAATTGCCACCTTCAGCGGCTCGGTCTATATTACCTACCTGACCAATGCGATCGTTCGCACGGACTATACCATAAACGGCTCGGATACCCTGCTCTACGACGGGGAGTACTATAAAGTCATCACCAATTCCAACGCCGGCCAGGCCACCATCCAGGGATTCTCCCTCAATGTGAATTCCGATCTGCCCGGGAATTTCCGTTTCCTGGGTACCTTCAACTACCTGAAGGGAAGGGACATTACCAATGATGTTCCCATGGGGCACATCCCCCCGGTATTCGGAAAGTTCTCGGTCAGTCATTTCTTCCTCCGGAGCAGTCCCACAAGGCATTCAAAATTCACCAACGAGATCTACATCTATTACAGCGGGAAAAAATACTGGTCCGACATGACCCCCTTCGGCGAGGACAACGAAGCGGAGGCCATCGAAGACGTAGGCTACCCGGCCTGGTACACCATCAACCTTAGGTCCCTGTATCAGATCAGCGAACGCTGGGAGATCCAGCTATCCATCGAGAACCTGCTCGACCGCTTCTACAAGACTTTCGCTTCCGGCGTCGGCGCCCCGGGCCGGAATTTCATCCTTACCCTGCGGGCCACCCTTTGATAAGCACCTCCCCGCCCGGGAAGTATTCCCTTATATGCCAGGGCGGCGACATTCATCGGTTTTTCTTATTTTTATTTACCAATAACCATATAGCCATGATCGATCCCAATATACATGAAAGTTGGAAGGAACAACTGATCGAAGAGTTTAACCAGCCCTATTTCGAAGCCCTTAAAAATTTCCTGGTTGCGGAAAAGAATTCGCACGTGGTTTATCCTCCGGGGAACAAGATCTTCGCTGCCTTCGACCGGACCCCTTTTGACAGGGTCAAGGTGGTTATCCTGGGACAGGATCCCTACCACGGGAAAGGTCAGGCCCACGGACTCTGTTTCTCGGTTCCGCCGGGGATCGCCTCCCCGCCTTCCCTGGTGAACATTTTCAAGGAGCTCCACAACGACCTGGGCATTCCCATGCCCTCGCACGGGAACCTGGAATCATGGGCCAACCAGGGGGTGCTCCTGCTCAATGCCACCCTTTCGGTCAGGGCCAACCAGGCGGGTTCCCACCAGAATAAGGGCTGGGAGAGTTTTACCGATGCCGTGATCAGGAAGTTATCGGATGATAAGGAGGGCCTCGTATTCATCCTCTGGGGACGATATGCCCAGGCCAAGGAATACCTGATTGACGCGGGCAGGCATCATATCCTGAAAGCGGCCCATCCATCGCCCTTCTCCGCCCATTCAGGCTTTTTCGGCTGCCGTCATTTTTCCAAAACCAACGAGATCCTGGAGAGCGCGGGACTGGAACCTGTTGACTGGAGCCTGGACACCCAATCGGCCTGAAACAAAAACACCTCCCCGGGATCATTAAAGGAAGAATTCCCGACCGTTAAGCGGTCTGATCACCCGGTTTGAGGATTGATCAGTCCGGTTTCCGGATCATCGTCAGGAGCATTTTGAACCGCCTGGCGGTGCCTGATCAATTCGGTTTCCGGATCATCGTCAGGAGCATTTTGAACCGCTTGGCGGTGCCTGATCAGTCCGGTTTCCGGATCATCGTCAGGAGCATTTTGAACCGCTCCACGGCCCGGACTGCATGCGGTACACTGGCCGGCATGATGATGGAGCTGCCCTGGATCAGTATGTATTTCTTGCCCGCAATGCTTATCTCGGCCTTCCCTTCCAGCACCTGTACAAGGGCGTCGAAGGGAGCGGTATGCTCACTCAGTTCCTGTCCCCCGTCAAAGGCAAAAAGGGAAACATTCCCTCCTGCCTCCTTGATCACCTGCCGGCTCACGATGGAATTATCGGAGTAGTTTACGGCCTGGTCTATCGCCAGGACCTCGCTTCTTGGAAATTGTTCTGTTGTCATGCTTTTTATTCAGGGTTTCCCTGTTTTAAAATTGTTACTGTGGAACCAGGGTCCGCCACGATGGGTGGCGGTTCAGGACTGGTTCAAGCGGGAACAGGACCAGCCAGGCGGCAGACAGGAGGCTTCACCAGAACAGGACCGGCTCAGACCCGGTTCAGGCGGTACTGGCGGGCAACGTAGCGGACCGGTATCCAGGCGGCCAGGAAACCGATGCCAATAACCGTGATAAAGACCTTGACCACATCCAGGGGCTGGAAGATCACCGGGTATGCATCGATGATAAAGGATCCCGAACCCGATAGTTTGATCAGTCCGAATTCAGCCTGCAGCCAGGAAATCAGTGAACCCAGGATAAGCCCGATGATGGCCCCCGATATGGAGATCATCCATCCTTCGAATAAAAAGATCCGCTTGATCAGGGGAGGCGAGGCACCGAGGCTGTCGAGCGTGTCGATATCGTTTTTTTTGTCCAGGATCATCATGGTCAGCGAACCGATGATATTAAAGGAAGCGATGATGAGTATGAAGGTCAGGATGAAGAATATGGCCCATTTTTCGGACTTCATGATCCTGTAGAAAAGTTCGTTCTGCTGGTTCCGGTTCCGGACCAGGAATTCATCCCCGAGGATCTCCTGGATATCTTCCTGTACCTGCTCCCTGTCTGCATCTGCCCGGAGCTTCAGTTCGATCGCGCTCACCTCGGAGGTATATTGCAGAAGGTCGCGGGCGAAGGAAAGGGGAACCAGCAGGTATCGGGAATTGATCTCCTGCTCGATGCTGAACATCCCCGAGGGAAATATGAACTTCCGGCTGATGGCCCGTTCCGGACTCATCGAAACATTCCCCTGGCGCTTGATGATGTATATATTGATCGGATTGAGGAAATTCAGTCCAATGGCAAGCTGGTAAGCCACCCCAAGTCCCACAACAGCCTTTGGCCTGTCCTTGTCCCACAGGGCGTATTCCCCGTCGACCATCATGCTGTCGATCCCGGTGACGTAACGGAACTGCTCGTCCACCCCCTTCACCGTTGCGATGTGCTGGCGGTCGCCGTAGCGAAGCAGGGCATTTTCCTCCAGCACCTCGGAATAGTATTCCACCGAAGGGTGGTTCCTGATTTTTTCAAACGGGTACCTGCCGGGATCGAAGGTCTTTCCTTCGGCAACGGTGATCTTGATCTCCGGATCAAAGGAATTGTAAAGGGCTTTAATGATGCCGTCAAAACCATTGAAAACCGAAAGGACCGTAATCAGGGCCATGGTCCCGACGGCCACCCCGGCAACCGAAATGCCCGAGATGATATTGATGGCGTTCTGGGATTTCTTCGCCAGCAGGTACCTCCTCGCTATGTAAAAGGACAGGTTCATTTCAGATCGGTTTTTTCAGATCAGTTTTATTTCAGATCAGTTTTATTTCAGTTCAGATCCTTACAAGATCCATTCATTTGACGGCTTTTACGATCAGTCCCGTGCCGGTTTTGTGCTTCAGCGATACATCCAGGAAATTCAGCAGCATGCTGAACGGGAAGCTCAGCAGGTAATAGAAGGGCAGCAGCACATAGAACAGCCTGCTTGCATTCAGCATGAGGATCGGGTATTTCATGGAAAGCCGCCAGGATATCTTCCCGGGCCAGCCATATGAGTACCTGGGATATGCCTCTGAAAACCCGGCCGATCTGAGTTTTTCCCGGATCTCATCGATGTTGTACCCGTCGCGTACATGTTCCTCGATGAAGGAATCCTCATGTTCATCATGCACATCCGATCCGCCCTGGTCCGATGGGGTGGATATCAGCAGGATCCCGCCTTTTTTCATGGAGAATACGTAATTCTTGAAAACCTCGACATCTTCCAGGATATGTTCCATCACATCCACGCACAATACAAGGTCGTATTTGCCTTCTTCGCGGAATCTGGTCAGGTCCCCGGTCTCAAAATGCACCTGTTCCCCCCGGCCGGTCTTTTCGAAAAACCGGTTGCAATCCTCGATCTGTTCCTCCTTCACATCCACCCCCTTGATTTTCCACTGCCTGGAAAGCCGGGCCATGAACCAGGTATACTGCCCGAAGCCGGAGCCCGCATCCAGCACCTCGGCCCTGGGACCGATCTGCCTGCGGGCCTTCCTCAGTTCCCGCTTGATATGCCAGGCCCGGAGCAATAACAGGTCCAGTAAACGGTAAAAAAGCTTGCGGAGGAAAGGTGTACGGTTGAAGACCCCGCCCAGGCCTTTTTTTATGGGATCGTACTTCATTGATTTAGCAGTCTGTCAATGTTATCGATGTAATCCAGCGAGTCATCCAGAAAAAAATGCAGCTCCGGCACGGAACGAAGCTGGTAACGTATCCGGTTGCCCAATTCGTGACGGATATGACTGGAACGATCCTGGAGGGTTTTCTCAAAATCCGCCTTCTCAAGGGAAGGGAAAATACTGAGAAAGATCCTTGCCTGCTGCAGATCAGGGGTGATCCCCACCCTGGTTACGGTGATCATCTTCCCGGAAAACATCCCGTTGCCTTCGCGCTGGAATATATCTCCCAGTTCTTTCTGCAACAGCCTGGACACTTTGTTCTGCCTTTTCGTTGACATGGTTCGATTATTTACGGATGACTTTGGGAACCTTGAAAAACCGGCTGCTTTTTTCCGGTGCATTCATAAGGGCCTCATCGTGGCTTATGGAGCGGACCGCCCTGTCTTCCCTCAGTACATCGGTTTTATCCGACAGCCAGACCAGGGGTTCCACGTTCTGCGTATCCAGCTCCTTCAGTTTTTCCACAAAGGTCAGGATCTGTTCAAGGTCCTGGCGGATCTTTTCCTTCTCCTTCCCGCTAAATTCCAGGTAGGCGAGGCTGGAGATTTTCTCGATCATCCTGTCATCAATCTTCATTCCCTGCTATTAAGAACCGTAAAATTACAATTATTAACCCGATCCGCAATAATCCGCCCGTTCTGCGACCGATGCCTTATTAACCGGTCAAACGACAATTTATGGCACGCTGTTTGCATTAGAATAAATGACAGTTCATCCAATATATACTCGAGGGAAACTTTGAGGCAAACCGGGTCTAGCTACCCGGTTTTTTTATGCCTTGAAATTAGAATGGCTGTGAGCCGGTGATTTCTTTTACCCGATGGTCAGAACGGTCTGAAGCCGATGATCTCACGGACGTCCTTGAGGGTTTTGGAAGCGGAGGCACGGGCCTTTTCCCTGCCCATGGCAGCCGCCTTGCTGATGTAGCTGTCGTCGGCAAGGATCTCCTTGATCCTTTCACGCAGCGGGTTGCAGACCTTGATGATGTCTTCGGCAAGCTGCTTTTTCATATCCCCGTAACGGATCCGGCAGGCATTGTATTCCTGCCTGAAATGGCTGACCGTATCGGGGGTGGAAACGATCTCCATCAGGGTGAAAAGGTTCCGGATAGGCTCCGACATTTTCTGGTTTTCTTTTGTGGGACCTGCATCCGTCACGGCACGCATGACCTTCTTCCGGATCAGCTCGGGCTCATCCACCAGGTATATGCCGTTGCCCGCGGTTTTGCCCATTTTCCCCGTTCCGTCGAGCCCGGGCACTTTTAAAAGTTCCTTCCCGAAATTGAAGGGTTCCGGCAATGGAAAATATTCCACCCCGTACATGCTGTTGAAGCGCTTGGCAAACTTACGGGTTATCTCCAGGTTCTGTTCCTGGTCCTTTCCGACGGGAACCTTATGCGAGCGGTGGATGATGATGTCGGCGGCCATCAGAACCGGGTAGGTCAGGAGTCCCGCGTTCACATTTTCCGGCTGGGTCCGGACTTTTTCCTTGAAGGTGGTGGTGCGCTCCAGTTCACCCACGTAAGCGTTCATATTAAGCAGCAGGTAAAACTCGGATATCTCCGGGACATCGCTCTGCACGTAGAGGGTGGACCGTTCGGGGTCTATTCCCGCGGCAAGGTATTCCGCCAGGACCGCCTTGACGTTGGCGTGCAGGTCCTCCGGCTTGGGATAGGTGGTCAGAGAATGCAGGTCCGCCACAAAAAAGTAACAATTGTAATCCTCCTGCATCTTCACGAAATTCGTGACCGCCCCGTAATAATTTCCCAGGTGAAGGTTCCCCGTAGACCGTATGCCGCTCAATACTGTTTCCATCCCAAATAAATTTCCAATCCGCATACAAAACTATATAAAATGTCCGTCCCTCCATGGAAGAGTCATGAAAAAATACCATTGCGGGCGGATCTGTCGCCGCAGAGCCAGTGCTGCCGCCCGCATCATCCACTTCCCGCATGCCCGGGTACCGCCCTGCGAAACCTGCTGATTTTTCCGCGTTAATCAATGAAAATGAGCATTTCGGACCCGGAAACCACGGATTTATCCATCCCGCCTGCAACCAATTTCAATAATTAAAGGTCTATTTAAGAGGGATTTATGCGGATTTGTCCATTGTTGATAAAAAAGATGATCAATATCATCAATAATGGATAACTTTTATCACTGATTATAAACCGGTTATATCCAGTTTATTGCAGTAAATTTAAAGTCCCGGCGGGTAACCTTTTTGAAGAAATTGGTATAATTAATTAGGGATGTTCGGCATTCCAGGGTAAATGAACCACTTCATCAAAATATTTTTTTTGTTGATCCTCAGTATGTATTCACTGTGTGTTACGGCAGCGTTCCTAAGCGTAACAACCAGCTCAACGAATGTTTCCTGCTATAACGGGAGTGACGGGACCGGGGAAGTTACTTCCGTGACCGGAGGGGTACCCCCTTACACCTATCAGTGGTTATATAACGATCTCACACCTATTGTCGATTCAACGAACAGTACCATTTCCGGACTTCAGGCCGGATTTTATTTTGTTCAGGTGTATGATGTGGACAGTTCCAACTTTGGACAGGAAAGTATAACCGTTCTGAACGGGCCGAATATTTCTATTCTTGTCTTTCAGACTGCCCCTTCCTGTATTGGTGCTGATAACGGTCAGATATCCATTTCTGCTGTAGGGGGCAATCCTCCACTGGAATATTCCATTGACAATGGCTCAAACTTTCAATCTTCACCGTCTTTCATGGGACTTTCTCCCGGAAATTATGACGTCGTAGTTCAGGACAACAAAGGATGTGCAAAATCTTACGGAAGCAATCCGGTGGTGATTAACGACCCCGATCCCATATCCATTGACAATATTGTTATTACTGACATTGCCTGCTTCGGGAATAACGATGGTACGATCGTGGTTACCGCTTCCGGCGGAACAGGAACCCTGCACTACACCCTGAACCCCGGTCCCATAAACAATACGGATGGTAATTTCACGAGCCTTGCGCCCAACACCTATGATGTAAGCGTGACGGACGATAATGGCTGTCCCCCAGCCACAGCCGCAAACCTGGATGTTGCCGAACCACCGGTGATCAGCATTGCCAGCCAGGACACCACCCCGATCACATGCAACGGGGCTAACGACGGAATGATCTCGGTACGGGGGGCCGGAGGTACCCCACCCTACGATTACACCTTGATGCCTGGGTCGATCGATAACAATGCAACGGGAGATTTCTTCAATATCGCACCGGGAGCCGGGTATTATGTTGCCGTTACCGATATCAATGCATGCCCGGCCGCCAACAGCATCAGCTGGGATTTCAACGAACCTGCACCCATTACCCTGACACCCGTCGATACCAACGATGTCACCTGCAACGGGGCCGGCGACGGATCGCTGACCGTGAGCGCGGCCGGTGGAACACCGCCCTACACCTATACCCTGAACCCGGGGGCGGTTTCGCAGTCGTCGGGAATATTTACCGGGCTTTCCGGCGGTACATATTCGGTCAGCGTTACCGATATACACAATTGCGCCCCGGCGACGGTTACGGACCTGGTCGTAAACGACCCCGCACCGATCTCGATTTTCTTCGCAAATAAGATCAACATCACCTGTACCGGGGATGCCGACGGACAGATCGTCATCCTGGCCACCGGGGGCACGGATCCCCTGAAATACATCCTGAAGGACCCGGTAAGCCCGGTCGATTCCAATTACACCGGCACCTTCGGTTCCCTTGGGGGCGGCACCTATTCGGTGGAAGTTACCGACACGAACCGATGCGGGCCGACTGCCAGCGGGAACCTCAACCTGGTGGACCCCCTGCCCATCACCATTACCGGCCAGGATACCACCCCGATCACCTGTAACGGCGATGCTGACGGGACGATCACCATCTTGGCTTCCGGGGGCACGCCGCCGCTTGTATATTCATTAAGCCCGGGCGCCTACCCCGACAATAACGATGGGATCTTTACAGGAATTGTTCCCGATAACGGCTACCAGGTCTCCGTGACCGATGCCAATGGCTGTCCGCCGGACCTCAGCGATTCCTGGGATTTTATCGATCCGGCCGTCATTACCCTGACCCCCCTTGACACCAACGACGTGACCTGCAGCGGGGCGGGGAACGGGTCCCTGAGCGTAAGCGCTGCAGGCGGAACCGCTCCCTACATCTATACACTCAGCCCTGGTCCGGTGTCACAGTCCACCGGAGACTTCATCGGACTTTCCGGCAACACTTACTCGGTCAGCGTTACCGACAGCCGGAGCTGTCCCCCGGCCCAGGTCAGCGACATGCTGGTAAACGAACCGGGGCCCATCAGCATCAGCGATATCGACACCAATGACGTCACCTGCAACCTGGCCGGTGACGGCAGCATCATCGTGACGGCTTCGGGTGGGACCGGCACCCTTTATTATACCCTGACCCCGGGCCCCATCAACAACACCGACGGCAACTTCACCGGCCTTGGAGGAAATACCTATGGCCTGAGCATCACGGACGACAATGGCTGCGGACCGGCCACGGCTCCCGGCCTGGTCGTGATCGATCCTCCAGCGATCTCCATCGACAACGAAGACACCACGGGGATCACCTGCAACGGGGCCGACAACGCCTATATTAATATTACGGCCAGCGGGGGCACCGGCGCCCTGACCTACATCCTGAAGGACCTGGGCGTCAAGGTGGATTCCAATTACACCGGGCTCTTTGACAGCCTGCCGCCGGGGACATACACCGTGGAGGTGGACGACGAGAACGCCTGCGGTCCCGTAACAAGCAATCCCTTCCCCTTCAACGAGCCGCCGGCCATCGACGCCACGGTCGACGGATCCTCCAGCAAGGCCCTGGCCTGCTACGGCGATTCGACCGGGAGCCTGAACATTACCGTAACGGGCGGTTTTGCACCCTATGCTTTCAGCTGGAGCAGTCCCAACGGGTTCACAAGCACCTCGGAAGACATCAGTGGGCTCAAGGCGGGAGATTACTACCTGACCATCAGCGATGCCAGGGGCTGCTCCCGCAACTACGCACCACTCGACAGTATCACCGGTCCGGATGAATTAACCATGTCGGTGGCCGTAAACAATGTCACCTGCTTCGGCGACGGGGACGGCTCGGCCACCATCACGGCAAACGGGGGCACCGCCCCGTATGAATATTCCAGGAACGGCCTGATCTGGCAGCTTCCCAATGTGTTCTCACCCCTGAATCCGAGTCCTTATACCTTTTATACTAAAGACGTCAACAACTGCACCATCACCCATAAGGATACGATCGTCCAGCCCCTGGAGATCAAGATCACCAAGGAGGAGACGGACAATTCCGCACAGCTCTGCAACGGTGACAGCAACGGAATTATCATTATCACGGCTACAGGCGGCACGGCTCCCCTGGAATACTCCATCGATACCGGGAAGACCTATGTGCTGAACAATACGTTTACCGGCCTGGGCGGCGGGGATTACCAGGTATACGTATGCGATGCCAACGGCTGTACCGAAGAAGGCGGGGAACCCCTGATCCAGAATCCGCCCCTGCTGTATATAAGCGCGTACGCCCAGCAGGACATTACCGCCTGCTTTACATCCACGGATGGAAAGATCGTGATCGAGGGGACCGGCGGATCCCAGCCCCTGGATTATATTCTCGATGACACGGACACGAACCAGACCGGTATTTTCAACAACGTCGGCCAGGGCCCGCATGACCTGAAGATCCTGGACACCAAGGGATGTTCCGCGGATACTTCCGTAGTGATCAGCTCTCCCCCGCCGATCACCGTTTCCACCATGATCACGGATGTGACCACCTGTTACGAAGACAGTGCGGGCATGATCGGCATTATCGCCTCGGGTGGCACGGGCGCGACCAAGGGGTACATCTTCATGGGCGATACCACTTTTTCGGCGGATACGGTCTACTACGACAGCCTGCCCGGGGGCAGTTACGATTTCACCGTGATCGACAGCCTGGGCTGTGAGATCTACCCGAGCGCCGTTATCGGTGCGCCGGACAGCATTTCCGCCGATTCGGTGATCGTACTGCCGGTGTCCTGTTTTGGGGACACGGACGGGGAGATCCGTGCATACGGTGCGGGCGGAACGCCTCCCTATTATTATGTCCTGAATCCCGGTGCGGACACCAGTATCACAGGCATCTATGCAAACCTGGCCCCGGGCGATTATACCGTAAGTATCGGCGATAAACAGGAATGCAAACTCTACATTACGGGAACACTGACCCTTGTCGAACCGCCACAACTCGTGTTCGATTCATCCGCCGTTACCACCATCAGTTGCGGAGGCAGCAGCGACGGGCTGATCTCCATGTATGCTTCCGGCGGCACACCACCTTACAGCTACTCCGTCGACACGGGAGCCAGTTACGATACGGCAAGCGTGGTCGGGTCACTCGGACCCGGAACCTATATCCTCGTGGTACAGGACGCTTCCGGCTGCCTGGTTACGGGCGATACCGTTACACTCGTGGATCCCCCGGCCCTGAGCCTTGATCCGGCGATCGTTACGGATGTATCCACCTGTTCGGGCGACAGTAACGGGGCCATCACGGTTTCGGCTTCGGGCGGCACGGGCGCCCTGGAATACTCGATCGACAGCCTTAGCTGGCAGGGCTCGGGTACCTTTGCAGGACTCCCTGCAGGGATCTATACCGCAAGGGTGCGCGATTCGAGATCCTGCCTGTCTGCCTTCCCGGCCGATACCATTGCGGAACCCCCGCCCATATCGGCCACGATCACCACCGCCACGGCGATGATCCCGGATCCGGGATCCATCGTCATATCCGCCTCGGGAGGCACACCGCCGCTTGAGTTTTCCATCGACAGCGGGGCCAGCTTCAGCAGCGATACCTTCTACCTGGTGCCCTCGGATATCTATTACGTGTTCATCCGCGATGCCAACGGCTGTATCCACGAGGAATCCGTCACCGTTACGGCAACACCCCCGCTGGATGTGAACGTAAGCTCGACCAATGTGGACTGTTACTTCAACGCCAACGGATCGATCACGCTCCTGCCACAGAACGGCATCGGGACCATGAGCTATTCGATCGACGGAGGGTCCAGCATGCAGCCAACAGGCGATTTCACAGGCCTGAACGGGGGCGATTATTACATAGAGGTGAGGGACAGCCACCGGGTCTTCCGGGATACCGTGCTGATCTTCGAACCCCCGCCCTACGATATAACCGCGACCATCACACCGGCAACCTGCAGCCGCAACAGTTTCGACGGCTCCATCTCGCTGCTCATCAGCGGGGCGACCCCGCCTTACAACTATCTGTGGTCGAACGATTCGACCACCCAGGATATCAGCGGACTGGAGGAAAGGTCTTACTGGGTAAGCATTACGGACCAGAACGGCTGCCAGTACACCGACAGCTTTGAAATCACCGCGTATGTCAGCCTGATGGCGGATGCCGGACCGGATACCGTTGTGTGTTACGGCAGCGAGGTCACCCTGAACGGTTCGGGCGGGGATGAATTTACCTGGAGCCCGGAAGAGGGACTCAGCCAGATCGATGTCTCCGATCCTGCGACCACGGTAACCGATTCGGTTTCCTACATATTGTTCACACGCGACCTGGCCAGCGGTTGTTCCGACCGGGATACCGTTACCCTGACCGTCCACCCGGACCGCGGTATATCGGCCGGTCAGGATACGACGGTGGCCCCGGGCCAGATCATCACCCTGGCGGCCATCGGCGGATCGTTCAGCAGCTACCTCTGGGAGCCCCCGGATGGATTGGATAGTCCCGCATCACAAACCACCACAGCCACGATCAGCTCCGAGATCAGCTATGCGGTCACGGGTACCACCGAATTCGGTTGCCAGGAAACAGATTCCATGAATATTTTTATTGCTACGGGACTGAAAATATACAGCGGTTTCACCCCCAACGGAGACGGGGTGAATGATCTCTGGGATATCGACGATATCCTGTATTACCCGAACGCAATCGTGAAGGTGTTCGACCGCTGGGGCAGGACGGTCTTCTCCTCCGTCGGGTATGCGGACAACCAGCGATGGGACGGGAAATACAAAGGCAAGGACCTGCCCATCGGGACGTACTATTATATCATTGACCTGAAAGACGGCAGCGAGCCGTACAAGGGACCGGTAACCATTGTGAGATAATATGAAACGGCCACTGACATATCATCGCAGGCATTGTTGCCCGCTCAACCGGGAGCAAAAGAAACCAGTTATTCAGACTCTGAAATTTCTTTCGCTCCTGGGGATCATCCTGGCAGGGCTGGCCATGCAGGCCCGGGCACAGCAGACTCCGCTGTACACCCAGTACATGTTCAACAGGGTCATTTACAATCCGGCCGTAGCAGGGGTCAATCCCTACTTCCAGATACGTTCGAACCACCGGTTCCAGTGGGTCGGTATGACCGATGCACCCCTGACCAATGCCATCTCCTTTTTCGGTCCCCATCCAACCCTTCCCATGGGATACGGGGGCTATGTCTTCCATGACATTACCGGTCCCACAAGCCGCACCTCCCTGACCGGCGTGTATGCATACAACATTGAGATCATGACGGGCATGCGCCTGTCAATGGGTGCGTCTTTCGGCATGATGCAGTACCGCGTCGACGGCACCCAGATCACCCTGAAGGATCCCAGCGACCTGGCCCTGCAGGGCGAGGTCCACACTTCATGGGTGCCCGATGCGAACATTGGCGTATACCTCTACCACGAAGATTTCTGGGTCGGATTTTCCACCGCCCAGCTCATCAACACCAAGCTGAAGCTATACGAGCCCGGTACGGGCATCAACAAGCTCAAAACCCATTTCTTTCTGAGCGGCGGATACCTGTATGAATTCAGCCCCGACTGGAAGCTGGAGCCCAGCGCCATGCTCAAGGGTACCGCCCCCAAAGCCGTGCAGTTCGACCTGAATGCCCGCGTGATCTGGCAGGATATGGTCTGGCTGGGGCTTTCCTACCGCACCAGCGACGCCATTTCGGTCCTCATCGGCTATTCCTACAGCGAAAAGATCTATTTCGGCTATTCCTACGACATTACACTTTCCGGCCTTCGCCAGTACAACACCGGGACCCACGAGATCATGTTCGGCTACCGCTTTAACGATATCAAACAATAAGCTTCTGTCCCCATACATCCCCTTATCATTTCACGTCCCCATTCATCCTATGATAAGTTCATATCCCCATTCATCCTATGATAAGTTCCCTTCCCCATTCATCCCCCGATAATTTTTATACGCCCGGTTCGCTTTTTTGGTAAATTCGCAGATAAATAAAAAATTTATTCGCCGGAAGGGCGTTATACTTCATAATGCGCAGAATTCTGATCATAGCGATGATCTTGCTTTCGCTGGCCGCCTGCAAGAATGACAGGCCGGGCAGAGACATCATTCCCCCCGAAGAAATCGTACCCCTGCTGGTCGACATGCACCTGGTCCATGCCGTCCAGACCTCACCGGAATACAGGACCTTCTACCGGGAGGCCGATTCGGTCGATATCTACGGCTATATTTTCGAAAAGCACCAGGTTGACA
>CAZVLG010000137.1:0-3470 GCA_964627835.1 uncultured Bacteroides sp.
CCTTGCGCAGATGGGAAAATGGACGGGCGAATCCAAATACTATGACGATGCGGTGAGGCAGATCCTCCAGTTCTCGGAACGGATGTTCATCAAGGGAAAAGGGATTTACATCCACGGCTGGGCAGAGGAAATGGATCCACACCCACGGTTTCACTGGGGCAGGGCCAACGGCTGGGCCATCATGGCCATGGTGGAATTGCTGGATGTACTGCCCGAGGATCATCCGGGAAGGGATGAGGTGCTTGGGATCCTGAGGGCCCATATACGGGGACTCGCATCCTATCAGTCCGGGCAGGGGCTCTGGCACCAGCTGATCGACCGTCCGGATTCCTACCTGGAAACCTCCTCATCGGCTATGTATACCTACGCAACGGCCAAGGCCATTAATAAGGGATGGGTGGACTACAAAAGCTATGGCCCGATGGTAACCATTGCATGGAGCGCCCTGGCAAAAAAGGTCAATGAAAAGGGTCAGGTGGAAGGAACCTGCGTGGGTACGGGCATGGGCTTTGATCCCGTGTTCTATTATTACCGCCCGGTCAACGTGTATGCGGCACATGGATACGGTCCGATGTTCCTGGCCGGTGCGGAAGTTTTAAAGATGAGCCGGACCTGGAAGATCGATGACATGGGCGGCGCATTACCTCTTTATACAGAAGAGTAGAATGTCGCGGATATTTGCTGTGACCGGAATACACAGGGCAGGCCGAATGCCCGCCCCGGCAGTGCCATTCTTTAAGGTCCGGATGTTGTTTTCGGACATGGCCCTTTTATCAGCCGGGATGCTTCATTCCGTCAGGATGCTCTTTTCGGGCCTACTCTTTTTCTCATTCCTGATCCTGTTTTCAGCCGGAATACTCTCGTCCTGTTCCGGTCAGCAGCGGTCCCCGGAAACAGCCAGGCAGGAAACCGGGCCGGAAAATGAACTGAAGATCTGGTTCACCCGCCCGGCGGATACCTGGGAGGATGCCCTGCCTGTCGGGAACGGAAGGCTGGGTGCCATGGTCTTCGGGGATCCCTTTGCAGAACGCCTGCAACTGAACGAAGAAACAGTATGGACGGGTGAGATAATGGATTACCATAACCCGGAATCGCTCGATGCCCTGAAAGAAGTGCGCCGCCTTCTCTTTGAAGGGAAACACCAGGAAGCAGAGAAGCTTGCACAGGAAGGCATCATGGGCCGCAAGGACGACCCCATCCGGCATACCTACCAGACCCTTGGCGACCTGCGCCTGTTTTTCCCTTCCGTGCGCCATGTTTCCGAATACCGCCGGGAACTGGACCTGGATAGGGCTGTGGCCGGGGTGACTTATGTCGGGGACAGGGTACGGTACCGACGGGAGGTTTTTACAAGCGCGGCAGACCAGGTCCTGGTCGTAAGGCTGGAGACAGAAGGGGAGGAAGTGCTGAGCTTCACTGCCCTGCTGGATCGTCCAGGCGCCGGGGAACAGATCCGGGCGGACGAGGATCAGGTCCTGATGACCGAGCATACGGGGAACGGCAGGGGAGTCAAACTGGCGGCCAGGTTGAAGGTCATTCCCGAGGGCGGGAACATCAGGGTTTCCGGTGACAGCATCATCGTGGAGAACGCCGGGGCCGCAACCCTTTTGCTGACTGCCGCAACGGATTACCGTGGCGGTGATCCCTCCCTGCTCTCAAAGCAATGGATGGATGCCGCTTCCAACAAAACCTATGAAAGCCTTTACAACGACCATGTGGCCGATTACCAGGAATATTTCAAGCGCGTGGAGATCGACCTGGGCACAACCGATGCGGTCTATTTTCCCACGGATTCCAGGATCGTGGCGATGAAGAACGGGAACACCGATCCCCAGCTGGTTCAGCTCTATTACCAGTTCGGCCGCTACCTGCTGATCAGCAGTTCCCGTCCCGGCTGCCTTCCGGCAAACCTGCAGGGTATCTGGGCGGACGGCCTTCGTCCCCCCTGGAGTGCCGATTACCACATCAACATAAACATCCAGATGAACTACTGGCCGGCCGAGATCACCAACCTTTCCGAACTGCACGAACCTTTCCTGAATTTCCTGGATGAGCTCAGGGCGGACGGCCGCAAAACCGCCCGCGAGGTTTACGGATGCGGGGGGATTACCGCCCATTATACCACGGATGTATGGCACTTTACGGAGCCCACCGGGGCAATCCGTTACGGGTTGTGGCCCATGGGCATCGCCTGGAGCTGCCAGCACCTCTGGGAGCACTACCTGTTCACGGAAGACAGGGAGTTCCTGGATACCTTTGCCTACCCGATCATGAAAGAAGCCGCGCAGTTCTGTGCCGACTGGCTGGTGGTGGACCCGCGAAGCGGATTCCTGGTGTCCGGCCCCTCCATCTCCCCGGAAAACCAT
The DNA here is from genome assembly GCA_964627835.1 of uncultured Bacteroides sp. GTDB lineage: Bacteria > Bacteroidota > Bacteroidia > Bacteroidales > SM23-62 > SM23-62. The sequence goes on from CAZVLG010000137.1 coordinate 2,367, forward strand.
TTCATCGGTCCCCAGGGAACCCCAGCCTCCATCGATATGGGTCCCACGATGGACCACATGATCATATGGGACCTGCTGACCAACACCATCGAGGCGGGGGAGATCCTCGGAAGGGATGGGGACTGGCTTGCTGAAATGCAGGCTGTGCTTGACTCCCTTGCTCCAGTAAGGATCGGGTCAGACGGCCGTATTATGGAATGGATGCAGGAATACGAGGAAACGGACCCGGGGCACCGGCACATGTCCCATCTTTTCGGCATGCACCCGGGAAGGCAGATAAACTGGGAGGAGAGTCCGGAACTCATGGAGGCTGCCCGGAAGACCATAGAAACAAGGCTGGCCAACGGCGGTGGCCATACGGGCTGGAGCAGGGCCTGGATCATCAATTTCTTTGCCCGGCTGCGGGACGGGGAAGCAGCCTATCAGAACCTGCTGGCATTGCTGCGGAATTCCACCCTTCCCAACCTGTTCGACACCCATCCTCCCTTCCAGATCGACGGCAACTTCGGCGCCACGGCCGGGATCACGGAAATGCTCCTTCAGAGCCATGCCGGGGAGATTGACCTGCTGCCTGCCCTTCCGGATGCATGGCCAAGTGGACATGTATACGGCCTCTGCGCAAGGGGAGGTTTCGAGGTGGATATCGACTGGGAGAACGGGGAGCTGAAACAGGCCCGCATCCATTCCAGGCTGGGGAATGAATGCGTACTCCGGTACGGGGACAGGCAGATCCGTGTCCCCACCGTAAAAGGTGAAACCCTCACCTTTGATAAATTACTGAAGGAAAAATAAAAGTATAAAACCAAAACTTCGAATCATGAGACCAGTTTTATGTATCGTATTGAATGCGTCCCTGATGATCATCCCTTTCATGGACCTGCCTGCCAGGGAGGCCCTGGGAAGGGAAGTGATGTTTTTATCGGGGACCGATAACGAGCACACCGAGACCTGGGAATTCTATTGCACCGGCGGCCGGAAAAGCGGAATGTGGACCACGATCGAGGTGCCGTCCTGCTGGGAACAACAGGGATTTGGCAGCTACAATTACGGCCGGGATTACGTAACCTATGGAAGAAAATTCAGGTTTGCCGACGAACAGGGCAT
>CAZVLG010000138.1:0-3393 GCA_964627835.1 uncultured Bacteroides sp.
GGGGTTTGGTCCGGGCCGGGGACCTTTCCGGCTCCTTTTTCAGGGCCCTTCCCGGCTCCTTTTTCAGGGCCCTTCCCGGCTCCTTTTTCAGGGCCCTTCCCGGCTCCTTTTTCGGGGATCTTTCCGGCTCCTTTTCCGGGGATCTTTCCGGCTCCTTTTGATTTTGAAGGACCTGAAGCTTTGCCTCTCGGATACGGGCGCTCCTCCCGGGATTCCTGTTTCTTTCCGCTTGTTCTTGCGCGAGGGGATGTTTTCGGGGGACCGGAAAACTTGCCCTTCGGGGATGGGTTACCCGGTCTTTTTCTGCCGGGGCCTTTTCTACCTGTTTGAGAGGACGATTCCATACTGCAGCAAATGTACAAATTTTCCATCCCTAAGCTGTGTTTTGGTTTGGCTGGTTCTGCATTCTTTCCCATATTTGTGTGCATTATGACGCTTATTAAATCCATATCGGGTATCCGGGGAACCATCGGGGGAAAGCCTGGAGAGGGACTCAGTCCCCCGGATATCGTAAAATTTACCTCCGCTTATGCAGCCTGGGTGAAGGAAAAGCTGAATGTGACAGGAGGAAGCATCGTCGTAGGCCGGGATGCCCGGATTTCGGGTGAAATGCTTGAAATGCTGGTTTGCGCGACCCTCACGGGGATGGGCATGGATGTGCTGAACCTGGGAATGGCCACCACGCCTACGGTTGAAATTGCCGTTGCAGGAGAAAATGCGCAGGGGGGCATTGTGTTGACGGCCAGCCATAATCCCGGCGAGTGGAATGCCCTCAAGCTTTTAAATGAGCTTGGTGAATTCATTTCTGCCGGGGATGGGCAAAGGATCCTTGAACTGGCCGGGCAGGAAGCTTTTGAATATTCGGACGCTGATAACACAGGCTCGATAAAGACCATACGGGATTATGCAGAGCGGCATATTCGAAAGATCCTGGATCTTGATCATGTAAATCCTGATGCGATCAGGCGTGCCGGACTGAAGGTGGTGGTGGATGGCGTTAATTCTGTTGGGGGACTGGTCCTTCCTTCCCTGCTCAAACAACTCGGGGTCAGGGAAGTGGTTGAATTATACTGCGAGCCCAATGGCAGGTTTGCCCATAACCCGGAACCCCTGCCGGAGCATCTGGGGGATCTCTCGGCCGCGGTGCTGGAACACGGGGCGCATGTGGGACTTGCAGTAGACCCGGATGTGGACCGACTGGCCCTGGTGGATGAAAACGGGAACATGTTCGGCGAGGAATACACGCTTGTCGCCGTGGCCGATTACATCCTTGGAAAAACACCGGGAAACACCGTTTCCAACCTCTCCTCATCAAGAGCACTGCGAGATATTACCGAACAATACGGCGGCCGCTATTTTGCTTCCGCCGTCGGGGAGGTGAATGTGGTGCAGTTAATGAAACAGGAGCATGCCGTCATCGGGGGCGAAGGCAACGGCGGGGTGATATACCCGGAAATGCATTATGGGCGGGATGCCCTCACCGGAGCGGCCCTGTTCCTCTCTCATCTGGCTGCTGCAGGCATTACGATGAGTGAATTAAGAAACAGGTACCCGGATTATTATCTATCCAAGAACAGGGTAAGCCTGGATCCGGGCGTTTCCCTTGATGCGGTCCTGGATAAGGTGGAAGAGCATTACAGCCGCTTCACCATCAACCGGGAAGACGGCATCAAGGTGGATATGCCGGAGGGCTGGATCCACCTGCGAAAATCCAATACCGAACCAATCATCCGGATCTATTCAGAAGCCGGATCGAAGGCGGAGGCAGAGAACCTGGCAAATGAGGCAATGGGTATTATTACCGGGGCTCGGTGAGAAGAATAATTATTTTATCCCCATTAAACCTTTGTGCCAGCGGAACATCTAATGAAAAGAATTGACGCATCCTTAAATGAGACGGATTTACAGCCTGAATTCAGGATTTCAATGGGGGCATGAATTTATCCGGCTTGTAATATTGATGCAGAACGCATTGTAAATGATTATTTTAATACGCCTTAATAGTCCCAGTTATGAAACGTCGTAACCTGATTTTCCTGATAATTCTGGCAGCTATTATCGCAGCCACCATAATATACAGCCTGGCTTCCAAGGAAGAACTTACAAAACCGCTCGAAACCGAAGTTGTCAGAGGAAATTTTGAGGTCCTGGTGACGGTAACCGGTGAACTTCAGGCCCTTAAGTCGACCGAGATACAGGCACCCAGCATGCTGAGAAGCAGGGAGCTGAGGTTTCGAAGCATCCTGATTCAGGATCTGATCCCGGAAGGAACCATCGTGGATTCTGGCGATTATGTGGCAACTCTCGACCGGTCCGAAGCGGACAACAATTATAAGGATGTCCTTGATGAACTGGAGGTCAGGGAGTCGGCTTTCACGAGAACACAACTGGATACTACCATGCAACTCCGGAATCTTCGCGATGAAATGATTAATCTCAAGTTTAACATGGAAGAGGCAGAGATTACCCTGGAGCAAAGTAAGTTCGAACCTCCGGCTACGATCCGGCAGGCCCAGATCAACGTGGACAAAGTCACCAGGGCCTATGAGCAGGCAGTTAAGAATTATCAATTGTTAGTACAGCAGGCCAGGGCGGATATGACCGAGGTGGCCGTAGACCTGGCCCAGCAAAGAAGAAAAAAGGAACAGATGGAAAGGGTTATGGAAAACTTTGTGATTCGGGCCCCGGCTTCGGGGATGGTTATTTACAAAAGAGAATGGGGGGGAGAGAAACGGACCGTGGGTTCAGAGATCAGTACCTGGGATCTGACCGTGGCCACACTGCCCGATATGTCAACCATGATCTCCAAAACCTATGTGAATGAAATTGACATCAGCAAGGTTTCTGTGGGCCAGAGGGTAAGGGCCGGGGTAGATGCATTCCCGGAAAAAAAATATTCCGGGGTAGTTACCGAAGTTGCCAACATCGGGGAACAACTGCCCAATACCGATGCCAAGGTTTTTGAAGTGACCATTAAGCTGGATGGAACGGATCCCATCCTAAGGCCTTCCATGACCACCAGCAACAGCATCATAACGAAGACTTTTGATGATGTTCTCTATATTCCCCTTGAGGCTGTCTACTCAAATGACAGCATGACTTATGTGTATAAGAAAAACAAAACCAGGCAGGTGGTGGTCCTGGATGAAGCGAACGAGAACGAGATCATCGTCGAGGCTGGCTTGGCACAAGGCGAAAAAATTCTGCTTTCCGTTCCCGAAAATGCGGAGGATCTGCGTTTTGCGGGACTGGAACTGATTCAGGTGATCAGAGAAAAAGAAGTGGAAGAAAAACGCTTGCAACAAGAGGCAGAAAGGGCCTTGATGGAACGTCAGCAAAGAAGGAGAGGACCAGGAGGACAGAGTATGCTCCCGGCCGATGCGCAGAGAACCT
>CAZVLG010000139.1:0-2560 GCA_964627835.1 uncultured Bacteroides sp.
CGGAAGAACTGACCCCCTCGACCGAGTTCCTCAGCAGGATGATGTTCCGCCGGCACCAGGAAGTGAAAGATTATGAGATCACGGTTCCGGAGCTCCTGCTCAAACAGGAACAGCGCACCAAGGATATTTTCAACATCGTACTCGGGGCCATTGCCAGCATTTCTTTGCTGGTCGGGGGCATCGGGATCATGAACATAATGTTTGCCTCCGTAATGGAGCGGATAAAGGAAATCGGGACCCGGATGGCCATCGGGGCCAGGAAAACCGACATCGTGGTGCAGTTCCTGTCGGAAGCCATCCTGATCAGTGTGACCGGGGGACTCATTGGTGTCATACTAGGGATCATCCTGTCAAAACTGATCAACGAGTTTACCGGAATCCTTACCATCGTTTCCCCATTTTCAGTCGCCATCGCGTTTGTGGTGTCTGCCTCTGTCGGGGTGATTTTTGGCTATTCCCCGGCAAAAAGGGCCTCGGAAAAAGATCCAATCGAATCACTGAGACATGAATAAAACTGAAGACGTGAAAAAAAATCACTCATCCATCATACTGGTCTTTGTGCTGAGCTTTTTAAGTTATTCGGGGTTTTCCCAGGATATGATCCTCCACCTAACCCTCGATGATGTAATCCGTATCGCCAGGGAGCAGTCCCCCACCGCAATCATGGCCAAGCACAGGTTCAGGGGCAGTTACTGGGAGTATCGGACCCATAAGGCAAAATTCCGTCCGGGGCTTAATCTCGATGCCACCATTCCGGACCTTACACGCTCCATCGATAAGATTACCCTTGATGACGGAACGGATGCTTTTGTTGAACGGAGCCTGGCAAGTTATTCCGTTGGAGCATCCCTTACCCAGAACATTGCACAGACGGGCGGAAGTGTTTTCATGAGGTCTGAACTGGAGAGGATTGACCGGTTCAATGTGGATGAGGGACGGACCAATTACCTCTCTACCCCCGTGAGCATAGGGATCAGCCAGCCCATTAAGGCCCATAACAGTTTTCGATGGGAACGTAAGATCGAACCGCTCAAGTACGAGGCTGCCATGAAGAGTTACATAGAATCCCTGGAAAACGTGAACCGCATGGCAGTGATCAATTTTTTTGACCTGGCACTTGCACAGGTAAACCTGCATATCGCCCGGCAGAATTACAGCAATAATGATACCCTGTATAAAATTGCCCAGGGGCGCTACAACATCGGGACCATTGCAGAGAATGAACTCCTTGAGATGGAGCTTGCTTTCCTGAATGCCGGCACCGACCTGACCAAGGCCAGGATACAGTTGGAGATCAGTAAGTTCGAGCTTCGTTCATTCCTGGGATACAACGAAAACGTAGATCTTGAGCTAACCCTTCCTGATGAAGTTCCCGATCTGGAGGTCAATGTTGCTGCGGCTCTTGAGCAGGCACATGCCAATAGTCCTACAATAATCGAACTTCAGCAGCAACTGCTTGAAGCGGATAAATCGGTTGCACAGGCAAGGGCTGAAAAAGGACTTACAGCCGACCTGTTTGCATCCTACGGGCTCACCCAGCAGGCTGATATTGTATCCCGGGTATACCAGAATACCCAGGACCAGGAGCGATTGAGGATCGGGGTGGAGCTTCCGATTGTTGACTGGGGACTTGGAAAGGGGCGGTACCGGATGGCACAATCCAACCAGGAAGTCGTGCGTACCAATGTTCAGCAGGCAGAGATTGATTTTGACCAGGAGGTAATGCTTCAGGTTATGCAGTTCAATGTGCAGGATGACCAGGTTCGTATTGCTGCCAAAGCAGATACGGTTGCACAGAAAAGGTATAATGTAACCAAGGAGCGGTTCTATATCGGGAAGATCGATGTACTTGAACTGAATATTGCGCTGAGGGACAAAGATGCAGCTACCCGGAATTACATAAGCGCCATGCAGAATTACTGGAGTTATTTCTACAACATCAGGCGATTGACACTTTTCGATTTCCAGAGAATGATTTCCCTGGATCAGGATTTTGAATCGCTGGTCCAATAATACACAAGGATTATTATGCTATGAGAACTGTGTGGATCCTTACGATTCTGGCCCTGATGGGTTCATGTTCGCCCGGAAATCAAGGCAAACAGGGTGAAACAGATACGTCCACGGAAACCGGGATCCGGGTGGTAAAGGAATATTATCCGGACGGGAGGATAAAATCGGAAACCGAGGCACTTGGAAAACTGAGGCACGGAGTATCCAAGGAATACCGCAAAGACGGGACCCTGGAAATCCTCGTAACTTATGAAAACAACCGCAAGCAAGGTCCGGCGCAGAATTTTTACGAGGACGGGAAAACCGTCAAAACAGAGATCAACTTCGTGAACGGATACAAGCACGGCGAGACCAGGTGGTGCTATCCGAGCGGGAACATCTACCGCATAACGCCCTATATTAACGGCAGGATCAAGGGTACCAGGGTGGTATACTATGAAAACGGGAATGTACAGGCTGAGATCCCGTACAGGGACAGCCAGCCCGGGATGGGGCTGAAAGAATACAATTCCAGCGGCAGCCCGAGGAAATTTGATGGGGAGATCCT
>CAZVLG010000140.1:0-13515 GCA_964627835.1 uncultured Bacteroides sp.
ATGAGTATATGGCCAAACCCTCAGATGTGCTCATTGACTCCTTTCAGGCACAAATCCCGGCCTCAGGAGATCCTGGCGATCCATGGAGAGGATACGGAATGTCATATTTTGTGGATACCATTGCCAAGGAGTCGGATTCCGTGTTTACCACATTGGCATTCATTTCCAAGTATTTCATCGACTGGAGTGATCCTTATGGCTCTGACATAATTATCTCCAGGGCAGCAGACCTCCACCTGATGCTGGCGGAAGCTTACAATCGTATGGGCGATGCGGAATCTCAGGAATATGCCCTGATGTTACTGAACCAGGGTGTCAACAAGGTGAATCCAAAACCCCCACCCTTTGTAAAATGGAGAAACAACATTGGCATCCGGGGCAGGGCCTACCTGAAATCAAGGGAGATATCCGATGCAATTACCGGAGAAGAGAGAACCAGGTTGATTGAAGACATGATCATTGCGGAAAGGGCCATGGAACTGGCCTTTGAAGGGAAACGCTGGTTTGATCTTGTACGTGTTGCAGAACGCAGGAATGAACCTGAATTTCTTGCTGATAAAGTTGCGGCGAAATTCGAAGGGACACCCCAGTATGATCAGATACGGGCCAAGTTGATGGATCCCACGAACTGGTACATGACACCTGAATAGGTTAGCTGATGAAATGGAAATTCTCACGGGCAAGGATTAAATCCTCAAAAACCATCATTATAATCCTGGGTGTCTCGGCCACTCTCTGGTTTTTATTAAGGGTCATACCCAAACCCAGCCGCGCCAGGTATCCCTGCATGCAGGCGGCTGCACCCATCATGTCGTCCTTTATTATCTACCTGTTGGGGTTAACTGCCACCACATTATCTTTTACAAAATTCAGACAATATTTACGGAAATCCCGGTATCTGGCAGGCACTCTTTTTCTGTTCCTTTCCGTCCTTGCTTTTGCATGGATATTTTTATGGGACAGCAGGGAATCATTAGCCAAAACGCTTTCACCTGCTGACATTAGTTTTCCCATGCCTTCCAACGAGCCCGTAGGTGAAGCATTGGGATTCTACCCCGGACGGGTGGTATGGGTGCATGACCACAGGGCGACCAATGAAAACTACATACCCGAAAATGGGAGCCAGGATTTCTGGTACAGCGATGATAATGCGGATGAAAGTATAATTAGCGAGATGCTGGCCCTGTCTGTCAAAAGGTATGCGGGGACCGAATCCCTTTCCGATGCCTGGGATACCATTTTTAAATCATTCAACGATTCGCACGGCAGAGGGGAGGTTGGGTACACTCCAGGTGAAAAAATAGCTTTCAAGATCAACCTGACCAATGAAAGTGCCACTGACTATGAAAGGCCATCCAGGATGGACGCCACCCCACAACTGCTGAATGCCGTATTACACCAGCTGGTCAATACGGTTGGAGTCGCAGAATCTGATATTACCCTCGGCGATCCCTACCGGGAATTCCGTACGGAATACAGGAACCTGGTTATGAGCAAATATCCCGATGTTTATTATGTGGATGGCGAGGGCGGTAACGGTGTTCACCAGACGCTGCCTTCATCGGAGGCCGTGCTGGTATTCAGCGATAAGGATGTCAAATCTACATTGCCGCAGCAATACCTGGATGCTACCTATGTAATCAATATCCCATGTTTGAAAACGCATGATGTGGGTGGAATTACCCTTATTGCAAAAAACCACCAGGGATCCTTTCTTGAGAAGGGCAATGATCCGAAAGGGCAGTCAGCCATGAAAATGCACTACAGTCTGCCAGGGAATAGCAGAGGTTCGGGAAAGTACAGGCACACGGTCGATTATATGGGCCATGAGCAGACCGGGGGAAAAGGATTGCTATACATTATTGACGGTATCTGGGGAGGTGAAGACTGGAAAGGGTGGATTATGAAATTCAAATCGGATCCTTTCAACGATGATTATCCGAACTCCCTGTTTGTCGGACAGGATCCCGTTGCGCTTGAATCGGTCTGCTTTGATATACTATTCCATGAAAACGTAACAGATCCTGCGAAAGCTGATTACCCCATATCAATGAAAGTCGAAGTGGCAGATTACCTTACCCAATGCGCCAGCAGCGATTACTGGCCGGCCGGCGTCACATACGATCCGGAAGGTGATGGAACCCCCATTGGCAGCCTGGGCGTTTTTGAACACTGGAACAATCCAACAAACAGGCAATACTCCCGCAACCTGGGCACAGGCAATGGTATTGAATTAAACTATTTCAATGCAGCGGTCCTCAGTGTTCCGGGAACCTACGTTCATGACATCCATGCTTCTTCACCCAACCCGTTCTCAGCATCCACCTGGTTCAATAAACCGGAGCAGGTATCAAAAAACTCTATTCTTGAGATATACGACGTGAACGGCAGGCTTGTTAATGAATTCAATTTTACCAGTTCAGATTTTATAGAATGGAATGGTTGCGATTTTGATCACCGTCCCCTGCCCGGAGGGATATATCTGTACAGCATCCATGACAAGGCTAAGCATGTTAATTTATCCGGTAAAATAGTGCTTAAAAGGTGATCGACTATACGCTGTTAAATCACGATGAAAAAATTTACTGCTTTTATACTATTAATATTATTAGCCGGCATTGCCTGGAGCCAGACACAAAACGATACCATCTTCTGTTTTAAATCCAATACACCCGTAACCATTGATGGACAAGCTACAGAAGAATGCTGGACACAGGCCGGCTGGAATGTGATCGACCAGGTATGGATCCCCTATAATGAGACGATGAAGGAAGGCGATTTCGAAGGCCGCTTCAAAGTGGCATGGGACGAAAACTTCCTTTATATTCTGGTGGAGGTCATTGACGATTCCCTCTCTGACGATTATTCCGATCCACTCTCAAACTGGTGGAACGATGATTGTCTTGAAATATTCATCGATGAAGACCGTTCAAAAGGAGATCATGAGCGGAATTGCAATGCTTTTGCTTATCATGTCAGTCTTTCATTTGATGCCGTAGACCTGAATTCATGGGGACAGGGTGTCAATTACAAGGATAATGTTGAAGTTGATATGGTTATGACAGGTGAGAACGCCTACCTGTGGGAATTTGCCATAAAGAATTACGATGCCTCCTTTAACCTGGAAAATCCCGAAAACAGCAGGGTATACCTGGAACCAGCCAAGATCATGGGAATCGCAGTAGCATACTGCGACAATGATGAAACCAGTACCCGCGAAAATTTCATCGGGTCCATGTATATGAGTCCATCCAGCGCAAATGATATGTATAAAAATGCCGATCATTTTGGCCCGATGGTATTGACTCTTTCTGTCTCTTCCACGGGAGTTTCTCAAGGCAATTATGAACCGGCGATAAAGATATTTCCCCTGCCTGCTCAGAATTTTTTGTCAATCCGGATTTCTTCCCCTGATCAACACGTAAATTCCATTTCGATCTTTACCCTTACAGGTCAGCTGGTAAAAAGTGAGTCTTTCTATGGAAATTCCCATACTTTGAACATTGAAAACCTGCATCCCGGAAACTATATGTTTACCGTTAACCATGGACAGGATGTCAATTCACAGATGATATTGAAGCAATGATATTATTCCTTGATAATCTCTTATGGAGCATCATATGCTGCCACCGTGCGGCGTTTCGTCAAATTGTGACCGGGTCGGATTTACGATCAACCGCCGGACTGAACTTTTGCAATACATGGTTTTAAAAGGAAGGTAAATGTTTAATCCATATAAAATTCAATATGAATCATGAGAAATATTATTCTGATAATTTTAGTACTGTTATGTAGCAGCTCATATGCCCAAATCTACCTGGATACCAACTACAGCATCGAAGAGCGCGTTGAGGATCTCCTGGGACAAATGACGCTTGAAGAGAAGGTAGGCCAGATGACACAGGTCAATTGGCAATCCCTTGATCCTGCATCCGATATGGAAACTTATTTCATCGGCTCCTTGCTGAACGGGGGAGGCGGATATCCGGATACCAATACTGCTGAAGGATGGGCTAATTTGTATGATGGGTACCAGACCCGTGCTCTGAATACGCGGCTGGGAATCCCCTATATATATGGCACCGATGCCGTACACGGTCACAGTAATTTGTATGGCGCTGTAATCTTTCCGCATAATATCGGACTTGGATGCACCCGCAACGAATCGCTGGTTGAAGAAGCGGCAAGGATCACGGCACTTGAAGTATCTGCTACCGGAGTTGACTGGACATTTGCTCCCTGTGTGACCGTACCCCGGGATGAACGCTGGGGCAGGACCTATGAGGGTTTTTCAGAAAATCCTGAACTGGTGACAAAACTGGGTGCGGCTGCAATCCGAGGCTTTCAGGGTGCCAACCTGGCTGATTCTGTTACCATACTGGCCTGTGCAAAGCATTATCTGGGAGATGGCGGGACGGAAAACGGGATTGACCGTGGTAATACAGTTTTGAGTGAGGAGGATCTGAGAAACATACATCTTCCCCCATATATTGCAGCTGTAAATGAGGGCGTTGGGTCGATAATGGCAAGTTATAACAGCTGGAATGACGAAAAATTACACGGTCAAGAATACCTGCTTACAAAGGTTCTTAAAGATGAGCTTGGGTTTAAAGGGTTTATAGTTTCAGACTGGGCTGCCATTGACGAACTGCCGGGGAATTATACCTCCGATATTGAACAATCAATTAATGCAGGTATCGATATGGTGATGGTCCCCGATAACTACAAAGCATTAATTAACGGACTTACTTCACTGGTTAACGAAGGGAAGGTCTCCATGGAAAGAATCGACGATGCAAACCGGAGGATTCTTACGATGAAATTTCAGCTTGGATTGTTTGAAACACCTTTTACCAACCGGTCCCTGATTGAGAAAGTCGGAATTCCTGAACACCGGGAGGTTGCACGGCAGTGTGTGAGGGAGTCACTGGTTGTACTTAAGAATAAGAACAGGATACTTCCACTGGCCAAGGATGCAGGCCATATCCATGTGGCTGGCAAATCTGCAGATAATCTGGGCTATCAATGTGGTGGCTGGACAATTGAATGGCAGGGGGGTAATGGAGATATCACGGTAGGGAAAACAACCCTCGAGGCGATTGAAGGGATTGCAGAAGGTAAAGTAAGTTATACCAGGATTGGTTATTCAAAAGATGCCGATGGGGCCGACGTTGCCGTTGTTGTGATTGGAGAGAGGCCGTATGCAGAATTCGAAGGAAACAGATCCCACCTGGGACTCGACCCCGAGGATGTCAGTGTTGTGAGATCACTCTATCATAAGGATTTTAAAGTGGTTACCGTTCTCATGTCAGGACGCCCGATGTTGTTAGAAGATATATGGCACTACTCCGATGCGGTAATTGCGGCCTGGCTGCCGGGAACTGAAGGTCAGGGAATAACAGATATCCTTTTCGGGGATTACGAACCCTCAGGAAAGCTATCCTTTACCTGGCAAGCCAATATGGGGCAGATACCTATAAATGTCGGAGACCCGGTGTATGAACCGTTCTTTCCGTATGGTTTTGGGATCGACACATTTGCATTGCCCACCGTGAATGATCCGCCCGGCGTTTTATCCGCTGCTACTGACCAGGGCGGTTCAACGATTGAATTGACTTTCGATAAGCCCATGGGTAAACCCGAAACATCACTGATCAGTTTAAAAACAAATGGAATAGAAGCAGTCATTGAATCCATTAAAATAAAAGAGAATGACGCCAATACTCTTGTTATAACAGTAAGCCAGGAGATGTCAGCCCTGGATATAATTCATGTCGGTTCCCCGGGTGGAGTAATTGCCGGAGATGGCAGCACTGCCGGACCCTTTGAGATCATAGTTTATAATGATATCAGGGATAATGATGAGCTGCCAGATAAGGTGGAAGCTGAAAATTACGTTTCAATGTAGGGTATACAAACCGAGAATTATATCGATATTGGAGCGGGAAGAATCATGGGGAAAATTGACAGGTTTTCGAATGTAATTGTCAGGAATAATGAAAAAATCAATGCAAATTTTAGATTTAAAGCTATATCCTAAGATATTAAGTTGCCTGGTATTGTTCCAGTTGCTTTCCCCTGCGGCAATCCAGGGACAGGGTTTCCTGCACGCTGATGGAAAACAAATCGTGAACGGAGACGGAGAAAATGTGCTCCTGAGAGGAATCGGGACGGGGAACTGGATGCTGCAGGAAGGGTATATGATGGAAACATCCGATATTGCTGGCACACAGCATGAATTCAGGGAGAAATTGGTTAATTCCATAGGTGAAGCGTACGTGGATAGTTTTTACACGGTCTGGCTTGAGAATCATTGCACGCGTGCAGATATCGATTCCTTAGCCTCATGGGGATTTAACAGCGTGCGGGTGGCAATGCATTACAAGTGGTTCACGCTTCCCATTGAGGAGGAACCCGTACAGGGAGCGCAGACCTGGTTAAACAAGGGATTTGAATTGATCGACTCGCTGCTTGACAGGTGTGGGGATAATGAAATGTACCTGATCCTTGACCTCCACGGAGCACCGGGAGGGCAGGGAAAAGATGCTAATATTTCTGATTATGATCCTTCCAAGCCATCCCTGTGGGAAAGTGAGGAGAACAGGGATAAGACAGTTGCCCTCTGGGCCAAACTCGCAGAGCGGTACAGAGATGAACCATGGATGGGCGGATATGACTTGATCAACGAGACCAACTGGTCTTTTCCCGGAGGGAATAACAGTCCACTGAGATCCCTTTACATGGAGATCACCGACTCAATACGATTGGTTGATACGAACCATATGATCATCATTGAGGGCAATTGGTTTGCAAATGATTTTTCCCAGTTAACCCCTCCATGGGATGCGAATATGATTTATAGCTTTCATAAATACTGGTCCTTTAACGGTCCCAATTCACTGGACTGGGTGATCAACCTGCGAAATACCCATGAGATACCCATCTGGCTGGGTGAATCCGGGGAAAACTCCAACACATGGTTCAGGAATCTAATTGCCCTTTGTGAGTCAAACAATATCGGATGGTCCTGGTGGCCCTTGAAAAAGGGAAGGATCAATAACCCGCTGCATGTAAAGATCAACGAGGATTACAGGCAGCTGGTCGATAACTGGAAGGGACAAGGCCCCATCCTCTCGCAGGAGGAAGCTTTCCAGGCGGTCTTAACATTTGCTGATAATCACCGGATCGAAAACTGCATTTTCCAGAAGGATGTGGTCGATGCCATGATCCGCCAGCCACATTCATCTGAAATCCTGCCATACAGACAACACACAGTCGGTGACACGGTATTCGCTTCCGATTATGACATGGGACGCAACGGTTACGCCTATTTTGACCTGGATACAGGCAATTATCGCATCGATACGGACGAGTATACTGAATGGAACCGGGGTTGGTCCTACAGGAACGACGGGGTGGACATGCAGCCTTGCGAAGATACACTTGTGACCAATGGCTATAACGTAGGATGGACGGAGACCAATGAATGGCTTTTGTATACTATCTCAAACGATTCCCTTGCATCCTATACCATGGAAATAAGGTCCGCATCCGGTGCTGGCGGATCCCAGATCTATGTTGAAGTCAACGGGGTGGATGCCACCGGGCTCGTTAACCTTCCTGAAACTGGAGGATGGCAGAAATGGGTCACATCCGAGATTGAAAATCTTATTCTGCCGCGCGGAGATGTTAAGCTAAAGATTGTTTTTAAGCGGGGGGGATCGAATCTTAATTATTTCAGGCTATTCAATCCGGTAGAATCCTCGACTATTCCCTTCAATTATGTATCCTCCGGGACGCCCGATCTGAAGAATCAGGTATTTATATCCCTGAATAAACCAGTGACATCTGGCGGATTAATTTCTGCAACAGATTTTACGCTGACCCAGGATGGATCTGTGATGGCAATTGATAGCATCCGGTTGAGCGAAAAGGACTCTCGTATACTGGTCCTAAGTTGTCCGGATTATCTCTTCGCTAACCGGAGCTTAGGGATCACATACTCAGGGAACAGCATTATGCACGATGACCAGTTACTCCAAAATTTTGAGTCAGTAAAAGTACAAAATAACCTGGCCAGGCATTACGAGATTCCCTACCGGATCCAGGCTGAGAATTTCTACCGGAACAACGGCCTGGAACTGGAAACATGCTCAGACGCTGGAGGGGGCTACAACACAGGTTATGCCGATCCGGGGGATTACCTCGATTATGTATTACATGTAAAGGAAGCAGGTGAATATGCTATTCATTTTCGTGTTGCCACAGAGCGATATAACGCAAAACTCAGTTTACAGGCAGGCAGCGAAGAATCCGGATTCGAAACCTTGCAAAACATTACTTTTACCGGGACAGGAGGCTGGCAGAACTGGAGTACCCAGTCGACGAGCCTCTTCCTTGAGGAAGGTAAATACCTTTTCCGTCTGCTGGTTACCGGCAATGAGCATAATTTAAACTGGTTTGAATTCAAGATCCCGGTATCAGTGGAAAGTCACCCTGTAACAGATTCATTCGGTATATATCCCAATCCTGCATCGGATCAAACCACTGTCGTGCTGCATACAATTGCTTCTGATCCTACAGAAATTAATATCATGGATGCGACAGGCAGGCTGGTTTACAAAAATGTAATCTTCAGCAACAGGTTGATGATTGATACCTCCCAATGGCATGAAGCTATCTATATTGTTATCATGAAGCAGGAAGATCACAGGGAGGTTATGAAGTTGATTGTCAGCAGGGATTGAACTGACTTTCCTACTTGCCTTATTGTAGTTGAGGGATCAGTTGCGCTAATGTATCTATCCGATAATACTGCGGTTCAAGTTCCTGTAAACCAGACAGAAGCGTCTCGGCTTCCTGAAACTCTTCCAAAGAAATATGTAACATAATTAAATCTGACAAGAACCGGGGATCAAAGTAAAACTCACCGAGCACTCTGTTTAAGTGGTAGATGGCTTTCTTTGGATTTCCGGTTTCCAGATAGATCTCACCCAGGTATCTGCGAACAATATGTGAGTCAAACTGATCTAAGGAACCTTCTAAAATTGCCATTGCTTCAGACAGCCTGCCCTCTGAGTATAATTGTTTTCCTGCTTCGAATTGTTTCTTTGTTTTAATTGGAATGTATTTATCATAGGTATATTGCTTGGGAGGTATCCTCAGGTACTGAATTGCATCGTGTTTTCTAAGCTCCTGCGCAATGGCCTCTGCATCCTTTTTTTGATTTCCGTATATACAGGCCATATAGGCCTTGCCCAGGGTCTTAATCTGGTCACCGAATTCTGAAGTCGCTGAGAATGCCTCCTGGAAACTTTTCCTTGCATTCTGGTAATCAGCTTTTATCAAATAGATCTCCCCCATTCTGTACCTGGCATAAAAAGATTGTTCATACTCAAGCGACTTTTTGAAATATTTGAGAGCGAGGGGCAGATGACCAAGCCTAATCAGCGAAGATGCCGCATCACGATAGTTTGCGGCAATGTATGGGTTGGTACGCAAAAGGGCCTCATACTCACGGTAAGCCTTGTAAATTTCACCCTGCACTTCATATTCTCTAGCCAGATCTAATCGGAGGTTATCAAGGAATTCTTCCGGATCCCTGAAGGCAATAAAGGCCATAGAATCCACCATAGACCCGGGACGGTAAGACGATCTATAATCCGGCAGTTTTGCATTGATCGGAACAAATGGCCAGTGGGTTTTCAAATTTTCAATTCGATGATGAGCCAACAGGCTATCCAGGGCAGTATAACCCCAGTTTATTTTGTAATAATCCGAAGGATAGAGCAGATTCGAATCAACCTCTCCCATGATCCCGGTTTTAATAATTTCAGCAAAGAACACATCTGCCATTAAGAAATTACCCTCAATATTCGGATGTACATGTTCTGTCAATAAATTATTCCCGATGATTCCGTGTGGAGATTTTTGTTCAAAACGCTCCAGCATTGGCACATGGTATGAATCATACTCCCGGCATAGTTCACGGATGATCTGATTAAGCTCCTCACTGGCCCTGAAACGAATACCATCGAGGTCTTTTGCTTTATAGAAATATTGTCGGGCCTTTTCGTAATCCTCATTCCTGTATGCAGTTTCAGCTGTGGTAAAGGCATTCATGGCCTCGTCGGTTGAACCGGTCGTAACGGAGCTCAACGGTTTTATGTCTTTTACATTGGAAATCACTTCACTGAAAAACACGGGAACGTTTTTATCCTTGAATTTTTTTAGCAAATCACCCATATTTTGTCTGTATCGCTCCATTGCCATTAAATAGTCATCGCTTTTGTACCGGATGTTCTTATTTGCAGCGATGCGTTTCATCAGGGTTCCATGCACCTTATCAGATCTCCCTGCACCCATGTTCACTATGGTGGAATTTATTATATCGCGGATAAGTTGATAAAAGCGTAAATCCATTAACCATAAATGAATCCGGGTCAGTATCCGGCTTTTGCTCATACTCTCATTTGAGCCAATCCCGAAGGCGCCGTAGAATTCGTTATGACCGGCATACAGCAAGATCGCATCAGGATCATATTTTATGATCTCGTCAGCAAAATCCAGAAGTGTGTAACTGTTTATGGCTGTAATGGCTGTATTCACCACTTCAATCTGTCGGTCCGGATACGTATCTTCCAGCCTTTTGTGAAGAATTCTCGAAAACATCAGATTCCTTTCAAACGGAAATCCAAACACGGTTGAGCTGCCCAGAACAAAAATGCGAAATGTCCCTTCCGGTTTCTGCCTCAGGAAAATATCATTTGGTGGGGCATCGTATTCGAATTTCTGAAAATACTTTTTGCCTACAGCCGGATTTACGATTGAATAGTGCTCGTAACCTTCAGCCGGGTTTGTAATAAACAGGTTCAGGTTATCACCGTATGAAAAAAGCCGGAGTACAGCCTCCAATACTGCAAGAATGAGCAAGGGCATACTCAGAGCAATGATCTTGATGAGAAGTTTTCTAAACCCGTTTTTCGCTCTTTCCAAGGAATGGTGTTTTTTTATTATAAGAGTTGGAATAATGAAATGGAAACATAAGGATTTTATCTTTTTTGGCAAAGTGTCGAAGCAGAATTCGTTGTGAGATTGAATGTTGACAAGGTATATGAAGCAATACCCTCTGAGAAACCAGTCCCATGCGATTATTTGATTTATTGATATCGATTCAAAATTAGGCTTAATACCATAGGTTTCTATAAATTTTTTTAATACATTGGTCCTTACCCAATTATTTTCATCAACCTTGAATAGCTAAAATCTATTGATGGTTTTAAATAACCTGTTAGTACTAACCAAAAACAAGTAATTATGAAAGTTAAAATTTTTACACTTTTTCTTTGTACTCTGTTTGTGGCAAGTGCATTTGCCCAGACAAGACCGGAAGCCGTGATCAAGAAGGCTTCGGTTGCTCCGGTCATTGACGGAGATCTTGACGATGTATGGGCGGAAGCAGACACGCACCATATCTATAAGCCTTTTCAAGCAGAAGTTCCCACACTTGGCAACGTGGGTGATACATACTGGCAGGCCCTGTGGACCGCTGATGGAGTCTGGATTTTTCTTACTGTCACCGATGATGAATTCTATCCTGCCTATATTGCTGTGTCAAGTGATCACTGGATGTATGACAAACCGGAAGTCTACTTCGATGTTAACTACATCCTGGAGGATGATGTCGGAGCAAGTGCTGCCAACTCGGGCCATCACCAGATAGCCCGGCCATTTCAGGATGGCTTAAACGATGGCACTGCAATTGATGATCCGGATGACATCGGAGTTGTCTATGCCTATCTGGTAACCGGATCCAATTATGTCGCCGAGTATTTTGTTCCATTCTCATATCTGGTAGACAAGGACGGGATTCAGGTCGATATTCAGGAACAGGTAGGATTCGATATAACCGTTATCGACAGGGAAACCGGCGATGCCGACCGCAAACGTGCAGTCTGGGCAAATACCGGGACTTATGGCGACGCAGATGAATCCTGGAACAGCATGGATGAATGTGGTATTATCACCTTTGAGGGTGCCGAGGCCCCGATTTATGCTGACAGCGTTCACATTACAGGTGGTACGATCACAAAAAACAACGGCACACTGCAAATGAAGGCTGAAATTCTCCCTACAACTGCCAGCATAAAAACCGTAGCATGGTCGGTGGAGAACGTTACAGGACGGGCCAGAATCAATAAAACATCTGGAGTCCTTACAGGCATTCTTGATGGAGACGTTATTGTCAAGGGCGTGGCCGCGGACGGTTCCTACAAGCAGGATACCGTGGTGGTAACCATCAGTAACCAGGTAGTTACCATGTCAGATATTAATTTGATCCAGAATCCCTATTTTGACGATGTCGAAGATGACGGAACAGCCACCAATTGGGGCGGTTGGGGAGGAGATGGAGGTGCTCTCATGCCTCAGGTGGTCAACGGCGAGGCCGTGTGCACTCCCATCAGAGTTGCAGCTAATAACGCTAACTGGCAATACCAGTACAACCAGATGGGTTTTTCAGCCCTGCCCGATGTAGAGTATGAATTTAGTTTTGTGGCTTATGCGGATGCTCCAAGAGAAGGATCAGTCGACTTCGAGGGGCCGGGGGATGCCTACAACAGGTACGGATCTTCTACTGATCTCAGGGCTGTTGGTGGCGAGTCTGAATGGCTCTTTGATCTTACCACCGAACCTACGAAGTACACTTTTGATGTCATTTTTGACGACATGGCACTTGAGATCGATGCTAATAATCAAAAGGTTCAATTCATGTTTGGTACATCAGATACCATCGTATACCTTGACAGTGTCATACTGATTAACCTGGATGATGTGGCCCTGATCACTAGTCATACACCCGTCACCGGTATTACAGTATCAGCGGCTGGTGGTGCAACTTCGATGATCACAGGCGAAACGCTGCAAATGAGTGCAGATGTATTGCCAACGGATGCTACTTACCCGGCTATAAACTGGAGCGTAGAAAACGGAACAGGCTGGGCTACCATTGATGATGCCGGACTCCTCAGCGCTGATTCAGCAGGTGAGGTAACTGTAGTTGCAGGTGCCTCTGATGATAGTAGAGTCGAGGATACCTGGGACATTACAATCACCTGGCCTGTAGGTATTCAGCAGCAGATTACACCCACCCTGATGGTTTATCCCAATCCTGCTGTGAATGTTCTTAACGTGTCGGTTACCTCAGAGATTGCCACAGTGTCCATATTCAACAGCGTGGGTATGAAAATCGAAGAGGCCATTGTTACAGGAGGTGAGCATGTATTTGATATCAGCAGTTATGCTCCCGGAGTCTATATTGTAAAGTCTGAAAATCAAGTTGCAAAATTCCTTAAGTAATTTTTTTAAGAACTTTTGAAGAAGGGGCTGTCTCAAAAGGGGCAGCCCCTTCTTTTTTTTCTCTTTTTTGCTTGATTGATTAAAACGGCACTTCAAAATTTTCTTAAGAACAAATTTTGGCAGGTGCCTTTTTTAATCAAATCAAGCACATAATCAGGA
>CAZVLG010000141.1:0-2590 GCA_964627835.1 uncultured Bacteroides sp.
CTCGAAGGCAACATCCTCTGAAACGCCTGCCGATTCACCGCTGAACCGGGTGATCCATGCGGATGGATGCGAGCCCGTCGCATAGTCCTCGAAATCATCGCTGAATACAAGGATCCACTGGGCAGTATCTTTCGTTACAAAGCTCAGCTCGTTCCCGTAGCGGGTGCCGTGCTCATTTATGGCATAAGCCCTCACATAGTATAGCGTGTTGGGAATCAGGTCTTCGAGCGACCCGATAAAACATCCCGTCCCGGATCCGGCGCTGAGCGTCCAGTTCTCCAGGGTGGGTGCATGGGCTGTATCCCAGACAAAACCCCTCGAGCTCACTTCCCGCCCGCCGTCGTTCAGAACGGATCCCCCGACTACGGCGGAATACTCCTCTACCCGGGTCACCCCGGTGGTATGAACATCCGGCAGGGTATCGGTGGTTTGGAGGGAGAGCTCGTTTCCGTATGCAATTCCCTCGGAATTAACGGCGTAGGCCCGGAAATAATAATCCACCCCGGGACTGAGTCCCTCGATCAGGCAATTGAACGAATCAACCACCAGTACACCTGCCATCATATTGTCATAGATCGTGGCTTCGGGTGCCGTATGCCAGGCAACGCCGCAGGAGAGGATCCGTCTTCCTCCGTCGTCCGTGATCTTGGCGCGGACAAGCACGGAGTTCACGATGGTGGATAGTACTTCCGTCGTGGTAACGGCCGGAACGGTCGGGGGTTCTTCCTTTTTGCAGGAGATCAGAAGCAGCAAGGACAAAAGGAGCAAACCCTGTGAGAATAGTTTCATCTTCATGGCCAGGGTCTTTTAAATTAAAATTATACAACCCCGGTATGAATGTCAAGTTGTTCGTCAAAATATCCCCTGCCCCGGTGCTATTCCACCCTGAGGCTGCGTGCCGGGTTTGCGTTAGCAGCCCGGAAAGAGGTATAACTTACGGTTGCGAGTGCGATCAATAGGATAAAGACAGCCACCAGGGCCAGGAAGAGGGCATAAATGCCCGGATTGTAGGGTATATGGTATGCGAAGTTCTGCAGCCATGCCTTGATCCCGAAAAAGGCCGGTACGGACAGCAGGGTGGCAATACCCAGAAGCCTGACGGTTTCCTTCGATAGCAGGAGCATCACAATATTCACCGAGGCCCCCATGGTCTTTCGGATCCCGATTTCCTTGGTCCGCTGGCTGGTGCTGTAGGAGATCAGTCCCAGGAGTCCCAGGCAGGATATAAATATTGACAATATCGAGAAAACCAGCAGGATGGTGCCGGTCCGCCGTTCCGTCTCGAACAGCCTGCCAAAGTCATCGTCCAGCCAGGAGTATTCAAAGGGGTATTCCGGTTCGAATTCCTCCCAGATCCCGTTGACGAATTCCACGGTTTCGTGGATATTCCCGTTCCCCAGCTTGATGGTTACCAGTCCCCCGTAGTTACCCCGCATGAAATGAATGGCGACGGGATGGATTTCTTCGTGCATGTTCTGGAAATGAAAATCCTTCACCACGCCGATGATGTTGAAATACCGCTCGATCTGCCCGTTTTCACCGGGTTCGTAAAAACGGGTATTCAGCGGATCTTTTAAATCGAAGGCCTTAATGGTTGCCTGGTTTACGACGACCCCGAAGGAATCGGTAGGCATATCCGGGCGGAAGAACCTGCCTTCGACCATTTCGAAACCAAGCACCCGATCGTAGTTATAGCTCGCGTAGCATGTGGAGAGGGTGAATATGTCCCCCGGGTCCCTTCCCTCCAGCCAGTGTGCATTCTCCCAGTACGAGTAAGATGGCACATGGGTCGAATTGGCCACTTCCAGGACATTGGAATGCTGGCCGATCTCGTTCTTGAAGGTGCCGATTTTATCCCTGAGCGCATCCGCACGGTGGACCAGAAGTACCTTCCCTTTGTCAAAGCCGGGATCTTTCTTCTGCATATAAGTAAGCTGACGGTTCACAATGAGGGTGCCAAGAAGGATCACGATGGAGACGGTGAACTGCAGGACGATCAGCAGGCTTCTCAGGAAACTCTTGCTGCTTCCCCCCTTTATTTCCGTTTTCAGCACGGCAATGGGCTTGAAGGATGCAAGGACAAATGCCGGGTAGCTGCCTGCCAGCAATCCCACGAACACCGCAAAAACAAGCAGCCCGGGTATGCTCCATGCATCACTGAAAATATCAAAATCGATGTTCAGGTGGATCAGGTTGTTATAGGCCGGCAGCAGAAGGTATACCAGAACCACCGCTATGACCAGCGCGATGATGCTCAGGATAACCGATTCGGCAAGGAACTGTGCGATAAGCAGTCCGCGCGAGGATCCCACCACCTTCCTGAGGCCAACCTCCCGCGCGCGGGTGGTGGAGCGGGCCGTTGCCAGGTTCATGAAGTTGATGCAGGCAATGACCAGTATCAGTATGCCTATGACCAGGAAGATATATACATACATCGGGTTGCCCCCGGGTTCCAGCTCGTACTGCAGGTTGGAGTGAAGGTGAATGTCTGTCAGCGGCTGCAGACGGTAGCCATAGGAATTGCCCGCCTCTTCGAACCGTTGCAGGTCGACCCCCATGAACTGTTCCACGATGGGTCCCACATACTTGA
>CAZVLG010000142.1:0-13840 GCA_964627835.1 uncultured Bacteroides sp.
GACATTGCCGTTTGTGAGGATTGCTTGAAGGACATGCAAAGGCAGCCCAAGCGCATTGCCTATCCTTTCCTGAACTGCACGAATTGCGGTCCCCGCTTCACCATCATCCGCGACCTTCCATACGACCGGGCCCGGACCACCATGCAGGATTTCACGATGTGCCCCTCCTGCCGGAAGGAGTACGAGGATGTGCTGGATCGCCGTTTTCACGCCCAGCCGACCGCCTGCAGGGACTGCGGGCCGGTTTATACCCTTGCGGAAAACAAGCGGGCCGATACCGGGGATGGGCAGACGGGAGAAGCCCGGGAGCCGGGGACAGCAACCGGCATCGACGGTCAGACAGCCCGGCTGATCGATGCCGGGAAAATCGTGTCGGTCAAGGGTCTGGGAGGATTCTTTATGGCATGCGATGCCCTCAACGAACAGGCTGTGAGGAGGCTCAGGGACTCGAAGCACAGGGAGGGCAAGCCTTTTGCCGTGATGTTCAGGGATGCGGAATCCGTCAGGAATTTCTGCACGCTGAGTACAGCAGAACAGGCAGAGCTGGAGTCCTGGAGAAGGCCCATCGTGATCCTGGCGAACCGGAGGGAAGAGGAAGACAGGGAAGCGGCGAAGAAGCTGGCTCCTTCCGTTTCGAAAGGGTTCCCGACCACCGGGGCCATGCTCCCTTACATGCCTTTCCATTACCTGCTTTTTGAACAGATGGATACTCCCGCCATCGTACTGACTTCGGGCAACCTTGCGGAAGAACCCATCGTCATTGACAACGGGCAGGCCGGGCTGGTCCTGGGACCCGTATCCGATGCCGTACTGCATTATAACAGGGACATCCATAACCGATGTGACGATTCGGTTGCAATGCTTGTCAGCGAACAGCCCCGGCTCATAAGAAGGTCCAGGGGCTATGTGCCCAGCCCTGTCCGCCTCAGCTTCGATGCGGAAGGCATCTTTGCCGCCGGGGCGGAACTGGTGAATTGCTTTTCCCTTGGAAAGGGGAATCAGGCCATCCTGAGCCAGCACATCGGGGACCTGAAGAATTACGAAACCTTTGAGTTCTACAGGGAGACCTACGGGCGCTTTAAAAGGCTTTTCCGCCTTGAGCCATTGTTGGTGGCCCATGATCTGCACCCGGACTACCTCTCCACGCGGTTTGCATTGGAACTGGGACTCCCGGCTGTTCCGGTCCAGCATCACCATGCCCATATCGCCTCGGTACTGGCGGAGCACGGGCTCGATGAAAAGGTCATCGGGGTGAGCTTCGACGGTACGGGACTGGGGGATGACGGGAACATATGGGGAAGCGAATTTCTGGCATGCGACCTGGAAGGCTACGAGAGGATCTCCCACCTGGAATACCTGCCGATGCCAGGGGGGGATAAAGCCACCCATGAACCCTGGAGGCTGGCCTTATCCTGCCTGTATACGGTATATCGCCGTGAACTTACCGGGCTGAACCTTCCTTTCCTGGAAAAGATGGATCCGTCAATCCTCGAACTGGTGATCCAGTCCATCGAAAAAAACATCAACTGTCCGCTTTCCTCCGGTGCGGGAAGGTATTTTGACGCCGTGGCAGCCATGCTGGATATATGCACGGTCTCCCTGTTCCATGCCGAGGGCCCCATGCGGCTTGAAGCGGCCATACAACCCGATGAGGGGGTGTATCCGTTTGTTTCAGGGGATGGCGCTTCAGTCGGTGGCACATCAGGGAGTGCCACTTCAGGGGCGGGGGGGAGTAAACCTGCTCCCGCTGGGCGGGTGATCAGCCTGGCGCCGGCCATGGAAGCCATTGTCCGGGATATCGGCAGGGGAGTGGATCCCGGCAGGATCTCCGCCCGCTTCCATAACACCATCTCCGCCATCATACTGGAAAACGTGAGCAGGATAGGCAAGAACCGGGAAATTCGAAAGGTTGCCCTGTCCGGCGGGACCTTCCAGAACAGGTACCTCTCCGAACGCATTGAGAGGCAGCTAAAGGAAAAAGGATTCGAGGTGCTGGTTCCTCAGGAATTGCCGGCAAACGACGGGGGCATCGCCCTTGGCCAGCTGGCCGTCGCTGCCAAACTCCGCAAACTGGGCTCCGCCTGATTCACAACTCACACCCACACCCAAACCCATGCTTTCATATCCATGCCTTCCTATTGGTGCCCGTACCCGCTGGCGGTAATGTATTTTTCCAGGTCCTGGATGGTTGTTTTCTGGTCCAGTATAATGGTGTTTACCACGTCACCGATGGAAATGATACCTACGATCTTGTTGTGGTCAAGAACCGGGATGTGGCGTACGTGCTTTTCCGTCATGACGGCCATGCAGTCAAGTTCGGTAGTCTCGGGGTTTACGGTGTATAGGTCGGTGGACATATAGTCCAGAAGTTTTGCTTCTTTGGATGAGACGCCGTGAAGTACGATCTTCCTGGCATAATCACGTTCCGAAAACATCCCGATCAGTTTCCCTTCATCATCGATCACCATGAGGGCACCAACGTTCTTGTCGGCCATGATCTGCAAGGCTTCGAATACCGTTGCTTTCGGATTGATGCTGAAATAATCATATCCCTTGTTGTCCAGTATCTGTTTTACCGTGGTCATAATCGTATGGATTTGTTCTGGCGATAAAGGTAAATAATTCTGATGTAAAGTTTAAAACCGCTTTGTCAAAAAATTGGAACGGCTGACCGCCGCGCAGGCTGAGCGCAACCCATAGGGATTCATGGTATTGAATAAAGTTCCATGTTTCACACCAATTGCCGGGTTTGCCTTTTTGCATAATATATTCATTAAGAATACTATAGATTGGCAAACCTCCGCAGGGCGGATCGGGATCAGGCTTTGATGTGACGGCTATAACAGAATTCCGGTTTTCCCGGATATGCCGAAAAGCATCTTGCCCGGCCCAATTTTCCCTATTATATGTTACTTTTGGGGTCATTCAAGAAATGAAGAGATGCACGAGTTCTCCATTGCCATGAGTATTGTCGAGATCGCCAGCGATTATGCCAGGAAGGCAGATGCATCGGTCGTAAAGGAGATTGAGATCGAGGTCGGTTTATTGTCCGGCGTGGTACTGGATGCCCTTGAGTTCAGTCTTGAAGCGGCGGTGAAAGAAAGCATCCTGGAAGGAGCCAGCAGGAATATCATCACCATACCGGGGAAGGCCCGTTGTACCTCCTGTTCACATGTGTTTGAGATACAGGATCTTTATACGGTCTGTCCGAGCTGCGGCACGCCTGCCCCGGAAATCATCCAGGGCCGGGAACTCAGGGTGAAATCCCTGCTGGTGGAGTAGGGAGTACGAGTGGATTTCCTATCTTTGTAAAGAATAAATCTAAATTGCAGCATATGTGCGATACCTGCGGATGCGGACAGGGAGAAGCCAGGATACTGAAACCCGGTGAGGAGGGCAGCTATACCCACACACATGACGGGGTGACCCATACCCATTCCCACGCTGAAGACGGCCATCACCACCATCACGACCATGACCACCCGCATGATGACCACGGCCATAATCATGACCATGATCACCATCATGATCACGATCACGGGCAATCCCGGAAGGTCGAAATCGAACAGGATATCCTGGGCAAGAACAACCTGCTGGCAGAGCGGAACAGGGGATACTTTGAGGCCAGGAACATTCTGGCCCTGAACCTGGTAAGCTCCCCGGGCTCCGGCAAAACCTGCCTTCTGGAGCGGACCATAAAGGAGATGGGGAAGGAGCTGGCTTTTTATATTATTGAGGGGGACCAGCAGACCATGAACGATGCCAACCGCATTGCAGCAGCAGGGGCACCGGTTGTCCAGGTGAACACGGGAGAAGGCTGCCACCTGGATGCGGAAATGGTAAACCGGGCAGTAAAGAAGCTCGAAGTGGAGGAAAAGGCTGTTTTATTGATCGAAAACGTGGGGAACCTGGTCTGTCCCGCGCTGTTCGACCTGGGGGAATCCTCCCGCGTGGTGATCATGAGCACAACGGAAGGAGAGGACAAGCCCCTGAAGTATCCCAATATGTTCCGCACATCAAACCTGTGCATCATCAACAAGACCGACCTGCTTCCCTACCTTGACTTTGACCTTGCAAGGGCAATGGAATATGCCGCACAGATCAATCCTGACCTCAGGTTTATTGAGCTGTCAGCCAAGACAGGGGAAGGAATGGATCAGTGGTACGGCTGGCTCAGGGAGCAGGTTTAAAACTCAGCTTTTACCCTTCCCGTTCAGATCGAAGGGCGTGACCTGGTAGACGTAGTAATTCAGCCAGTTGGTATACAGCAGGTTTGCATGGCTTCGCCACTGGACCAGTGGTGGTCTGGCTGGATCGTCATCCGGAAAATAATTCACGGGTACCTGGATATTCATTCCCTTGGCCAGGTCCCGTTCGTATTCTTCCTTCAGGGTATTCGGGTCATACTCCGAATGGCCGGTTACGAAGATCTTTTTTCCGTCTCTCGTGCCAACGATATAGATGCCTGCCACATCGGATTCCGATATGATCTGCAGTTCCTTTACCCCGAGGATATCCTCCCTTTCAATGTGCAGATACCTGGAATGGGGAGCCGGGAAGAGGTCATCGAACCCGCGTACCAGCGGTATCCTGCGGTCAAGCACCCGGTGCTTGAAGACGCCGAACATTTTCTTTTCCAGCAATCGTTTCTCGATTCCGTAGAAATGGTAAAGGGCTGCCTGGGCGCCCCAGCAGAGGTACAGGGTGGAGGTTACATGTGTCTCCGCCCAGTCCATGATCTCCTTCAGCTCCTCCCAGTAGTTCACATCCTCGAAGTTGATGAACCCCAGGGGAGCGCCCGTGATGATCAGTCCGTCATAGCGCTGGTGCCGGACCTGGTCAAAGGTCTTATAGAAGGCCTTCAGGTGCTCTATGGGAGTGTTTTTGGAAGTGTGGTTCTTCGGATGGATCAGGTCGATCTCGATCTGCAGGGGGGTGTTCGAGAGCAGGCGCAGCAGGTGTGTTTCAGTGGTGTGCTTCACCGGCATGATATTCAGGATAAGGATGCGCTGGGGCCGGATATCCTGGTGGATGGCCCGGGTCTCATCCATCACGAAGATGTTCTCCTCCCGGAGAACGGCAGCGGCAGGCAGATTATCCGGTATATTGATAGGCACGGCTTGTGGATTTAGACATTTGGACAAAAATAGGGAAAAAGCTTAATATGGGAATGGGCCGAAGGCCGCGTTTCCAGATTTAAAGACGTATGCGTATACCCGTACCGATCAGGAAGAACCATTTCTGGTATTTAAGCTGGTAACCACCGCCGATATAGAGCGGGAAGGTAAGTTTGACGTCCTTGGTGGTGGGATAGAGGCTTCCGGGGACCACCAGCCCGATGTCCCTGTTCTCCGCATCGTCGCTGAAATTAAAGGTGTTCAGGGCCAGGAAGCATCCTGCAGGCTGTCGCCTGTCAGGAACATGAACTTCAGGTAATTGCTGTTCAGCAGGTCCCTGAACCGGAAAGCCAGGTGCACCTGATCCTGGAAAACGATCCGGCTGTCGGCCAGGGAGAATTCACAGGTGTCGATGCGGAGGACAATATCGCGGAACATTCGGGTAATGTCGCGGGCATTTCCCGGCCGGGAGATACAAAGGATCAGCAATAATGGAATGCTCCGGAATCGCATCGTTTTTCTTTGAAGCCAAAAAATACGGTCCCCGACCCGGACCCTGCCGGATAATCCCTTCAACTGTTCTTTAACATTGATATTTGTCAGGGCTGGTCCGGGGCTATTTTTCTAATTTTACTCAGAATTGTCCCGCAACCTATGCTCGCAAAGGAACTTATTCATCCACAAAGCATTGCCGTGATCGGAGGCTCAAACAACCTCCAGAAGCCGGGAGGTAAGATCCTTCAGAACCTCCTGGAAGGGGAATATCCGGGGAAACTTTACGCCGTGAACCCGAAGGAGGAATCCGTTCAGGGTGTTAAATGCTATCCGGACCTGGCATCCCTTCCGCGGACCGACCTGGCCATCCTGGCCATTGCCGCAAGGTTTTGCCCGGAAGCGGTGGAGATCCTGGCCAGGGAAAAGGGGACCCGCGGATTCATTATCCTCTCCGCAGGTTTCAGCGAGGAGAGCGAGGAAGGCCGTGCCATGGAAAAACAGATCGCGGCCGTGGTCGATGAGGTCGGAGGTTCCCTGATCGGTCCCAACTGCATCGGCGTGATCAACCGGGCCTACCGGGGGGTGTTTACCAGTCCCGTTCCGAAACTCGACCCGAAGGGTTGTGATTTTGTGTCCGGCTCAGGTGCAACGGCTGTTTTCATCATGGAGGCAGGGATCCCGAACGGGCTGACCTTTTCATCGGTCTACTCGGTTGGGAACAGTGCCCAGACAGGGGTGGAAGACGTGTTGCAGCACCTGGACGAAACCTTCGATCCGCAGGCAAGCTCCAGGGTCATCCTGCTTTACATTGAGACCATGGAGCAGCCGGGACTTATCCTCAAGCACGCCTCCTCCCTGGTGCGGAAAGGATGCAGGATAGCGGCCATCAAATCCGGGACGACCGAAGCGGGCAGCCGGGCGGCATCTTCCCATACAGGCGCCCTGGCAAGCCCGGACACGGCGGTGGACGCCTTGTTCCGGAAAGCAGGCATTGTGCGCTGTTCCAGCCGCGAAGAACTGGTAGCCGTCGCCTCGGTTTTCCAGCACCGGGAACTGGTTGGCAAAAGACTGGCGATCATCACTCATGCGGGGGGGCCGGCGGTAATGCTGACCGATGTGCTGTCGGAAGGGGGACTGGAGGTTCCGCCCATTGATCATCCCAAAGCAAAGGAATTGCTTGAACAGCTCAGTCCCGGCTCATCGGTGGCCAATCCCATCGACATCCTGGCAACCGGGAACGCGGAGCAACTGGGACTTGCCATCGATTATTGCGAACATGAGTTCGATGAGATCGACGGGATGGTGGTGATCTTCGGCACACCCGGCCTTTTCAGGGTAAACGACGTTTACCGCAAGCTTGACGAAAAAATGAAAACCTGCCGGAAGCCTATTTTCCCGGTACTGCCTTCCGTGGTTAACGCAGCGGAGGAGATACGGGAGTTCCTCGGGTACGGAAGGATCAATTTTCCGGACGAGGTGAGGCTCGGAAGGGCCCTGGTTAAAGTCCACCATTCCCGCAACCAGCTGCCTGCAGAAACCAAACCCCTCCCCATCCATAAGAAAAGGATACGCGAACGGATCAATGCCCTTGATGAAGGCTATGCCGGCCCGGAAGCGGTCAGGGAACTCCTGGTGGCGGCAGGGATACCCTGCGTGCCGGAAGCGGAAGCCGACACCAGGGCGGATGCCGTGCTCAGGGCCGAGGAGCTTGGATTCCCGGTGGCAATGAAGGTCGTGGGCCCCCTGCATAAATCCGATGTCGGGGGAGTGATGCTGGAAATCGAAAGCCCGGGCAGGGTATCGGAAGAATTTGAGCGGATGATGAAGATCGAGGGTACCCGTGCGGTACTGATCCAGCCGATGCTGAGCGGAACCGAGCTTTTTGCGGGCGCCAAGCGGGAAGATAAATTCGGGCACCTCGTCCTCTGCGGAATGGGAGGGATCTTCGTGGAAGCCCTCAAGGATGTTCATGCATCCCTGGCGCCCCTCAGCATGGATGAAGCCCTCCGGATGATCCGTGAACTGAAGGGCTATCCCATCATCAAAGGGACCAGGGGCCGGGAGGGAGTGGACGAGCATGCATTTGCAGAAATACTGGTACGGCTCTCAGCTCTGGTCAGGGTAGCACCGGAGATCGCAGAGCTCGACCTGAATCCGCTGATCGGTTCGAAAGAAGGCGTCGTCGCGGTGGATGCGCGGATCCGGATCGCCCAGCATGGGAGCAACTAACTAAAACCAGATATCTCAATATGAACAAAACAACACCGATCGATGCAAACATTGTGGACTCCAAGGTCAACGAACTGGGGATCTGTAACCTGGGACAGGCAAAGATCCGGGAGATCGTGAAACTGGTCAATGGCATCGAGCAGGCCAGCGGGGAGAAATTCATCCGCATGGAAATGGGTGTGCCCGGACTGGAACCTGCAAGCGTGGGGACGGAAGCCGAGATCGAAGCACTGAAAAGGGGCGTCGCTTCCAAGTATGCAAACATCGAAGGGATCCCGGAGCTCAAACAGGAGATCTCCCGGTTCGTGAAACTTTTCCTTGACCTGGATGTCTCGCCTGAATCCTGCATCCCTACCGTGGGTAGCATGCAGGGGAGCATGGCCGCTTTCCTGGTGGCCAACCGGAACAACCATAACAGGGAGGGCACCCTTTTCCTGGATCCCGGGTTCCCCGTTCAGAAGCAGCAATGCATCGTGCTCGGCCATGATTACCGCACCTTCGATGTGTATGATTACCGGGGACCAAAGCTGGAGGCGAAAATGAGGGAGTTCCTTGATACGGGACTCGTATCCACCGTCCTGTATTCAAACCCGAACAATCCTTCCTGGATGTGCTTTACAGAAGATGAGCTGAAGACCATCGGGGCGCTTGCCGACGAGTACAATGTCGTGGTCATCGAGGACCTGGCCTATTTCGGGATGGATTTCCGCAAGGATGTTTCGGAACCCGGGAAACCCCCTTTCCAGAGTACGGTTGCCAGGTACACAGAAAATTACCTTTTGCTCATATCCTGTTCGAAGACCTTCAGTTATGCGGGACAGAGGATCGGGATGATGGTCATGTCCGACAAGCAGTTCAACCGCAGTTACCCCGACCTGCTGAGGTATTATACATCCGATAAATTCGGGCATTCCATGATCTACGGGGCCCTGTATGCCCTGTCAGCCGGCACCAGCCATTCGGCCCAGTATGCGGTTGCTGCCATCCTTAAGGCCGCCAACGAGGGCAAGTTCAACATCGTGGACGCAGTCCGGGAGTACGGGGAACGTGCCCGCATCATGAAAAAACTTTTCCTGGAGAACGGCTTCCGGATCGTCTACGACAAAGACATCGAACTGGAACTTGCCGATGGCTTTTATTTTACCTTCAGCTATCCGGGATTCAGCGGGGCCAGGCTGCTCATGGAACTGCTTTATTACGGTATCTCGGCCATCTCCCTGGAGATAACCGGGAGCGACCGGAAAGAGGGGCTGCGGGCCTGTGTCTCACAGGTGCATCTCGACCAGATGTCGCTGCTGGAGAAACGTTTGCAGATGTTCCGGAAGGACCATCCTGTTCCATAACACCCGGGTACCTGACATTAATCATACCCGGTGCAGGACAGACTGTTAATTGAAATTATTATTTTTGGTTCGTACAATGCTACGTAAATTCATCTCATATGGCTAAGCAACGGGGAGCGATCGTTGTCGATATTGAACGTTGCAAAGGCTGCGAACTCTGCATAGAGGCATGTCCTACCGATGTAATCCGGATGGAAAGAAAGGTAAACGGTAAGGGATATCATTTCGCCTACATGGAAAACCCGGGGGATTGCACCGGCTGTAATAATTGTGCCATCGTATGCCCCGACGGCGTGATCTCGGTATACCGGATGAAAGTTGAAGTATAAGGACCTTATTAAAAGCCAGGATGAAGAAGGAACTTCGCTTATTGAAAGG
This sequence comes from uncultured Bacteroides sp., assembly GCA_964627835.1. Taxonomy (GTDB): domain Bacteria; phylum Bacteroidota; class Bacteroidia; order Bacteroidales; family SM23-62; genus SM23-62. The sequence continues at coordinate 9,563 of CAZVLG010000142.1, forward strand.
AAATGAGGCCATCGCCGAGGCCGCTATCAGGGCCGGTGCAGACGCCTATTTCGGTTATCCCATCACACCCCAGTCCGAGGTACTCGAGTACCTGATGCTGGAAAAACCCGAGGAACGCACCGGAATGGTTGTTCTGCAGGCGGAAAGCGAGCTTGCTGCCATCAATATGGTACTCGGGGCCGCATCCGCCGGGCGCCGGGTCATCACATCCTCCTCGAGCCCTGGAATTTCCCTTTACCAGGAGGGGATCTCCTATATCGCCGGGTCGGAACTGCCCTGCGTCATCGTGAATGTGGTGAGGGGGGGACCCGGACTCGGAACCATACAGCCCTCCCAGGCGGACTATTTCCAGGCCACAAAAGGAGGCGGACACGGCGATTACCACCTGCTTGTGCTGGCCCCGGCCTCCGTCCAGGAAATGGCGGATTTCGTAAAACTCGGGTTCGAACTGGCTTTCAAATACCGGAACCCGGTAATGCTCCTTTCCGATGGACTCATCGGGCAGATGATGGAAAAGGTCGAGTTGTTCGAGCAGGTCCCCAGGAACACCAAATTTGACCAGTCCTGGGTGGCTACCGGCAAAACCACCGACCGGGAACGAAACATCATCACATCCCTTAACCTCGAATCCATCAAAATGGAGCTGCACAACAAGCACCTGCAGGAGAAGTACAGGAAAATGCATTCGGAGGTCCGGTTCGAGGAGATCGCCTGCGCGGACGCGGAATACCTGATGGTTGCCTACGGATCGAGCGCCAGGGTCTGCCATAAAACCGTTCAGCTTGCACGCGATAAGGGAATTAAGGCAGGATTGCTGCGGCCCATTACCCTTTATCCATTCCCTTCCGGGAAACTGATGGAGATGGCAGGCAGGGTGAAGGGCATGCTCTCGGTTGAGATGAACACCGGGCAGATGGTGGAGGACGTCCGCCTTGCCGTGAACGGGAAAATCCCCGTCGAACATTACGGGCGTTTCGGGGGAATGGTCCACTCGCCCAATGAGGTTCTCGAAGCCTTTGAGGAAAAAATTGTAAAAAACTGAACATGGATATCAAGGAGGTAACAACAGCGGATATAATAAAACCGGAAAACCTGATTTACCGGAAGAGTCCCTTAATGACCGACAAGGAACTATCCTATTGCCCGGGATGCGGGCATGGCGTGGTTCACCACCTCATCGCGGAGGTGATCGAGGAACTCGGCATCCAGTCCGACGTCGTCGGAATTGCCCCGGTCGGCTGCTCCGTTCTTGCTTACGAGTTCATTGATGTGGACTGGGTGCAGGCCCCCCACGGAAGGGCACCCGCAGTGGCAACGGGACTGAAGCGTACCATGCCCGACAAATACATCTTTACCTACCAGGGAGACGGTGACCTGGCGGCCATCGGTACCAGCGAGACCATCCATGCATGCAACCGGGGAGAGCATATCAGCATCATTTTTATCAATAACGGGATCTACGGGATGACCGGGGGACAAATGGCCCCGACAACACTGCCCGGGATGGTGGCTTCAACATGCCCGTACGGAAGGGATGTCAGCTCCATGGGAAACCCGATTAAAATGACGGAGCTTGTGGCACATCTGCCGGGCACGTATTACGTCACCCGGCAGGCCGTCCACAAACCGGGCAATGTACGAAAAGCCAAAAAAGCCATTACGAAAGCGTTTGAGAACCAGACCCTTAGAAAGGGATTGTCCCTTGTGGAGATCGTTTCCAACTGTAATTCAGGATGGAAGATGACCCCCGTCATGGCAAACAAGTGGATGGAGGAGAACATGTTCCCCTTCTATCCCCTGGGCGATATAAAGGTGGACGGGGAAATGCTGAAGTAAATACCGAACCGGACGCGGAAACAGAACAGGTGGAAAGCCGGCAGAATAACCAGAAAAAATCGATATGACCGAAGAAATCATTGTTGCGGGGTTCGGGGGACAGGGAGTCCTTTCCCTGGGGAAGATCCTGGCCTACAGCGGGATCATGCAGGATATGGAAGTCAGCTGGTTCCCATCTTACGGTCCCGAGATGAGAGGTGGTACAGCCAATGTCACCGTCATTCTCTCCGATGACAAGGTAAGCTCGCCCGTGCTGAACGAATACGATACCGCCATACTGCTCAACCAGCAGTCCCTCGACAAATTCGAATCGAAGGTGAAGCCCGGGGGACTCCTGATCTACGACGGGAATGGCATTACCTCTCATCCCGCAAGGAAGGATATACAGATCTACCGGATCGATGCCGCCGATGAAGCCGCAAAGATGTCCACCACCCGTACCTTCAATATGATCGTACTGGGCGGATACCTCAAGATCAAACCTGTGGTCAAACTGGAGAATGTGCTCGCGGGACTGAAAAAGTCACTGCCCCCCCGCTACCATCACCTCCTCCCGGTCAACGAGGAAGCCGTTAAACGGGGTATGGAAATTGTCTACCAGGTGGCTTAATTGATCCTGCGACCCGGCCTGATCTTACTTCCTGTAAAAATTCATCTCCTCAATGTACTGCCAGACCGCCGGGGGGAGGAAATGGCGGACATCCCTGCCTTCACCGATCGCCTTGCGGATAAAACTCGATGAGATCTCTATAAGCGGTGCATCCACCACCTCCATGTTCTCCCGGGCTTGCGGATCAACTGGGTAGCCGGGCCTTGGATATACGTACCTTTTGTAATTTTTCCGGATTTCTTCGGCATTCTTCCACTTGGAGAAGCTGGGAAGACCATCGCTCCCCATGATGATGACAAATTGGTTCGAGGGGTATTTTTCGGAGAGCCAGGCCAGTGTATCGATGGTAAAGGAGGGGGTGGGCATTCTGTATTCTATGTCGCTTGCCCTGAAACGCTCATCATTTCCCAGCGCTCGTTCAACCAGAGCGAGGCGGTGGTGGTCGGCGAGCAATGTTTTTCTTTCCTTGAATGGGTTCTGGGGACTGACCACGAACCAGACCTGGTCCATATCCGTGAAATCGACCATGTAATTGGCGATGGCCATATGTCCGATATGGATGGGGTTGAAACTTCCGAAATACAGTCCAACTTTCATATGATGTACCTTCGTTGGCAGGGGACCATACAGATCAGGTTGACAGGTATGCCGAAACTACCGCTTCTGCCTCTTTCAATGCCTGGTCAAGTATGTCATTCACAATAATGATGTCAAACTGGTCTGCGTATTCCATCTCCGAGGTGGCTTTTGCGATCCGGTCCCTGATCTTTTCTTCCGGGTCGGTTGACCGGTCCCTCAAGCGCTTTTCCAGGACCTCCATAGACGGCGGTTTCACAAACACAGCAAGGGCGTTTTCGCCGAAGATGTTTTTCAGGTTCCTTCCCCCAACCACATCCACATCGAATACAATGTGCTTGCCCTGGTTCCAGATCCTTTCCAGTTCGCTTTTCAGGGTACCGTAGAAGTGGTCCTTGTATACCTCCTCCCATTCGATAAAATCCCCCCTTTCGACGCCTGCTTTGAATTCATCCACGCTGAGAAAATAGTAATCCCTTCCATGCACTTCGTTGCCCCTTGGCTCCCTGCTGCAGGCCGAGACCGAGAATTCAAGGTTCAGTCCCCCCTCAAGCAGATGTTTTACAATCGTGGTTTTGCCCGATCCGGAGGGCGCGGAAATTATGATGGCTTTACCTTTCATGCCTGCAGATCTTTAGAAATTTGCAGCGGGCCCGGGTGCCCGGGAACCTCCGTTCCCCTAAAGGGATCCTTTAAACACTTATAACACATTGAGCACCTGTTCCTTTATTTTCTCGAGTTCGTCTTTCATCTCGACCACCAGGCGCTGTATATCCGAATCCGAAGCCTTGGATCCGAGTGTGTTGATTTCCCGGCCCATTTCCTGGGTAATGAATCCCAGCTTCTTGCCCGCTGAAGGGCCTTCCTTCATGGTCTCCATAAAATACTTGCAGTGATTTCTCAGGCGGACCTTTTCTTCGGTGATATCCATCTTTTCCAGGTAGAGGATCATTTCCTGCTCCAGGCGGTTGGGGTCGGCCTGCACATCCTTCAGCATCTCTTCCAGTCCCGCGACGATGCGCTTCCGGACACGCCTGATCCGTTCCTGTTCAAAGGGTTCGATCTGTGTCAGTTTGCCGAGTATGGAATGCACCCTCAGGCTGATGTCCTCTTCGAGTGCACTGCCTTCCTGTTCCCGGAAAGAGACCACTTCGTCGAGGGCTTTCCGGATTGCCTGTTGAAGCAGGTTCCAGTCCTCTTCCCCAAGCACCTCCTTCTCGGACTTCATGGCTTCCGGCAGGCGCATGGCCACCTGC
>CAZVLG010000143.1:0-1641 GCA_964627835.1 uncultured Bacteroides sp.
GGTCTGTGATGTAACGGGAAGAAAGCTGAACCGCAGCGATGATGGCCTCATCGCGGATGCGGATCTTATGGTAGTTTTCATACCTCTCTTTGATTCCCCTCAAGATGGATATGGCATCCTCTTCCCCGGGCTCGTTCACAAAGACTTTCTGGAACCGGCGCTCCAGGGCCTTGTCCTTTTCAAAATATTTCTGGAACTCATTCAGGGTCGTGGCCCCGATGGCCCTCAACTCTCCGCGGGATAAAGCCGGTTTCAGGATATTGGCTGCATCCATGGCCCCCTCGCCACCTCCCCCTGCACCGACCAGGGTATGGATCTCGTCTATAAACAGGATGATCTGTCCCCCCGAACCGATCACTTCCTTGACCACCGATTTCAGGCGCTCCTCAAATTCGCCTTTGTACTTGGCTCCTGCAATCAGGGCGCCCATGTCAAGGGAATAGATCTCCTTTGATAAAAGGTCATCGGGAACATCCCCCTTGACAATCCGGAATGCTATCCCTTCCGCAATGGCTGTTTTGCCAACACCGGGCTCGCCGACCAGGATGGGGTTGTTCTTGGTGCGCCGCGTCAGGATCTGCAAGACACGCCTGATCTCGTCATCTCTTCCGATCACAGGGTCAAGCTTGCCTTCTTCGGCCATCCTGTTCAGGTGCACGGCATATTTATCCAGTACATTGTAGGTGTCCTCTGCCCCCTGGCTGGTTGCCCGGGATCCTTTTCTCAGTTCCATGATCGCTGTCTTGAGATCCTTTTCATTCAGGCCGGCGTCCTTCAGCATCTGGCTTACATCGTCCTTTATCCGGATGATCCCCAGCAGGATATGCTCGAGTGTAGCAAATTCATCCTTGAATTCCTTTACGGCGGACTGAGCCTTGTTCAGTGCTTCCGCAGCTTTCGGGGACAGATATTTTTCCCCACCGCCGACCTTCGGATATCCGTCCATTATTTTATCAAGGGCGGTCTCTATCGTATCCTGGTTTATGGAAAGCTTTTTAAAAACGAATGGCAGGACGTTCTCATCCACATCCATAATCCCCATCAACAGATGCCCGCATTCGATGGCCTGATGATCCATTTCCTGGGCAAGCTGCTGTGCTTTCTGCACGGCTTCCTGCGCTTTTATGGTAAATTTTTCAAAATTCATATCTGTATGCTGTATTTATGTGATATGCTGTTTACTGAGTCCCAATCAAAAGGCACACCATCCCGTAAAGGATTTCTCCAGACAGATATTCAAAACATTGAAAAAGAGACAGTTCGCAATGCAACAAAAGTTGCCATGAAGGATTGGCAGAACCGAAAACTGCCAATATGGCGGACACAAAACCAAAAACACGCCAATGGGACAGCACACCTGATATAATTTTTATCGGATTGTATGCCAAATACAGGGCTGATTTTTTCAAAGAGGCATTCTAATGATTTCATAAAACAGTCTTCAGGGGGCAGGGCATACATCCCTGCCCTTTTTAGTTCGCCCGGCATGGGCGATAACTATAGGGTGAAAGTCCCGAACGCACTTTGACAGTGGGAAGCGTTAGCTTAAGGCAAGGGTGTCCATCGTGAGGTGGAATCCGAAGGAAGCCGGCGGCAAAGTCCCGGCCTGACGAACAGAAACTGCATATAAGGCCTATGGGG
>CAZVLG010000144.1:0-6580 GCA_964627835.1 uncultured Bacteroides sp.
GTCCCATTCGGGATTCGTATATAATTTCAGCAAATGGGGTCCCTCATCAGCCTGCCCGATGGCCTCCGGCAACCACCGCAGGGTTACCATGCCCGAACTCATTTCCTGGTCCTTGATCTCGGCAACGACGGAATCCCGGTACTCCTCCGGTACCATACCCATTGCCATAGGGAACATATTGGCCTGCTGCGAGACATGGCCGCTCTGTGACAGGTCGGAGTTCAGTCCGTCTGCATAAACCCCCCGGTCATTGATCAACAGGTTATTCATGGCATCCATCATATCGAGGGCTTTCTGATGGTATATCTCCTGGTCATCCGTACTGTCAAGCACTTCGGCTATCCTGGCGATGACCTCGAAATCCATGTATGCGTAGGCATCGATCACGGTTCGCGATTCAACCGACATATCGTAGCCGTATCTCATCTGATTAGGCCAGTCGACGATGCCGTACAGGTAGGATGAGCTGCCCCCTTCCAGGTTATGGATCAGCCCGGAAGATTCGTTACGGTATGCATCAACGTAATCTGCAATCTTTTTGATCCGGTTGTAATTGTCGCGCAAAAACGCCTTGTTCCCTGTCTGCATGTAGTAATCCCAGGCCCATACGGGATACATTTGCGTATAGTCGGGTATATCGCGCTTTCCATCGCCGTTCGGGTACACGGCGTTCAGCCTTCCGTCGGGCCAGTACTGGTCCTGGGAGTCGAGAAATTCAAGCAGAATACGCAGGTTCAGGGTACGGTCGCCCATGGTCGTCATGGCAGGGACCCCGATGGACCATGAATCCCCGAGGAAACCTCCCTTTTCCCTGGTAGGCGTGTCCACGAAACTTTCCTGGGATCCCAGGAGGAGCGAATGCTTCATTAGGTCCCACACCCTTTTCAGCATGTAATGGGATGACTGGAAATCGGACCGGCCGGGATCCAGTTCGTAATGCCTGCTGATGAACCTGCAGTTATCGGTGGTTAAGGCAATGGGCGAGTTTTCAACCTGGAGGTAACGCATCCCGAGGTACACCAGGGGCTGGAACACCGCTGTTCCCCCGTCCAGTACAAAGTAATTGAGCATGTTGGTCTGCTGGTCCGTTTTGTCGGAAACCGTCCCGTTCTCCTCCAGGGTATAACCTCCCCTGGTTTTGACAAGCGTGCCGGGATCGCCCCCGGAAAACGTTATCCTGGGAACACCGGCGTATATCTTCCCGAGGTCGATCACGTATTTCCCATCACTAATATTTGATACCGATACCGGGATGATCTCTTTTTCCACCAGGCGGGCAAGATTCGGCTGAAGATTCCCCGTCCACGGATCAACGGGATGCGCGCCGATCTCAAAGGCAGGGGACCACGAGGAATCGTTGTAGGCCAGCGTATTCCAGTCCGGTATGATCTTAGCTGCATCGATTTTCTCAAGGTAGCCGACCCCTTCGCCGTTCCGGGTTGCCTGGCCGGAAAGCCAGGCTTCCGCCCGGGTCTGTTTCCAGGTGGAATCCGTTCCGATGACCAGTTGGGAGGAATCGGCATATTCAATGACTGCCTTCAGAATTAAACCCCTTGCACTCTCGGGCCTGCCCTGTCCTTTGTTATAATAGTGGGTAAGGCAGGCAAAGAGGTTTTCATCTCCCTGGGAAACCTTACCGGTGATATCAAAAGCATTGTAGTATTGATACTGCGGGTAATGATAGCCCGGGCCTTTCCCGACCAGGCTGCCGTTCAGGTATAAGTGAAATTCGTGCACTGCGGCAACGTAAACGGTGGCTCTCTCAACGGTCGTGTCGGATACGTCAAATATCTTCCGGTAATAGGTATAGTCGTCCCGGTCCGTAGTCTGCCTTTTGATCCACCGGGCCCCCGACCAGTCGTTGTTCGTCAGCAACCCCGTCTCGAAGGTTGCCACATCCGAAAACGGGCTGTCGTGACCGTCCTTATCCCATATCCGCACCTTCCAGTAATAACGCGCCCCTGCCGCCAGGGAATCCCCCTCATAAAATACAAAGTTCTGCATCCCGGAGTTCACCGTATCGCTGTTCCACATGTCTGCATCCGTTTCATTCAGCAGGTCCGCCCTGGATGCCACCAGCACCTGGTATGCGGTTTGTATTTCATTATCATCCGGATCGTCCATGTACCAGCCGAACCAGGGCCTGTCGTCCGTGCCCACCGGGTTTATCTTGTCCAGGCACCTCAGGTTATACGGAGCATTCTGGGCCCGGGCAGGCTGGCCGAAAGGAATGATCAGGGCCATGAAAAGGAAGAAGTTTAATTTCCGGTTCGATGCATAGGATGGTTTCATGACTTCATTGATTCAGGATTAGCCGGTATATTCGTGTGATTGGGTTTCTACCTGGTAATTTACTAAATAATCCTTTAAACGTTTCCTCCGGCATAGATTCCTGTTATACAAAACGTTGTTCGCAGAAATTGCAATGAATTGATCATAATAGTGCACCTCAGGTGCATTGTTCGAACTTCCGAAGTTGTTTCTGGAAATCTCTCCATACATCCTTGAATTTCCTTAGATCCTTGATCTGAAGGCTAAGATTTACGTTCCATGCTTTCTCAAGAATTTGTTCCTTCTCATTTACCTTCTGAATAAACTGTGATGGGTTGTGCCCCTTGTGTTCAGCTTTGCGTTGAAATTCATAATATATATCCTGTAATTCGATCACTTCTGTATTGGTTAAATACTCAAAATCATATAAATCCCTTGGTATGGTCCTTCCCATCAGGGCAGTCATTTTTTCGATAACTATCTCTTCCAATCCATAGCATTGAATGGTTACTTTATCTTCTTCAGCAATATCTGAATACCGATTCAACATATTTAACCGTTTCACATCGAATTCAAGCTTCTCCCCTTTCGAGATATCTGTTTTTACATGATCGCCTTTCCCACTTAATGGACCAATGTAATTAATGAAGAACTTTATCCCACCCGATTCATGAAATTCCTTTGATTCCTCTGGTATGGAAAGGTCGATATTAGCTGTTTCTTTAATTGCCGTAAAAACTTCATTGAAAGCAGCATATAATTTATCATCCCATATTTCCTGCTCTAAATCCGGGTGAAGCGTGAAATTCATATCTTCAGAATACCTGTAATCTCCAACAAAGACCTTCCTAATACAGGTCCCTCCTTTAAATATTAAGGCCTTTATTAAAAGATCATGATTATAAACTCCCCATAAAATCCAGGATATAATATAATCTTTTTCTACCTGTTGTTGTCTTACTCCCTGCTTATTGGCTTCCCGACTAATCTCTTTTGGCTTGATCATGTGAATATTGAATCTTTAATAGTATCAGTATCAATGTTTATTTTCAGACGAAATTTTGAATTCTTCTTTCCTTGGTCCGGACCGGTAGTGTCAAACAAAGAAAACGTTGAACCAATTTTTTGGAGCAATCTTTCATGATGTATGGTCCAATCTATATTGACGAGATCACAAATAAACAAGTATCTTTTTATTGCTACCTGGCTCTCGTTTTTGTTAAAATATGATACCATTGTTTCTAGCCTGACCTTGCCCCTGGTTTCATATATTGCCTTTCCAATCTCAATCATACCTCCACATAAATGGGGTTTAGAAACAGCATCAACTATGGTTTTCTCAAGATCACTAACCATCACTTTTTCATGTTGATTGATCCAGAAATTTTTAAACCCAAAAAACCTTGATTCATTATGTGTTACAAATTGAAATTCTACACCCCTGATTTTTCTTTTAGAAGGAATTACTTGCCGTTTAGTAACAATGAATTCTTTCAAATTTGGTTGTGTTATTAATCCATGTATTTGCATTGCAGAATAATATCCAATGTAATACTCCCGAACTTTCATTAAATATTTAGCAACAAGATGCCAATCAGGGAAATAAGTTTTTGCATCCTCGCTGGAAGGAACAATATGATAGAGGTTACGATTTAGTTTAATTAACATTCCTTTTTCCAACATTGCTGAAAGAACCTTTGAAAGAAAGAACTTATCAGTTTCAGGATATTCGGCCACCACATCCTGAAAGGTAAAACAGTCCTGGTCTTTCCCGGAGAACTTCTTAATTATTTTCCAATCGTAATTGATTCTCATATATTGGTTAATTAATATTATGTTATTGTATTAATAACTACAATACAAATATAATAATTATCCATTAATGTACAATTATTATTACCTTATTGTAGATTACAATGCAATTAATTCTCATGATTTTATTTCGGGAATATATATTTATAAAGTCTCTGCACTCAGGAATCTTTCGTATACAGGGCTGTTAGTTATCGAATAATATAGGGTTTCAGCAGAATTTCTCCCATCCCATAGGAGTATTCAAATAAGTCTGTTTTGCGGGGGGGGAGGGTACTCCAATTTTAATTTTTATTCCACGATAAATTCCAGTAATCAAGAAACCTATCACTCTATATAAAAAAGGACGTTATTTGATTGAAATAGTGCCTTCGGCCGATCCGCACCACATTTGAAGCATAAGATCCCGAGTATTCACTTCAAATTTCACCGGAATTCCAGGTGATTAAGAATTACATATTTCCGGTTGTACATCTTCATTCGTACCGAATTACATTGACCGGGTTACGCCTGGCTGCGATAGCCGTTTGCCATGTGACAGCCATCATTGCAATGCCAGCTGTCAGGATCCCTGCCAGGGCAAAGATCCACCAGTCCGGGGTAGTCCTGTAGGCAAAGTTTTCAAGCCATCTTTTAATGGCCCAGAGAGTAGTGGGACAGGCAATAATAAATGCGATCCCAACCCATTTCAGAAATCCAATGTTCAGCATGGCTATAACCTGCCACGATGCGGCCCCGTGTACTTTGCGGATTCCGATTTCCCTGGTACGGCGCTGGATCAGAAACAGAGACAGGCCATACAGGCCAAAACAGGCGATCAGGATGGATAGCAGTGTAAATGCAGCGATTACTTTAGATAAGTTGCGATCGGCTATATACTTTGTTTTCAGGTTGTCCTCAAGCAGGAAATCTTCGTAAAACCTTCCCGGGAAATAAGTATCCATCATTTCATGGATGGCTGTAAGAACGGCCTCAGACTGACCATCCTGGTAACGGACCATCAACCAGCGGTTATACTCCGTTTCGGGATGACGCATAACAAAAGCAAAGTTCCCGATGTTGTTGTGCAGGGAACTGAAATGGAAATCTTCCATGACGCCTCCGATTGTAAATTTTGACTTTGAATCACCCGGATCATCATTCTCTGCACTAAAATTGCTGGCGGCGATATCATCAACGGTAAAATCCTGAAGAAGTTGATTGTAGAAGGTTTCATTGATTACCCACCCATCAATTTCTCCGGTTGAATATCCAAATTTTTTCAATAATCCGATATCAAGTGTTTCAAAGATCCCCGGATCCACCATCCTGAACCCGAATGGGTACCTCTTTCCCCCGGCTGTAAACTCCATTTGCTGGAATACATCCCCGGGATGATGGTGGGCAGTGGAGGCACTTATCACACCAGCCTGTTGCCTGATCTCGTCAACCAGAAAGCTGCCCCTGGGTTGCGGGGCCGGAATACGGACAATATAAATGTTCTCATAACTGTATCCCAGGTCCTTATTATCCATGTAACTGATCTGTCTGCGAATCATAATTGAAAAACCCAGCAGTATTATTACGATGCCAAACTGGATGACTGTCAATATTCCGAATACGCTGAAGGTGTTCCTGCCGGAAGGCGCTTCCCCCCTTAATAATTCTACCGTGGAATATTTTGATTTTGAGACATGCATTCCAAGCGCTGCCAGGAATATTACCGGCAGTCCGGCCAGGAGTCCGGTTACCAGGATCCGGATAATTAAGGACCGGAAAGCCCAACCGGATGCAAAAATGTTCTCAAGGTAGGATTCCATCATCCAGATGATGATCCAGGAAAGTACCAGGCTCAGTCCGACGAAAACAGCTATCCGTATCAGGGAAACCCGGAATAATTGGAGCTTATTCGCTCCAAATGCCCTCATAATACCTGATTCCTTTCTTTGCTGGTGTGCCTGAACGATTACTGTACTGATGAAATTCGAGATCATGAGGATAAGGATCAGGACACCCACGCTTAACAAAATGAAAATCATTGATTTACGGGTAACAGCCCTTGGTTCCCTGTTGATATCCGGGGTAAAATGGATGTCCCGTACCGGTTGTAATCTTGAATTGAAGGCCTCGAGCGGTGGACCAAAAGTTCCGTCCAGGAAAGGAACCAGGGTTTCAGTCATGGCAGATTCCAATTCTGGCGCCAGAAAATCCCGGTATAATCGAACATATACATTTGCACCGTACACTTTCCCTCCCTTAAGCTGTTCCATAAGCCCTGAAAAATTTCCCTTTTGGGAAAATATCATCTGGAAACCGAAATGCGTATTGCCGGGAAGGGGATTTACAATTCCCCCGATCGTAAAATATCCGAGGCTGTCAGCCGTATTCCCCTCAAACTGCCTGAGAAGGATCTCCCGGCCCATGGGATCGGTGCCGGGGAACAATTTCTCCGCCAGGTCTGCTGTAATGAATACAATATCGGGATGGCCCAGGTCCTCCTGCCTTCCGGAAATCATTT
>CAZVLG010000145.1:0-1694 GCA_964627835.1 uncultured Bacteroides sp.
ACCAGCAGGTTGCCAATCGTGTCGGAAATCTCCTCAAGTTCCTTGATGGTATACATGATCTGGAATGCTTCGTCCGTTCTATCAGATTCTATACCCAGGCGGATTATCTTCATGAGATAATTGTTTATCTCGGCTGTTAGAAAATCGACCTGTTTCTCCTTTCTCACCAGGTCTTCGAGCACATGGGGCTGTTTTACGAGGAAGGGCAGGATCACATCCCCGACCATATCCTGGACGATAGCCCCGATCCGCATTGCTTCCTGCTTCGCGAGGTTCAGGGCCAGTGCCGGGGTGCTTATCAGGTTATCGTCAAGGTATTGGATTTTCATCATCGCTTCCTCGGGAAGTTCCTTTTCCGGCAGCATCCGGTCTATCAGCCTGGCAATCCAGCCGGTCACCGGGGTCAGGATGACTGCGAGCATGACATTGAAAAGGGTATGGGCATTGGCGATCTGCCTTGGGATGGTGTCGGCCATTGCCTGCGAGTCATCCATGGGTAAAGGGCTTTTTGGGGATACCCCCACAATGATCTCCGCAAATCCAGGGATCCACCAGACCAGAAGCAGGGTTCCGAACAGGTTTATCAGAGCGTTGGCCATGGCCACCTTTTTGGCTTCCCTGCTGGCCTTGATACTGGCAAGGAAAGCGGTGATGGCCGTTCCGATGTTTGAACCAATAAGCATTGGAATCGCCGCCTCAAGCGTCAGCAGACCCTGGGTTGCAAGTACTATGGTTATTCCGATAAACGCGCCGCTGCTTTGAATAAGGGCAGTAAAAATCATTCCAACCAGTATTCCCAGAAGAGGATTCTCAAGAATTGTCAGTAGATCGATAAAGGGAGTAAAGGATCTCAGGGGATACATCGCCTCAGACATGATATACATCCCGAAAAACAGGATCCCGAATCCCAGGATGGATTGCCCCAGGTATTTATATTTCTGCTTGCTTGCCAAATAGAACAGACCAAAACCAATGGCAACCATCAGGAGGGAATAGTCTGTCAGTTTGAATGCGATAAGCTGGGCGGTAAATGTAGTTCCGATATTTGCTCCCAGGATAATTCCAATGGTTCGCCTGAACTTCATTAATTTTGAGTTCACAAAGCCAACAAGCATAACAGAGGTAGCGCTGCTGCTCTGGGTAATTGTGGTGACAAAGGTCCCCAGCACCAAAGCCATGAACCGGTTCCGGGTAAGATTGCCAAGGATGCTTCGCAGCTTGTCTCCGGCTGATTTCTTCAATCCCTCGCTCATCATATCCATCCCGAGCAGGAAAAGGCCGAGTCCGCCGAGAAGCCCGATAACCAGCATAAACACCCAGTTCTTTTGACGCGCATGGAAGGTGTAGACCTGGAAGTCGCGATCCACCGAACTTTCGATTCTGGCAACGATCTGGTATTCTCCCGGTTTTGAACCCAGCACTATTTCTGTTACAGCTATCCCGCCAGAATCTGTCAGCGGCGTTTTAGAAACGATAGCGAATCCCTCCGATTTTTTCGGCTGTGTCAGGATCGCAAAACGCACCGTTTGTCCCCCGACCGGCCGGTTCTCCGCATCGACCAGTTGCACCCGGACCGGATCATCCAGCATAGTGCTTACCTTTTGGTGCTGTTCGGCGCCGGAGTTTTTGGGTTTGAGAAGTCGATGGTCCGCAGCTGAAATGGTATTATTTACCCGGCTGATGGGTTGGCTGAT
>CAZVLG010000146.1:0-3000 GCA_964627835.1 uncultured Bacteroides sp.
CCCGTTCTGTCACCTCCTGGCATAATTACCTCCTTTTTTTACTGGATGCCTGAAATTACAGCACTTTCCATGACCGAATCCGCCGGCAAGGTTCATCAGATGTTTTGAAGCACAAACCGGGCATTCAGTGATGGTTTGCTCAAAATTTATTCTGAACATATGGCCACAATCAAGGCATCGGATTATATTATTTCTGAAATGAATGCTTCCTCCTTCAATGCTGAGCAACTTCCCCTGGATGACAAAATCAGCAATTTTTTTCCTGGCTTTTTCAATTAAACGGGTGAAAGTGGATCGTGAAATTTCCATCTCATCAGCCGCTGAGGCATGCGAGTATCCTAACTGATCAGCCAGACGGATGGCCTCAAATTCATCAAGCGTCAGGAGAATCCGGTTCAGATCATGCCCTCTTGCTCCCACCGGTTTGAATTCGGAAAACAGGGGAGGTTCTCGTACGATTCTATGGTATTGAGGCCTTGGCATAAAATAATTTCGAGTTTAAATATAATGCACATATGTGCAAAAAACAAATTTTCCCAGACTATTTTTGCATAACGGAGGCAGGGCGTATTCCGCCTGCGGATCCGCAGGCAGGATAATTTCCCGGCCAGAGTCCCCGGTACGTGTCAGGAATAGTTCTTTGCGTTGATCTTGTATTTTTTCAGGAGAGAATGAAAATTCGTCCGTTGCATCCCGATGTTATTTGCCGCCTTGCTGATGTTCCCGCCGGCATCTGATAATGCGGATATCAGGAACTCCTTTTCAATCTGCGATAGAAGCTTGTCTTTTTCACTTTGCTTGTACTTCTTGAATTCCTCCCATGAAGCGGGGCATTCACTCTCAGCGGAAACACTGGGTGCATTCCGGATCTTGTTCGGCAAATGTTTCGCCTCTATGATTTCCGAATCGCAAAGGATGGCCACGCGTTCCACCAGGTTCTTCAGTTCCCGGATGTTCCCCGGCCAGGAATATTTCTCAAGCACAGAGATGGCTTCCTCTGAAAAGTACCTGGCACGGATCTCACCTTCTTTTCGTACACTCTCGAGGAATGAACCGGCCAGCCTGACGATGTCCTCCCTCCGCTCATGCAGTGAGGGAAGGTGGATCGGGATCACTTCCAGGCGGTAATAAAGGTCGTTGCGGAAATTTCCTTCCTTCACCATCTTCGCCAGATCCTGGTTGGATGCAGCAATCAGCCTGATATCGATGCTTCGCTCCGTGGTATCACCCACTCTCCGTATCATCCTGGTTTCAAGGACCCTCAGCAGTTTGCTCTGAATTTCCAGGCTTATGTTGGAAACTTCATCCAGAAAGAGGGTGCCATTACTGGCGATTTCAAAAAGGCCTTGCTTGGTCGAAATCGCACCGGAGTAGGACCCTTTAATATGTCCGAATAATTCACTCTCAAGCAAGGTCGGTGTAAGGGCACTGCAATCACAGGCGATGAAGGGATGATCCTTTCGCAGGCTGTTGCGGTGTATGGCATGGGCAATGACTTCCTTCCCCGTGCCGCTTTCACCGGTGATCAGTATGTTACTGTCAGTCCGGGCAACACGCCTGATGATGGAAAACACCTTTTTCATCCCAGGGCTCTCCCCGATGATCCCGTTAAAGCCTTCCTGGAGGCTCAGTTCCTCTTTCAGGGCAATATTTTCCCGCCTGAGGTCCATGTTCTGGAATACCTTATCCACATGAATGATCAGTTCATCCGGGGAAAAAGGTTTGCTGATGTAATCAGCGGCACCCAGCTTAATGGCTTCAACGGCCGTTTGAACCGTTGCATACCCGGTTATGATGATCACTTCCGAAGTAATGCCCTTCGATTTGAGGGTCCGCAGAATTTCCATTCCTTCAATTTCAGGCAATAACAGGTCAAGGAGGATGAGATCATACATCCCCGTCAAGGACTCTTTCAGGCCGCTCCTGGCATTCTGCTCGTACGTCACTTCGT
Organism: uncultured Bacteroides sp.; assembly: GCA_964627835.1. GTDB lineage: Bacteria > Bacteroidota > Bacteroidia > Bacteroidales > SM23-62 > SM23-62. The sequence goes on from CAZVLG010000146.1 coordinate 1,952, forward strand.
GGTTTTCCTTCTCCAGCACTCTCTTGCAGCCTGTTCCGATGGCAGTTTCGTCGTCGATGATCAAGATCTTTCTTTTCACAGCACGATGTATGTTTGGTCAATCCGTAACGCTTTGAATAATCAGGCCTGCTTTTCTTCCCCTGTGTGATGATAAGGCAATGCAACACTGAATGTCGTGCCCTCTCCCACTTTGCTTTCGCACTGGATCTCACCACCGCATTGTTTTACAATGCCGTAGCTGACACTTAATCCCAGGCCGGTGCCCTTCCCGACAGGCTTGGTCGTATAAAACGGATCGAAAATTTTACCTAATTCCTCCGGTTGGATGCCACAGCCTGTATCTGAAATGGAAACGATGCAGTGATCCTTTTTATGGGCCGTGGAGATCGTAATGCTGCCTTCGGTGGTGATGGACTCAGCCGAATTCAGCAAAAGGTTCAGAAATACCTGCTGGATCTGGTTTTTATCCGCCAGGAAGGCTTCAAGGGTTTCATCATAATTTTCATTGAAACGTATTTGACGGAATTCCTTTTGCTTTACGATCAGGGATACAAGCTGCTGCAAAATCCGGTTGATGTTGATACTTTCCTTGCTTGCAGGAGCCTGCCGGGCAAAATCAAGTAATTCCCTGACTATTATGCGGACCCGGTTGGTCTCATCAATGATAATGGTTAAATCCCTGATATCCTCCTCATCATTGCTCTTTTTCTGTTTCAGGAGATGAGAGAAATTCAAAATGGAGGTCAGGGGATTGTTGATCTCATGTGCGACACCTGCTGCCAGCCTTCCGATCGCTGCCAGTTTCTCACTCTGCCCGATCTGCAGCTGTGTTTCCTTTTGAAGGTTTTTTTCAAACCGTTCAAATGCATCCGCCATCTGGTCCAGGCTGCGGCATAAAAGTCCAATTTCACCGGAAGGCCTGATCTCACAGCGGGCGCTGAGATCTCCCTCCATGATCCTCCGGCACATCCCGACAATACTGTCGATGGGTTTCATCATCCGTCTCATGTAGAAATACGTCAGAAGGAAGGCAGACAAAGCTGTAAAGC
>CAZVLG010000147.1:0-14833 GCA_964627835.1 uncultured Bacteroides sp.
CCTGACCCTGGAAACCCGTGAATCCGGTTGAATGAACGGGTCGATGTGGGTTACCCTTCCTGACCATGAATCGCCGGGCAGGGAGGATATGGTGAACTGCACCCGGTCCCCTTCCCCGATCCACGGAAGATCGTTTTCATAGGCATCGAACATGACCCAGAGCCTGGTCAGGTCAATGACCTGGAACAATGCGCTTCCTTCCTTCACATAATCCCCCTGGCTCACATGCCGCATCATAACGGTCCCCGACATAGGGGAACGTAGGTCAAAATACATCATAGGCTCGCCCCTTTCCTCGATCTGGGAGATCTGGTCTTCGGTCAGGTCCCACAGCCTGAGTTTTCCTTTCGCGGCTGTATAGAGGGATGGCCGGGTTTCCTTGTAGCTGATTGCCTCCAGCAGTTCCTTCTGGGCAGTGACCAGCTCGGGGGAATATATGGAAGCCAGCTTTTGTCCTTTTGTCACGCTTTGCCCCGTATAATTGACATATAGTTTTTCGATCCTCCCTCCGAAACGGGAAGTCAGTTCAGCTATGTTCCTTTCATCGGGTTCGATGCGGCCCTGGAGGAACAGCTCCTTTACAGGCGTTCCCCGCTCGATTTTCATGGTCCGGATATCAGCGAGACTCATGGATGATTCGCTCATCTGAATTTCATCCGGATCCGCTTGCCCCGAAGCGCTTCTCAGGGAATTCAGGGGCACCAGGTCCATGCCGCATATAGGGCATTCCCCGGGCGAATCCTGCCGGACCTGGGGATGCATGGAACAGGTCCAGACGGCCGGTTCCTGTTCATGGACATAGTCCCCGGTCTCCATACGGCTGTCGCTATCACCTGGATGGAAAAATGCCCATCCGGCCAGCAGGCCGACGGCCAGGCTTGGCAGGATCCATTTCAGGTTCCGCTTTATGTTTTGAATGGCTTTTTTCATGACTCTTTGTTTGTTGTTATTTCCCGATTAAGTAATGGATAAATGATACGGCGGCTTCATGATCGGTTCTCGCCTTCTCGATCTCCAGGGAATAGGCCAGGATTTGTCTTTCCATTCGGAGGATCTCCTCGAAATTTTTCCCATGGGTCGCATAGTCAAACTGCAGGATGTCGCGGGATTTTTCGGCAAGATGTAATTGTTCCCGGTTCAGATCGAGCCGCCGCCCGGCATCCCTGAGATCTCTGTAGGCGTTCTCGAACATGATCTCAAGGACATTCGCCCGGTCGAGCTTCTCGTTTTGTTTTGATGATTCCAGGTACAGGACTTCCCGGACCATGGCTTTGTATTTGTTCCGGTAAAGGGGTACGGTAATCCCGATACTGGGAAAAACAAAGGCATCCTTTCCTGCCAGGTTGTTTTCCCCTTTGCCAACCACGATGTAATCCAATCCCAGGCTGAAGTCCGGCATTCCGGCCTTTCTGGCCGTTTCCTGCCTGTAATTCAGGGATTCGATCTGGTAATCCAGGCCGAGAAGCTGATGGTTGTTCGCCCGGATGCTGTCCAGGCAGGAATCCCTGTCCGGCAGCGTTTCCGAAACGTTCAGGACCGACGGAAATTCTACCGTACCTGCGTCCCGGACATTCAGAAGACTAAAAAAAGCAAGTGTCTGAACGCTGAAATTATCCTTCAGCAGGGCCAGCTGGTTTTCGAGGTCCCCTATTTCGATCCGTACCCTGTATTCGTCCACGGCAGATACCAGTCCCCCCTCAACTTTCACCAGCACGATGTTTCGCAGGCTGTTCAATATCTCCAGGTTCTCCAGGGTGATATCCATCGCCTTCCGGGTGAAATACAGGTTGTAATAGGCAGCCCTCACCTCGTTGAAAAGGCTGGACTTTGCTTCCTCGAATGCCTCGTATTTTACCTTTGCCATCTGGCTGGCTGCATTCCCGCGCGCTTCCAGGGTCCCGAACCACGGGAACATCTGGCTGGCGGAAAACCTGAATTCCTGGGGGCCCACGCGGGTTTCAACGGGCTGGATGAAATACCCGAAAGCCAGCTTAGGATCCGGGAGGGACCTTTCCTGTGGAACGGTTTCCAGGGCAGCCAGATATTCATTGAACTTGCTTTGCAGCCCGGGGTTGTTCCTGGCCGCGAGTTCGAGGTAGTTATCCAGGTAATCCTGTGCATGAGCGCCAAAGAATGCAAAGACAAAAATTGTGATCGTTATGTATTTAATCCTGCTCATGGTTCTATTGTTTAATATTTCTTTCCTTCCACATACTGTAAAGCACCGGAACGACGAACATCGTCATCACCTGGATAACCATTCCCCCGAAAGAGGGGATGGCCATGGGGACCATTATGTCCGATCCTTTGCCTGTTGAAGTCAGCACCGGGATCAGGGCAATGATGGTGGTGGCTGCCGTCATCATGGCAGGGCGAACCCTTTTCGTGCCCGCTTCGAGGACCGATGCCCTGACTTCCTCGCGCGTGGCCGGCTTGTTTTTCTTAAAGACCTGCTTCAGGTATGTCCCGATGATGACCCCGTCATCGGTAGCGATCCCGAACAGGGCAATGAATCCTACCCATACGGCAACGCTCAGGTTGACCCTGTGCATCGCGAACATGTCCCTCAGGTTTATCCCCCCCACCGGAAAATTCATGAACCATTCCTGCCCGTAAAGCCATATCATCAGGAAGCCTCCTGAAAATGCCACGAAGATACCCGTGAATATCATGGAGGACATACGGACAGATCGGAACTGGAAGTAGAGGATCAGGAAAATAAGGATGAGGGAAAGGGGAACCACAAGCATCAGGCGCCTGGTTGCCCGCACCTGGTTCTCGTAGTTACCGGTAAACACATAGTTCGTCCCGGCCGGAATGACGAACTCCCCGCTTTCGATTTTCTCGTCCAGGTATTTCCGGGCATTTTCGATTACATTCACTTCGGCAAAACCCGGTTTTTTATCGAAAATGACATAGCCGACCAGGAAGGTGTTCTCGCTCTTGATCATCTGGGGACCTCTCTGGTAATCAATCTCCACGAGCTCCCCCAGGGGGATCTGGTTGCCGGCGGGGGTGGGGACCAGGATCTTTTTGATATCCTCCGGGTTATCGCGGAATTCCCGTGCATAACGGACCCTGACCGGGAACCTTTCCCTGCCTTCTACGGTGGTGCCCAACTGCATGCCCCCGACGGCACTGCTGATGACAGACTGGAGGTCCTTAACGCTAAGTCCGTAGCGGGCAATGGCATTCCTGTCTATCTTTAAGATCAGGTATGGTTTGCCGACAACCCGGTCTGCAAACACCGACATGGGTTCAACGCCCTCAACCTTTTGAAGATGACCCTCCAGTTCGAGTCCCACGTTTTCAATGGTCTCCAGAGCGGGACCGAATACCTTGATGCCCATGGGGGCCCGCATTCCTGTTTGAAGCATTACCAGGCGCGTCTGTATGGGCTGCAGCTTGGGTGCAGAAGTGAGGCCTGGTATTTCGGCCTTCCTTATGATCTCATCCCATATATCGTCCGGCGACTTGATGTGATCCCGCCACTGCCGGAAATATTTCCCGCTATCGTCCTCAACCAGGCTGTCCCTGTCAATAAGCCGGAACCCATCCCTGCCGGGATCATACAGGCTTCCGTCCTTCAATACATACGCCCCGTCCCGGTTCACCCTGAAGCGCATCCTGTGCCCATCCTCGTCAAGGATGAATTCGGGCCTGTAATTGATTATATTTTCGAACATGGAGGTGGGCGCCGGGTCCAGGGCTGAATTCACCCTTCCCCATTTCCCGACCGCCATCTCGACTTCAGGGATGGAATTTATTCGTTGATCAAGAATCCGAATGACGTCTATGTTCTCCTGTATCCCGGAATGCGGCATGGTGGTCGGCATCAACAGGAAGGACCCTTCGTCCAGGGTAGGCATGAATTCCTTTCCCATACCCGGCAACGCATGTCCCAGCGATTGCCATGCCTTTGTCTGTTTAACGGAATCCGGCAGAAATCCGAAGATACGGTCGACGCCCTGCCAGCTGATGATCCCGAACAGGACAAGGGTTATGGGGATGGCAAGGAACTCCCACTTGTGGGCCAGGCACCATTGCAGGATCCTGCGGTAATAGTGTACGATGGTCATCAACAGGCCCAGGATGACTGCGATCATGGAAAAAACGAACAAAATATTGGCAAACAGGCTGTTCTGGGCACCGAGCGGCATCCATATTTTCGTAAGGAAAAACACCACGACCAGGAGTGTTATGCCAATGTTGATGTAGTTCACGAATGGCCTTCTTCTCTCCGGCCATTTATGGGCCAGCAGGTTATTGCTGCCGATGGCAACCAGGGCCAGGGATAAAAAGGAACGGGTGAGGATCCCGAGTGTAATTCCGGACGCTATCAGCAGTATGCTCCAGAATTTCCGGGTTCTGAGTTTCCGCTTCCGGATGGCAAAAACAACATTCGCCAGGGTGGGTATTATCACAAGCCCGATTACCAGTGCGGAGATCATGGCAAAGGTCTTGGTAAAAGCCAGGGGCCTGAATAATTTCCCTTCCGCCGCTTCCAAAGCAAATACAGGCAGAAAGCTTACTACGGTAGTCGCAAGGGCGGTCAGAACTGCACCCGCCACCTCGGTGGTCGCTTCATAAATAACGGTCAGCAGTTTCCTCCCCCTGGCCTCCTGGTTCCCGGGCATCTCGAGATGCCGGATGATGTTCTCGGTGAAAACCACGCCGACATCCACCATGACCCCGATGGCAATGGCAATACCTGAAAGAGCTACAATGTTTGCATCAACCCCGGATTTCCTCATGACAATGAAGGTCATGAGCACCCCGATGGGCAGAAGGCTTGAGATCAGCAGGGAGGCCCTCAGGTTCAATACCAGCACGATGACTACGATAATGCTGATGAGGATCTCCAGGGTCAGCGCTTCCTCCAGGGTGCCAAGGGTTTCCTTGATCAGGCCGGTCCTGTCATAGAAGGGAACGATGGTTACCCTTGATTCGGTACCGTCGTCCAGGGTCCTGGAAGGAAGGCCCGGCGCAATTTCTGCAATCTTGTTCTTCACGTTCCCGATTACCTCCATGGGATTGGCTCCATACCGGGCCACAACGACGCCACCTACAGCCTCCGAACCGCCTTTGTCGAGCCCACCCCGCCTTGTGGCCGGTCCGTAATTCACGTGAGCGACATCGCTGAGCCGTATGGGCACATGGTCCCGGACCGTAACAACGGAATTCTCCAGGTCCTCCAGGCTCTTTATGTATCCCAGGGCCCGGACCAGGTATTCCGTCCTGTTAAATTCGATGGTCCTGGCCCCGATATCCAGGTTGCTGTTTTTTACGGCTGAAATGATCTGTGAAACGTTTACCCCGTTTGCCTTCATGGCGTCCGGATCGATATCGACCTGGTATTCCTTGACAAAGCCCCCGATCGAGGCAACTTCAGCCACGCCTTCGGCAGAAGTAAGGGCGTAGCGTACATAAAAGTCCTGGATGGTCCTCAACTCATGCGGGTCCCATCCTCCCGACGGGTTGCCATCCCTGTCCCTGCCTTCAAGGGTATACCAGTAGATCTGTCCCAAGGCGGTGGCATCCGGGCCCAGGGCAGGTGTGACGCCTTCCGGTAATGTGCCGGAGGGAAGGGAGTTGAGTTTTTCCAGTATACGGGTCCGGCTCCAGTAAAAATCCACATCCTCATCGAAAATGATGTAGATGCTCGAGATCCCGAAGATGGAGTTGCTGCGTATGGATTTAACCCCCGGGATACCGAGCAGCGATGTTGTCAGGGGGTAGGATATCTGGTCCTCGATATCCTGGGGAGACCTGCCCGGCCATTCTGTATATACGATCTGCTGGTTTTCCCCGATGTCAGGGATGGCATCTACGGGGACCGGGTCTCTCGGAAATATACCGGTCTCCCAGTCAAAGGGAGCGGTGGCAATGCCCCAGGCAATAAAGGCTGCCAGGACGATAAATGTCACCAGCCTGTTTTCCAGAAAGAAGCGAATGATCTTATTTAACATACGTGGTTTTATTGACAATGATTAACAAATTTAAAGGAATAATCGATTCAGCGGAGGGTGTTCCGTTAACCAATAAGGGCTTGATAATCAAAATCAAAAACGGTATGTCTGCAGGCTGGAAAGTTTTGGTCTGACAGATATGGGGGGACTCAATCCGGCGTGTTCCGGACCATCGGTCCTCTCGCTTACAGCAAGGGAATGAACAACCGCCGGGTGTGCAACCGCATCAGGGATGAAGGATTCAAATGCTGCAAGGGACTGCGGTGTGGTATAATCGGCCTTCAGCACAAAGGTGTCGCTATCATTGTGGCAACACCCCGCATCCGTATCGCAGCAGGGATCCGGATCGCCGAACAGGCTTACCGATACCAGCCTCGTACCGCAATAATGCTTCTCAACGGTCAACCCGATGGTTGCGATGAGCAACAGCATTGTCAGTACTATATGGGCAGCTTTGTTTAACATGACCGGATACAATTCCGTACTATGCAAAGAAATAAAGATAATTGCATCTTTATTTATATAATTCTGGGAGAATTGTGCAAAATTTTGGCTTAGAGATCATCATCTTCAACCCGGTCGATGGGTTTTCTTCTGATGCCTTTTATTTTTTTGAAATGCGAGGGACTTAGACCGGTCACTTTTTTGAACTGGGTGCTCAGGTGCTGGGAGCTGCTGTAGCCCATCATGTAGGCGATTTCACTTATGGTCAGTTCATCATAAACAATGAGTTCCTTTACTTTCTCGATTTTCTGCAGGATGATGTAGTGTTCAATGGTCATGCCTTCTATGGAGGAAAAAAGGGTGCTCAGGCTGGAATATTCATAACCCACTTTCTGCGACAGGTATGAAGAAAAGTTCATACGGGCCGGAAGTTCTTCCCCGTGATGGATCACATTGATGATCTCGGTCTTGATCCTATTGATTATCTGGCTCTTATGATCACTGATGATTTCAAATCCCTCCCGGCCCAGATTTTCACTGAGTTGCTGAAGTGTGGAATCGTCCGGCTTCGATGCAAGTACAACCTCACCCAGTTTTATGGATTCGAATTCAAGTCCCAGCCGTTCAACTTCATCCTTGACAGCCCGGATGCAGCGCGGGCAAACCATGTGCTTGATATGAATCGGGAATTGTTCCATTCTTTACAAATCCTAAAAAAGGGGACTGTTGCGTATTTTGTTCCTATGGCACCGTGAAGTGCCCGCCCATGCAGGGAGCCTGATTATTTCTTTTTCCCCTGGGCGGCAACAGCGGCTGCCTTGGCGGCAATGGCATCCTGGTCGCCCAGGTAATAATGGCGGATAGGCTTCAGGTCCTCGTCGAGTTCGTATACAAGTGGTACTCCCGTGGGTATGTTCAGCTTGATGATGGCTTCCTCCGACATGTTGTCCAGGTATTTTACCAGGGCACGCAGGCTGTTTCCGTGTGCGGCGATCAAAACCTTTTTTCCGCTTTTGATGGTAGGTGCGATAGTGTCGAACCAGTAAGGCAGGAAGCGGTCCACCGTCAGCTTGAGCGATTCCGTGGTGGGGATATCCTTCTCATCCATGTCCCTGTACATGGGGAAATTGCCCGGGTAACGCTCGTCGGTCTTCTCCAGCGGAGGGGGCGGTATGTCGTAGCTCCTTCTCCAGATCATCACCTGTTCCTCTCCGTGTTTTTCGGCGGTCTCGGCTTTGTTTAACCCTTGCAGCGCCCCGTAATGCCTTTCGTTCAGGCGCCAGCTTTTTTCAAAAGGGATCCAGAGGAGATCCATTTCATCGAGGGTGATCCAGAGGGTCCGCAGGGCACGTTTTAAAACAGAGGTATAGGCGATGTCAAACTCGTAACCCTCCTTTTTCAGGATCTTTCCGGCGGATTTGGCCTCCTGTATCCCCTGTTGGGTAAGGTCCACATCCGTCCATCCCGTGAATCGGTTTTCCTTGTTCCAGGCAGATTCGCCGTGTCTTAACAATACTACTTTATACATATCCCTTGATTTAGAAAATTATCTCTTGTTAATCCGGATCACTGAATTTCTCCATCCGGGCATATCCCCGTCTTCGGAATATTTGTCCCCGGGGCATAATCCTGTCCCGGGGGCCCGTTCGATCCGGGACCACAAAGTTAACAAATATGAATACAAATCCCGATCCGGGGCAAGGGGAATTATGACAGGGAGCGGGGGATAAAACCGTGTGGGGGAAAGGGTCTATGCTGCCGGCCCCCCGTATGTGTACCCCAAGCTTTCGATCTTCTCCTTCAGCTTTTCCAGGTCGATGTTCTCACCCCGGATGACCAGGTTTTCCCTTGCAAGGTTGGCTTCGGCATATTCAATGCCCTCCATGGCGGCCACGTTGTTTTCGACCGTTGCCTTGCAATGGTTGCAGGTCATCCCTTTTACGATGACTTCCAGGTTTTTCATATCCGTAGTTATTTGAAGTTGTTGTTCCGGTTCGGGAGGTGTGAAATATTTTGAAAGATACTTTCTGTACAGCGCATACAGGATGAGTCCCCCAAGCAAAATAGCCGAACCGATCATCAACCAGGCAGGCAGGATGCCGTGTTCGTGTGGACCCATATGAAAATTCGCAAGAGGGTCCAGGAACCATTCCCTGGGAAGGAATTCGTTGACCAGAACCCCGAAAAAGTATGCCCCTGCAATGATTGAGATCAGGTACAGGATCAGGGTGCGGCGGCCAAATACCTTCCCGATCACGGTCATGGTGGCAGCGTTGGTTGCGGGACCGGCCATCAGGAATACGATGGCGGCACCCGGTGACAATCCCTTGAGCATCAAAATGGCAGCAATGGGCACCGAACCGGTGGCGCATATATAAAGGGGAATGGCGGCCACCAGGATCAGCAGCATCTCCAGGTACTCGTTCCCCAGGTAGGCTGTGAAGAAACTTTCAGGCACCAGGACTTCGATCAGGGCTGCCAGGGCAAGGCCGATCAGGAGCCATTTGGCAATGTCTTCGAGGAATTCCACGAATGCATAGTGTAGCATTCCCCGGAGTGAGCGGTCTGCTGTCCCGTTTTCCACGTCGTCCGAATTTGCCCTCTCCCTGTTCCGATCCTTTGCTTTCGGATCATTCCGCCTGTCACGGCTTAGTTTATTGGTCAGGAATCCCCCGAAAAACCCGGTGAACAAGGCGATGATGGGTCTTACGATGGCCATGGGCAGTCCGAGAAGGGAATAGGTCACCATGATGCTGTCCACACCGGTCTGGGGCGTGGAGATCAGGAAGGAAACCGAAGATCCCTTTGATGCCCCGCTGTTGTAAAAGGAGATCCCCGTCGGTATGACGCCGCAGGAACAGAGGGGCAGGGGAATGCCGATCAGTGCGGCATTGATGACGGAAGCCGAATTGGGTTTGCCCAGGTATTTATAGACCTTTTTCTTCGGGAACCATACGTAGAGAATTCCTGCAAACAGGAAACCCAGCAGCAGGTAGGGAGCCATCTCCATGCTCAGGTTCGCGAAGGCGTTGAAATATTGCACGATGTATTGCATCATGATTTTATTGCAAAGAAAAAAAGAATGATTTATCCTTTTTTACAGAATTCTTGGAATTTAGTATAAGATTTTAGGGTGAATGAAATGGAGCGAAAAAAATTTCAGAAAATGGGTTCAGTGGTTTATCAGCTCGTTCTCCTCGCAGCAGCCGAATTCCATCTGCAGGGTAGTATGGTCGATTTCAAACTGTTCGTGCAAGAGCCGGCTGATCTTTTCATTCAGTTTTCCGGCCTGGCTGACGGGCATGTCCTGGTCCAGGTCCACATGTCCCTCGAAATGCACCTGCCGGTCGTTCAGGCTCCAGAGGTGCACATGGTGAAGGTTGCCGACGCCCTGGATGCTTTCTACTTCGGTTTTTATTCTTTCCAGGTCAATGTCTTTCGGGGCGGACTGCATCAGGATATTGAAGGAATCCCTCAGCAGGAGATAGGTTTCCCTCAGGATGTAAAGGCTGATCAGGACCGTTATCAACGGATCCAGCCAGTAAACCCCGAACTTCCAGATCAGGATCCCGCCCAGGATGACCACCACCGAGGAAAGGGTATCGCCAAACAGGTGAAGATAGGCGGCCCGGACATTCATGTTTTTCTTCGAATCGCTCTTCAGCAGGATCATGGCCACCAGGTTGGCTGCAAGCCCGATGGCCGCTACCGAGAACATAATGGCCCCCTTGATGGGTGCGGGATTGCGGAAGCGTTCGACCGCCTCGTAGATCAGGAAAATACAGATGGCCACCAGGATGATGGAGTTGATGAAGGCGGCCAGTATTTCCACCCGTTTGTACCCGAAGGTTTTCCGCATGTTCGATTCGCGCTTGCTTACCCGGTGGGCAATGTAGGCCAGCAAAACAGCGAAGCCGTCACCCAGGTTGTGCAGTGCATCGGAAAGCAGGGCCAGGCTGTTCGAAAGGATGCCGCCGATCACTTCGGCCAGGGTGATGGTAAAATTCAGCACGACTGCGGCCAGGAGATTTTTTTCACTGATCCCCGTCTTTGAATGATGGTGATGTGTATGAAGCGCTGACATTCTTACCTATATGAATAGCAGCAGGCTGACTGCCATAACGGCCATACCGCCGATAAGCCCGTAGATGGCATGATGGTGATGCCCGTATTCCCTGGCTGTGGGCAGGAGTTCATCAACGGAAATGAAAACCATGATCCCGGCGACACCCCCGAAGAGAACGCCCAGGATGGCCTCGTTGAATACAGCCGAAAGAAAGAGGTATCCGATCAGTCCCCCAATCGGTTCCGCCAGTCCCGAAGCAAACGAGAGGAAAAAGGCCTTGCGTCTATTTCCTGTGGCGTAATACACCGGTACCGAAACAACGATCCCTTCCGGAATGTTGTGAATGGCGATGGCCACGGCGATGGGAATCGCAATGGTGGGATCCGTCATCCCGGCAGCAAAAGTGGCCAGTCCCTCAGGAAAGTTATGCATGGCAATGGCCAGGGCCATGAACAATCCCATCCGCATCAGCCCGCTTTTCTTTCCGCTTTCATCATGCAGGCGAATGTCTTCGACTTTCCGGATCTCATGGGGGTTTTCAAAGGTCGGTACCAGGGAGTCAATGATTGCGATAATGGCAATCCCCCCGAAAAATGACAGGACGGCATACCAGCTCCCGGTTGACAATCCGTGGCTTTCCTGCAGAAGTTCAAAAGATTTTCCGAGGATCTCCGTAAAGGAAACATATATCATCACCCCGGCTGAAAAACCCAGGGCGGTGCTCAGGAAACGCGTATTGGTCGTTTTGGTGAAAAAGGCCATGGCCGAGCCTATCCCGGTCGAGAGTCCCGCGAACATCGTCAGTCCCAATGCAAAAAGTACATTTCCTTCCATTATGGCCTATTGTTTATTCGGTAATTAAAGCTGCAAAATAAATGGATTCTTACTGTTAAAACAAGTATTATTTAATATTGATCTCCCCAAGCCAGGAATCGATCCTCGTATTGGTCAAATGGGACTGGTTTTCCTCGTCAAGTACGAGTCCCGCAAACATCCCCTCCCTTACCGCAGCGGATTCCATGAAATCATAACCCTTTGTGGGCCAGGGACCTACAATCTCACAACCGGTAAGAAGCATGGATTCATAGAGGATCCCGAGCGCGTCGGCAAAAGTGTCCGGGTAGGATTCCTGGTCGCCCAGGCCGAACAGGGCCACCTTCCTGCCAGAAAGATCCAGTTCTTCAATGCCCGGTAAAAAGTCCGCCCAATCATCCTGCAGTTCTCCGATCCCCCAGGTTGGTGTCCCCAGGATCAGCTTCCTGTATGCAAGCAGATCCTCCCGGGAGGATGAGGCGATATCCCTGACGGCGGACCTGTCCTCCCCAATTTTTTTATAGATCCGCAGGGCAACCGATTCGGTCTTCCCGGAAGAGCTCCCGTAAAATATCCCCGTCTCTTTCAATTTAGACTAAATAAAAATATAAATATAATAATTTTTCTCATTCAGTCAAGCATGATCTGTGGTGGAAATCAGGCAGGTAGGAATGCCTGGCAGGTTTGTATCTATGGCAGGTATGAATAGCTGGCAGGTATGAATAGCTGGCGGGCAGGAATGCCTGGCAGGTTTGTATCTATGGCAGGTATGAATAGCTGGCGGGCAGGAATGCCTGGCAGGTTTGTATCTATGGCAGGTATGAATCTACAGCCGGCGTTAATTTATGGTGGGTATGGATGCTAAGCGGAGAGGAACATCTGGGGGGCATGAAGCAGGGCGGGTATGGATTTAGGGATTTACTCCGTGGATCCGTATAATTCTACTGGTCTCCCGGAGCACCGGCAGACCCGCGGAGTATTTCCACCCAGTGTTTTGCCTTGACACCGGTGGCATCGGCGATCTGGTGCCGGCAGCTGAACCCGCAGGCCACCAGTTGCGCATCATCTTCCATCTTCCGGATGGCTGGGAAAAGCCGGTCTTCTCCCACTTTCATGGACAGGTCATAGTGTTCTTTTTCGTAACCGAAGGATCCTGCCATGCCGCAGCAGCCTGAGTCGAGTATTTCCACTTCCAGTTCCGGGATACTGCGGAGCAGCCTTTCCATCGCGGTGGTCCCGAAAAGCGACTTCTGGTGGCAATGCCCGTGGATCAGCAGTTTGCGGTATGGAGATTTTAGCCGAGTATCCATATTCCCGTTCTGCATTTCCCTTTCCAGGAAAACATCGATCATCGTGACATTTTCACGGATGCTTCTGCCCAGTTCCTCATCCTCGATCAGGTCGGGAAGGTCATCGGTCAGGGCCGAAGCACATCCCGGTTCGCACACAACGACCGGGAGTCCCTCGTCGATATACTTTTTCAGGTTCCGCATGGTTTTTTCGCCTTCCCGTTTTGCCTTTTTCAGGAAACCATGAGAAATGCTGGGCCGCTGGCAGCAGCCTGCCCTGGCAAGCAGGACTTCGTACCCGCATGATTCGAGCAGTTCAACGGCGGAAATGCCGACGCTGGTTTCATGGTAATTCATATAGGTATCGTCGAACAGGACGACTCGTTTCCGGGGAAGGCCGGTTTCGGTTTGGTCGTTGGGGGATGGGCCGTTGGCGGTTTCTTCGCTGGCGGTTTGGCCGACTGAGGTTTGTTCGTTGGGGATTTGGCCGTTTGGGGTTTTGCCGTTGGGGGTTTGGTCACCTGAGGTTTTTTCATTCGTGGTTTTTCCGATGGAGGCGGACCTGTTGTCAAACCACCTGTGGAAGGTTTTCGGCGCATAGGAGGGCAGGATGCGCCGGCTGTCGATACCGGCCATCCGTTCCATAGCCTTGCGGAAAAGCATGGTCTTCTGGATCCCGTTTACGATGGGCGCCTTCCATCCGGAAATTTGCCTGGCCATGGTCGTGGAGCGGGAAATGAACCGGTCCCTGAGGGTGGTCCCGTGTTTTTCCCTGTATTTCTGCAGGAACTCTCCTTTCAGTTTTGCCAGGTCCACATTGCTGGGACACTCGGATTTGCATCCCTTGCAGGAAAGGCAGAGGTCCATGATCCTGAATAGCTGGGGACTGCTCAATCCATCGGTGCCCAGTTGCCCGGTCATGGCCAGGCGCAGGGCATTGGCCCTTCCGCGGGTGGAATGTTCCTCATCCCTTGTAGCCCTGTAGGACGGGCACATCAGTCCCACAAGATTCTGCCTGCATGACCCGACGCCGGTGCAGGTTTCAACGGCCGCAGCAAAACTGCCCTCTTCCCGGTATTTGTACTGGGTGGACAGTTCCGGCGAGCCATATGCAGCCCCGTAGCGAAGGTCGCTGTCCATGGGACCCGGATCCACGATGATGCCGGGATTCATGATCCCAGCCGGATCGAAGAGGTTTTTCACTTCCCGGAAGGCCCCGTAGATTTGAGTCCCGAAAAACTCTTCGAGAAAAGGGCTCCGGGTGCGTCCGTCGCCGTGTTCCCCGCTGATGGAACCCCCGTACTTTTTCACCAGTTCGAAGGAATGCCGGGCGATGGTTTTCATCTTGTCGACATCTTCCTGCTCCTTCAGGTTCAGGACGGGGCGTACATGAAGGAGTCCCACACTGGCATGCGCATACATCAGCACGGGCACCTCCAATTGTTTACAGAATGTATAAATCCTTTCGATGTATTCCGGAAAGAATTCAAGCGGTATCGCGGCATCCTCGATGAAACCGATGGGTTTGCCTTCGCCCTTGATACGCATCAGGAGTCCCAGTCCGTTCTTCCGTACCTCCCAGACCTTCGCCTGTTCATCCGGATCGGACAAAAGGGGCCAGGCATAGCCCGTATTTTTATCCCGCAGGTCGTGTACCAGTCCCCCGGCCTTAACCAGCGCTTCCTCCGGTGAATCGCCGAAGAATTCGACGATCAGGATTCCTTTGGGATCTCCTTCGATCCAGCCGGTCTGCGAGGCGATGCTGTGATTTTCCCTGGCCGTTTTGATCAGGTTTCCATCCAGGATCTCAACGGCAGATGGCCGATGTTCCAGAATGGGGACCACACTGCGGATGCATTCGGACAGGTCTGTGAAATGAACGGTACACAGGATCCTGAAGGCAGGCAGAGGCTCCAGGTTCAGTTTTGCATCCAGGACCAATCCCAGGCTGCCTTCCGAACCCGTCATCAGGCTGGACAGGTTCCATTTGTCGGCACCTGCAAACGCATCCAGGTTGTAGCCCTGCACCCTGCGCATGATCTTCGGGAACACCCTGGCGATTTCTTCCTGATTTTCGTCGATGATTCTCTTCAATCCGCTGAGAAGCTGGTATTCCCTTCCCCCGGAGTTCTCAAGTTCATTTAACTGCTCCCCGATGTTTTGTTCCCCGAAACGGAAAACCGATCCGTCTGACAGCAGGGTCTTGGTTTCAATCACATGGTCGCGCATGATCCCGTAAACAATGCTCCTGG
>CAZVLG010000148.1:0-3521 GCA_964627835.1 uncultured Bacteroides sp.
AGCGGGAACAGGGAGGGAATGCAGGAACTGGCCAGGACACACAGGGTTGCGATTAAGAATACGGTTCTTGTTTTCATGACTTTTTCGTTTTTAATACTGTTCGGCTAATTGCATTCTCAGGAGCGTATCCGCTTCCATAAAAGTAGTAGAGTCATTCGCAAACTTCAGGATGAACTTCTGCAGTTCTTCGGTTTTGGCCGTCAGCAGGTACCGGTCCTCAAGCTCGACATAGGAGATCTTGATGCGGTTTTCTTTGATAAGGTCCTCCAGCCAATCAATATCGAAAAAATGGACCACGAGATAAGGGTCATATACTTCGACCCGTGCAAAAATATGGGAAGGGGCAAGGTGCATGGCCAGGAAATCCGGATGGATCTCGTAACCGACGGGGAAAAAGTCCAGGTACAGGTCCCCACCGAGCTTCAGCAGGTGCAGGGCAAATTCCTCCGTGCTGCTTTCTTCCGTGACCGAGAGTTTGTAAGTGTATCCCGAGCGGTAATTCTTCCAGTCCCCCTCCAGGCCCTTAACCATCTCCGGTCCCAGGTGCCGGATCTCCCAGTATTCATTCTCGCCCGTATTGAATGTCCCCACAAGTTTTTCGTTCACCAGCAGGTCCTTTTCACGGTACAGCGGGTAAAGAGAGGGGATGCACGAAACAACGATCGCTGCGATCCCCAGGATTAAAAGAACGGTTCTTGGTTTCATAACATTGATTTTAATATTGACCTTTGCTGCGGATCCGGATCACCCGGTTGATGATCCTCATTTTCGCATTCAATCCTGTGCTCGAAATAACAGCAGCAAACGACAAAATCCCAATTTTTTCGATGAACAGGCACTTTTACCGGGTGAATAGAAAAAATTGCATATTAAATCAGTATCCGTTTTGTTTTCCATGTAATTCAGGTTAATTTTAATTCAGTAACCAATCGAATCCTTAAAATGACCCGATATGAAAAACCTGTCAATTATTTTCAGTTTGCTGTTGCTAACCGCGGGCAAACCTGCCATGGATCCTTCAAAACCTTCGAATGAGATGGAAACACTTCCGGACCTTACCCTGACCATCCTGTATGATAATTATAATTTCAATGAGAATTTTAAAAGCAGTTGGGGATTTTCCTGCCTGGTGGAAGGTTTGGACAAGACGATTTTATTTGATACAGGGGGAGATGACGGCAACCTGATGCATAATTTCAAAGCCGCCGGCAAGGATCCGCACGATGTTGACCTGGTAGTTTTGTCTCATATTCACTGGGACCATACAGGGGGACTGCCTGAATTCCTGGATTCCAGGACGGATATTGATGTTTTTCTGCCTGCTTCCTTTCCGGATGAGATCAAGACGGATATCAGGAACAAGGGGTCTCGCCCCATCGAGATAAGCGATGCCCGGGAGATCATGGAGCATGTGTGGACAACCGGTGAAATGGGAGATCAGATCATTGAGCAATCCCTGGTTATTGATACGGAAGGGGGAATGGTCATCATAACCGGTTGCGCGCATCCGGGGATCGAGGAAATCGTTCATAAAACAATCGAAGAAAAAGGACAGGATGTACTCCTGGTCCTGGGAGGGTTTCATCTGCTGCGCACAGCTGCCGGAGAAGTAAAATCCATTGCAAACGATTTCAAGAACCTGGACATACAATATGTTGCACCGACCCACTGCAGCGGGGATGGTACCCTCCGCATATTCGAGGATATTTTCGGCGATCACTACATAAAGGCCGGTGCAGGAAAAGTGATCCATACGGCAGATCTGTAATACTCCCTGCAGATCTGAAATACTCCCTGCAGATCTGAAATGGGACGTATCGCCGCCCTGCTTGCAGCATTACTGATTCCAGCACTGCCACTGACCGGGCAGTCCAGCGATACAGAACTCCCCGGCTGCACAGCCGGTGAGTTGCTCAACAGGATCGGGAGGATGGTCGGTCAGGACCGTGATCCGGGCGGGGTTTCACCCCAGCCCCCGCCACCGGGGGTCTTGATAATGAGCCTGTCTCCGGGTCCGGCACTGATGGCATCGATGCCTTTCAGGTTTTCCTTTTTCCCACCGGCCCTTACCAGCAACTGCCTGCCCCGTTTACCTTCCCCGCCTCCTTTCATACCGTAAGGCTTTACAACCCGGTGCTGGCTCAGGATGGAGACGGATGATTCCTCGGTAAACTCCAGGATACGTACGACCCCATCTCCTCCCCTGTACCGTCCCTTTCCACCGGATCCTTTGCGAACCGAAAATTCCACCAGCCTCAACGGGTATCTGTTCTCAAGTATCTCAGGATCGGTTATTCGGGTATTGGTCATATGATGATGCACGGCAGAGGCCCCGTTAAATCCATCCCCTGCCCCGCAACCTCCGCAGATCGTTTCGTAATAGCTATAGCCCTTGTTCCCAAGCATAATGTTGTTCATGGTTCCCTGGCTGCAAGCCACTACCCCGAAGGCTTTCAGAAGGGTGTCCGTAAGGCGCTGGCTGATCTCCACATTGCCACCAACAATGGCCGGGCATTGGTCCGGCGGGCGGTTGAAATCGGGATTGAGCAGACATTCCGGCAGAATTAGCCGGACAGGCTCCATGAATCCCTCGTTCAGGGGAAGTGTTTCATCAAGGAGAAGGCGCAGCACATAGATCACCACCGAATTGACAATAGCGGCGTTTGCGTTCATGTTGCCCGGGTGCACTGGGGATGTTCCGGTGAAATCGATGGTACATTGTTCTTTCCGGACCTCTATCCGGACATTCAGGCAGCTCTGGTCGTCCAGGTACTCGGTGGCTTCATAGGATCCGTCCGGGATTTTTTCAAGCGTCCGGCGCATCTTTGATGCTGCATACTCCCTGAGAAACTTCATATAATCGATCACCGTCCCGGCGGAATACTTATTTGCCAGTTCCATGAGTCCCCCGGCACCGGCCCGGTTGGCAGCCAGGGCGGCATTCAGGTCTGCGAGATTCTCCTCGACCGCCCGGCTTGGCCAGGGTGCATTTTCGAGGATTCTACGGATACCCTCCCAGTCTGTTTTCCCTGCTTTCACCAGGTGGAAGGGTTCAATAACGACGCCTTCTTCTTCGAGAGACACGGCATCCGGGGGCATGGACGCCGGCCTGGTACCCCCCAGTTCCGCATGGTGGGAGCGATTGACCACATAACCGAGCAGTTCCTTATCCCTGGAATGGACCGGTGTTACCAGGGTAATATCGGGCAGGTGAGATCCACCATAGGCCGGGTGGTTGGTAATGATGGTATCACCCGCTCCCATTTCAATGCCCTCGATCAGCTTGCGGACACAGACTCCCAGTCCGCCCAGATGCACCGGAATATGGGGAGCATTGGCAACCAGGTGGCCATCCGGGCTTACCAGTGCACATGAAAAATCAAGCCGTTCCTTTATGTTGACCGACAAGGAAGTGCGCTGCAGCATGGCGCCCATATTCTCGGCGATGAATTTAAACCGGTTGGTGAAAAGTTCAAGCCGGGTTTCCCGGATGTATGATTCCTCTTCCGGGCCACCGGTGG
>CAZVLG010000149.1:0-2163 GCA_964627835.1 uncultured Bacteroides sp.
CTGCTGCGACCGGATCGTAAAACCTTCCCTGCCCGGTTGCTCCGAGGGAATACCTTCCTGACCACTCGGCATCTTCAGCAAAGGGTCGTTTTGAAGCCCCGCCAGGATCTGCCAGGCGGAAGAGCCTGCCATCAGGCTATCCCCGTAACTGACCCTGTAGCCGGATTCACGCAGGCGGCCTGCAAGCGATTCCATACCATACCGGGTTCTGCCGTCATCATTCGCAGGTATTAAAAGGACCTCCGGTTTCCGCTGGCAGGAAAGGCTCAGTACCAGAAATCCAACCAGCCATGTTTTGATGAAAATACCTTTCATTGTTATTATCAAACCCTTAGGGGTGTTTACCAGGCAGAAATCAAAAATCTTGATGAATTATGATAACGTTTACATATTATATTTACCTATTTTTAAATTTGTTATAAACCAGGAGTTTTATGTAATATGCAAACGTTTTTATTGCTAATATAATTTTTAAGAGATAGATTTACAAATTATATTCAAACATGGTAAACAAGGGGCATAAAAAGGTGATCATCAGCGTGGCTCCGGTCAGCCATTCCGGGAAACAGGTCCCGGCCGGCTGCAGGAATCCGGTCCGTGCCGAAGAAGTTGCCGGGGAGATCATAAACTGCGCGGCAGCAGGGGCCGGCATGGTGCATTTGCATGTACGAGACGATAGCGGGGAGCAGACATTTGAGCTGGATGTTTTTAAAAGGACGCTTGATATTGTTACCTCAAAGACGGATATTGTTATCCAGGGGTCGACCGGGGGACTGGCGGACCTGACTCTGGAGGAACGCTGCGTATGCCTGGAGGATCCCCGCGTTGAAGTGGCTTCCCTGAACATGGGATCCGTTAATTTCGGCGAGGACGTATATATCAACACCCTGCCCGATATCCGTTTCTGGGCAGACAGGATGAAGGCGCGCAGGGTGAAGCCGGAACTGGAATGTTTCGATCTGAGCATGGTTGAAACCAGCATGCTCCTGGCCGATGAGGGAGTGATCGACAGGCCCCTGCATTTTAACTTTTGCCTGGGGACCCATGGTGCGCTTTCGGCAAGGCCGCAAAACCTAAGTTTTATGCAGGCGCTGGTGGAGGATGGGGCTCATTGGGGACTCACAGATGACCGGATGCCTGATTTTTCATTGCTGGCTTGCGCCCTTTCGATGGGAGCCAGTGTTGTAAGGGTCGGTTTCGAGGATTCCTTTTACTATGCGCCCGGGAAAACGGCCGGATCGAATGCCGAACTCGTGGAACACCTCGCCCGGCTGATCGTTTCCCTTGGATTTAAAATTGCCAGCCCCGGCGAAGCCAGGCAGATCCTGAACCTGGATTCCGCCTGAAACCAGCTATTATCTTATCATCTCATCATTATGAAATTCAGACAATTACACTTATTACTCTTCACTGTACTGATCCTGTCGTCAAATGGGCTGCTTTGCGCCCAGGGAGCCGGGAGCGGTAAAATCCTGATCACGGAATTCATGGCCATAAACAACAGCACCCTTGCCGATGAAGACAACGAATACCCGGACTGGATCGAACTTTACAATCCCGGTACGGAGGCCGTTGACCTCGGCGGATGGTTCCTGAGCGATAATCCCGGCATCCTGATCAAATGGAAATTCCCGGATATGAGCCTGGAGGCAGGCGGCTACCTGCTTGTTTTTGCTTCCGGCAAAGACCGGGCGGATCCTGCAAATAACCTGCATACCAACTTCTCCCTGTCCGGGTCCGGCGAATACCTGGCCATCGTCGAACCCGATGGACTTACCATCTCTTATTCTTATGGCAGCATGTTCCCGTCCCAGCGGGCGGATGTCTCTTACGGTATCTTTGCCTCCCAGCATACCTATTTCACGGATCCCAGTCCAGGTACAGAAAACACACTGGGCAGTTCCGTTCTTCCACCTGTTTTCAGCAAACAACGCGGCTTTTGCAAGGAAGCCTTCCCCCTGGAACTGACGGTATCGGATGCCTCCCTTAAAATTTATTACAGCACCGACGGCAGCAGGCCCTCGGCGTCAAAAGGAAATTTATACGCTTCCCCCGTTCAGATCCAGACCACAACACCCCTGAGCGCGGTGGCGGTCAACGAGTCAGGGGGGAGCAGCGAGGTCATCACTAACACGTATTTTTTCATTGACAGCATTGTGGAAC
>CAZVLG010000150.1:0-4885 GCA_964627835.1 uncultured Bacteroides sp.
GGCTTAAAATACCAAAAAAAAGGATACCCGGGCCTTCATTTACCAGGAGTTTTGAACCGTCCAGATCCGCTTGTATTTTCCATTCAGGCGTAAAAGCTCCTGATGGCTGCCCGATTCCGGGGCCTTTCCTTCATCGATCAGGATGATCTGGTCCGCCATATGGACCAGGCTGAGTTTATGGCTTATCAGGAGAAGGGTCATCGAGCTTTCCCGTAATTCATGAATTACTTTAAGGATCTCTGCTTCGCTGACCGGGTCAAGGGCTGTGGTTGCTTCATCGAGGATCAGCATTTCCGGATCCTGGTAGAGGGCCCTTGCAAGAGCGATCCGTTGCCGCTCTCCACCAGAAAGGTTTAGTCCCCCTTCCCCCACCTCCGTGTAAAATCCTGCCGGCAGTTGTTTGATAAGCCGCATCAGTCCCGTTTGCTCTGAAATGCCTAATAGTTTCTCGGTATCGGGTACCTTTTCTTCGGGAGCAATATTATCCAGGATACTTCCCGAGAATAACTCGATGCGTTGCGGCACGATGCCAATTCTTTTGCGGAGCGATGCCCTGTCGATCTGACGGATATCGCAATTATTGATCAGCAGACTTCCCCCTGAAGGCAGGTATTCGGCTCTCAGCATGGCAGCTATACTGCTTTTGCCGGAGCCGCTGTTGCCGACGATGCCGGTCATCATCCCGTTTGGAATGCTAAAGCTCAGGTCACGGAATAATTCAGGTCTGGCTCCGTACCGGAAGCGAACACTGCAGAATTCGATGTTATGCTGAATGGTATTTACACGGATACCGCTTCCTGCATTGGTTTCCGTTTTCAGATCCAGTATCTGGAATAGGCGGTCGGCAGCAATCAGCGCATCTCTCAGGATCCGGTTCAGGTTGAGCAGGTTCCTAACGGGACCGAGCAGGTATCCCAGCATGGCATAAAAAGACATGAGCTCGCCAGGACTCAGCACTCCCCGGGTGACCCTGACCGAACCGGTCCACAATAACAGGATGGTAAGCATACCGGATATCAATTCACCTGCATGATCTGCAAGCATTGCTGCAAGCCCTGAGCGATAGTTCATTTTAAGCACCCGGGTCAGTTTCTCGGCGGTTCGGTTCAGAGACCATGCCTGCCATCCGAAGGCCCGTATGGTCCGCTGGGAATGCATGGATTCTACCAGCTGTGATTCAAGCATGGCTGTTTCCTCCATGAGTCTGCGGAGGACCTTTTTGTTGAACCTGTCGAACAGGGCATAGAGGATGGCATAAAGGGGCAGGGCAGAGGCCACCAGCAGGCAGAGCTGCCAGGAGAACAATGCCATTGCAAGCATGGTCAGCATAATAGTAAGGAGGGATACAAGTCCCTCGACCAGGCTCTGGTTGATAAAGACCCTGATCTTGATCGCATCGTTGACCCTGGAAAGGATCTCTCCCGTCCGCATACTGTCAAAAAAACGCTGGGGAAGGGAAAGCAGTTGGCGGCAGTAACCCAGTACCATTCCCGCATCTACCTGGTTCCCTGCTTTGATCAGGAGAACCCCTTTGAACCATGAGATAAGGATCCGTACCAGCAACAGGATAATCATGGCCGTCCCCATAATATTCAGCAGATTAAGGTTCCGGTTGACAAGTACGAAATCCACAATCTTCTGGACGAAAAGCGAGGTTGAGAGGCCGAGGAGGCTGTACAGGACCGCTCCCAGGAGGGACTGAAACAGTATGGGGCGGAAAGGCTTCACAAGTCCGAAAAAGCGGGAAGCGGGGGATGGATTGTCTTTCTTTTCGCTGAATGCAGGTCCCGGGGCCATGATAACAAGGACACCCGTCCATTGCCTGACCCAATCATTCCACCGGGCCTTTCTAATGTCTCCGCTTTCCGGGTCCATATATTTCACATGCTGTTTTCCAATCCTGGTGAGGACCACAAAATGGTAAATGTTCCTGTCCGTCTTCAGGTGGGCAATCGAAGGCACAGGGGCTGATTTCAGGGCTTCCGGCGGTCCCTTGATGCCGCGTGCGAAAAATCCCATTTTCTCGGCGGCCTCGACCAGGCCCATGACATTGCTTCCATTACGGTCCGTTGAGGCCAGCTCCCTCATCTTTGACAGGGGCATATCGTAGCCAAAAGCCCTGGCGATGCTGCAGAGACAGGCTGCACCACAATCGCTCCGGTCATGTTGCCTAACTCCCCTGATCTTTTTCATGTTATATGATTTATGGAACCGGGCTGATTTCCTGTTGAAACTTTGCCGGGTTTAGCCAGTTATCGGCTTTATCGGCGAGCAACTGGAAGAGTGTCCGCCGGGTTACCAGACAGCGGGCCTGGAATGTCATTCCCTTTTTAAGTCCGGCTGCATACCCGTTCTTCAGGTTCAGCTCAGTTTTTTCGAGCCGGCACTTTACCCTGTATACCGGGTGTTTGTCCAACAGCAGGAAATCGCTGGATATCTCATAGATCCTTCCCTGGATAATGCCCCATTCCCTGGAGTTAAAGGCATCCAGATGGAGGTTTACCTCCTGTCCTTTATTAATAAATGCTATATTTCCGGAGGAGATATAAAACTCCCCGATCAGATCGGATTCGGGGCTCAGGACCCCGATGACGGACCCGGCCTGCACGGCCGATCCCTCAAAGATCCCTTTGAACTCGACCATGCTTCCGGTAGCGGGAGCACAGACGGTTGTAAGCCGTATTTTTTCCTTCGTATTACGTATCTGCATCTGGAGTTCCCTTAACAGGTCAAGCTGTCGGTGGTATTCGTCCTGCCATCTGCTGAGTGATTGGCTTTTAAAGCTATCCAGTTCCTTTTCGGCTTTGCCGGCCGTGAAAACCAGGTCATCGTATTCCTTCCCGCTGATAAGACCTGCCCTGTATAGTCCCTCATTCCTTTCCAATTCCCTGCTGGCTTTTTTATGCAACAGGTCCAGGTAATCCAGGCGGTCCAGGTACTCCTGGTATTCTCCTTTATACCTGCTTGAAACGGGCATCCTTACCGGAAGGGATGTCAGTCCCCCAAGATCCTGCCGGTGCAGTTCAGCTTCCCGGAGTTCATTGAGGAGGGACTCAAGGTTCTCCCTTGTTTCGTGCGACCTGATCTGCAGAAGCGGTGCCGACTTTTGTACCCGTTCACCTTCTTTGACATATACCCGGTCTACAATCCCCGAAGTGGTGGCGATTATGCCTGTTTTTTCCTGAAGGGGACGGATAATTCCCCGGCCGGAGACCGATACCTGCACGGAAACAAGGGGAAGGCTGGCCATGAAGGACAGCACCAGCAGGATGGCCATCAGATAGACTGCATGTCCACCCGGATGGATGGATACCAGGTAGGCGGGGAGATGGTCCCTTATGTT
The DNA here is from genome assembly GCA_964627835.1 of uncultured Bacteroides sp. GTDB lineage: Bacteria > Bacteroidota > Bacteroidia > Bacteroidales > SM23-62 > SM23-62. Next base: position 3,344 of record CAZVLG010000150.1, read on the forward strand.
TTCCCCGGAGTAACCCTTATCAGGCATGGCTGATGAGATCAGAAAATCCAGTTCTTAATGATGTCCCAATACCTGAAAACAAGGCTGAACACGATGAACGAAACGATGATTATCAGCAGGGTATAGAGGGGGTATCTCTTTTTCATGGCTTTGCGGGTTTTAAAAAAGGGAGGGGCAGTCCCCCCTCCCTTGAATCTGGCTAAAGATTAAAGCGCATTCACCACCAATGCGTCCAGCATGGCGGCCGGGGCAAATGTTCCGAATGGACCGGCAATGCTTACAAAGCGTAAGAACCGGCCAACGTCATAAGCAAATCCCCCTCCGGTGCAGGCGAGATATTCCTCATCCCGAAGCTCCCGGAAATCCTGTGGCAGAAAATTTGTTTTCTTCATAAAAATTTGAATTGGTTAATAAATGATTCGATGACCGGGATCACTTAATCTCCGGCAGCCCCCTGAGGCCGCGCTTGAAATTATCCCAGTCGTTGATGATCGCCGTACCGGCTGCAATGATCAGCCCGGCCAAAATGGCAGCCAGGAACCCTCCGTGGATCTCATGCATTTCTCCTTCGTGAAGAGGGCTGAAATGTTCAGGCATTCTCAATGTTTCTTTCATGTTGATGTATTTTAGAATGAATAAAAACCGGGAAATGGCCCGTCCCCCGGCCATAAAAAACGGTAAACAACGAATCCGTTGACCCTTAATGCAGGGAGGGCCGAAATATCATTACTGTGGAAGGATAAAAAATGCTGAAATGAATTGCTCTAGCGGCTCCAGAGGAACATGATCAGAAGTAAAAAGATGAGTATCAGCAGGTACATAATAATTCTGCGGGGGGGCAGCTTTTTTCTTCCTGGCTGTAGCCTGACCATATTCAGAGCTGACTGCGAATCGGGAATGAGACCTAATCTTTCAGTTCCTCGAAGTATTCGAAGGCATCGATGATATCCAGGTAGGCCCCGTCGAAACCCGCGTCAAGTATTTTTTTCAGGTAGGATCCCTCGTTTCCGAAAATAATATCCTGCCATTCCCTTTCCCAGTAAAAGACCTTGAAGTTCCCTTCCCAGTCAGGATTTTCCCCGTGCATCCATCCGGGAGGGTCTTTTTCCCAGCTCGAATTCCAGTAGTAGCGGTAGTCTTCTGCTTCCCCGATGCTCATATAGCAGATAAGAAGACGCTTTCCACCGTTGGCTTTATCACGAAGCTGAGTCAGATCTTCGGGGGTAAAACTTATTCCCTCGTCAAAAAAGAGGTCCATGATAAGCAGGTCGTAATTGCTCGCGGCAATGGCCTGGATGAAATCCTGTTTTCCCCCGAAAAGTTCCGGGTTAATCAGGTAGAGGAAGTTTTTTGCATCCGACAGATCCTCGATGGAATCTGCGTTTTCATGGTTAGGGGAAGAAGGGTATGAGGGGATGTTGTCAAGCTCCCTGTGATCTGCGGCGAAGGAGATGTATCCCCGGGAATGGTTCCGGGCATAGGAACCATCCATACGGGATGGTGTGGAGCAGTAGTCGGTTACCAGGACACGGATCCCGTTCT
>CAZVLG010000151.1:0-9824 GCA_964627835.1 uncultured Bacteroides sp.
CAGAGGCATTTTTGATACGGATCGATGCGATTAATTCAAGGGAGGATTCCTGCTGTACAAAGAGATGCCTGAATTTCCTGAGGATACGCCGGTACCAACCCCCGAACCAGGCAAAGAAAACCTGGTTCTTTCTGAAAATTCCCGAAACCAGGTACAAAGGGATACCTCTTTTGTGTAGTTCATTTATATAATGATACCAGAATTCATATTTTACAAAAAAGGCCACATCAATTTTCATAAGGGAAAGAAAGCGGCTGGCATTCTTTCTTGTGTCCAGTGGCAGGTAAAAAACATGGTCCGCTCCATCGTAGTTTTTGCGGACCTCGTATCCGGAAGGGGAGTAAAAGGTAAGCAGGATCCTTTTCCCGGGTACTTCCCGGCGGATCCTTTCAATCACCGGCCTGCCCTGTTCGAACTCCCCGAGCGAGGAACAATGGAACCAGAGCATAGGCTGGGCCGGATCCACTTCCCGGGCAATTCGAAGGAACAGTCCCCTTCTCCCCCGTATCCATTGCCTCGCTTTTGGATTAAACACGGAAGCAAGAAGAATGAGCAGGTAATACATCCGGATGCCCAGATCGTAGATCAGCCTCATGTTGCCAGGTTTGGTTCCCTAAATTAGTGCTTTTCTGATTATCTTTGCCCAAATATGATTTCATGAGCAATCCTGAAGTAAGAGTACGATTTGCCCCGAGTCCCACAGGCCCCCTCCATATAGGGGGTGTCAGAACGGCCCTGTTCAATTATTTATTTGCCCGGAAAAACAACGGAACGTTTATCCTTCGCATCGAAGACACTGACCGGGCCCGGTATGTCGAGGGTGCCGAGGAATATATTATCGAGGCCCTGGACTGGTGCGGAATAGGATTTGACGAGGGATTCACGGCCGGCGGCCCTTACGGTCCCTACAGGCAATCCGAGCGAAAGGAAATTTACCGGGAATATGCGGCCATGCTGGTTGACAGGGGACTTGCATACCTGGCATTCGATACGCCGGAGGAGCTCGATGCCCTTCGGAAAGAAGCCGAAAAGACCAACAAAGCCTTTACCTACAATGCCCTTAACCGGGACCGGCTCAATAATTCAATTGCCCTGCCGGAGGAAGAAGTAAAGGAAAAGATCCATGCCGGGATCCCCCATGTGATACGCTTCCGGATGCCGGATGACCACTGGATTGAATTCGATGATATTGTCCGGGGAAGGGTGGAGGTGAATGCAAGGACCCTGGACGACAAGATCCTGCTGAAGGCCGACGGCATGCCGACCTATCACCTTGCCAATGTCGTCGACGATCACCTTATGAAAATCAGCCATGTCATCCGGGGAGAAGAATGGCTGCCTTCCACGCCGCTGCATTTTTTATTGTATCAGGGATTCGGATGGATGGACAGCATACCTCAGTTTGCCCATATGCCGCTCACCCTGAAGCCGAATGGGCAGGGGAAGCTCAGCAAGCGGGACGGGGAGCGGCTCGGATTTCCCGTGTTTCCATTAATGTGGCCCCAATCCGGCAAGGGAAAGGTTTCAATAGGATACCGGGAGGCCGGATATTTCCCGGAGGCATTCCTCAACATCCTGGCCCTGCTTGGCTGGAACCCCGGTACCGAGCAGGAGATTTTCAGCATGGAGGAGCTCATTCAGGCCTTCAGCCTTGAACGGATCGTAAAGGCGGGATCCAGGTTCGATCCCGAAAAGGCCAGGTGGTTCAACCACCAGTACCTGATGAAACGCTCGGACGAGGAACTGGCGGAATGGTTCCGCACGAAGGAACTGGATAGACGGGGACTGAAATTTGATCCGGGCTATACGGCCAGGGCCCTTTCACTGGTAAAGGAAAGGGCCTTCCTGCTGCCTGAGCTCTGGGAACAATCCTGGTTTTTCTTTACCAGGCCGGACCGCTATGATGAAAAGGTGGCCGGGAAGGTCTGGAAGGAAGAAACCGCTTCGCTGGTAACAGAGGTGAGGACCCTGCTTGAATCGACAGATCCCTTCACGGCTTCCGAAATCGAACCTGCCCTCAGGGGACTGTCGGAAAACCTGGGTGCCGGATTCGGGAAAGTCATGAATCCCCTGAGGCTGATCCTTGTAGGGTCAAACCTTGGACCAGGACTCATGGATACGATGGGAGTCCTGGGTAAAGAGGAAGTACTGCTGCGGATTGACCGGGGACTCGAACATCTCCCAACCATCCCCGGATGATCAAACCTCCCCGATCAGGTCAAGGTATTGCTTGTAAGGTATGGCAGGCAGGCTCTGAGCCTGGAAGGCCCCGTTTGCCTGGCTGATGATGGATACCTTGGCAGCCGTCATTTCATCCGGAGCCTCATAAATATCCAGGAAATCGAACTGACCCAGCAGGGCGTAGTGCGCAATGAACTTAACTTCCGGACAGGTTTTCTTTACCTGGTCAAGCCAGGTCCTGCCCAACTCGGCCCTTTCTTTCATCTGTTGTGAAAGAGCGGGCGATAGCTTGGTTAAAAGGACATACGTTGGCATATCGGTAGTATTAAAGATTCGTCGTTCGCCTCCTCACGGATCCCCGATGGAATGATGATCCCGGATCCCCGATGGAATGATGATCCCGGATCCCTGACGGAAGGACGGTCCCCGATGGAAGGACGGTCCCCGGGAACCCTCCCGGGACCCTGAAATTCAGCTATTCTTCCTCCTCATCAACTTTCTCCCCCATCTCGGCAAGCTTCCCGGAGAGCGTCTCCATGTCCGTCGTGACCTCTGCGGTGATCTCGTTCATCATGGACTTTGAGTAATCCACCGCTTTCATTGATTTCTTGGTATTATCGGTAACCGCCTTGACCTTGGTGACGGGTTTTACCTGGGAGGCGTTTTTTAACAGTTCCTCTCCTTCCGAAGAAAGGCTTTTAACCCGGTCATCCATGACTTCCGTTGATTTCTTCAGTTTCTTGAGCCGGCCGTAATCGGTTTTTACATTGTCAACCGTTGTCTCCCGGCTCCCTTCAGCATAGCCGTTGATGTCTGCCTTGATCTTCGAATAGTTTTCGTCGGTCTTCAGGAGTTCCTGTAAAAGATTGAAGGAAGAATTCTTGAAGTCATCGTAATCCTGGACACCGCTGTCTTTCGGGCGCTGCAGTTTTCTGGCTTCCTCGCTGGTGGATTGTGACAGGACCGGAGCGGCCAGGAACATCAGCAGGGGGAGCAGAAAAAGGGTGTTTCTGAGGGAATGATAGTTTTTCATAAGGATCGTTTAATGGTTTTCCATATAAAGTTACGGCATTATCCCATGCAAAGCCAAGAGTTGTTTTTATAAAATTGTAAATTTGGTTACATGAAGAAGCTGAGTCTCCCACTTGTTTTTTTGCTGTTTTGCCTTGTTTCCTGTGAGAAGGAACAGCCAAAAACCGCCGAGCGGGCGGACATTGTCTCCACCAAACTGATCAAGGTCTATACCCCGCAGGAGATCCTGGATTTCCTGGACATAAACAAGTTTCAAATCCCCTTTTCCCTGGTATACAATGTAAAAGCCGTCAAGATCGCCTATATGACCCCCGATCCGGCCGGGAAACTGGTAAATGCAACCGGAGCGGTCTATATCCCCGAAACCACGGGTGAATTTCCCATAATCTCTTTCCAGCACGGCACCCAGACCCAGAGGTACCTGGTGCCTTCCATGGGCGCCGGGAGTTCGGATGCGGGACTTGCCGGTGCCGTGGCTGCCTCGATGGGATATATCTGCGTGGCGGCGGATTACCTGGGACTCGGAGAATCCTATATTGTTCCCTCCTACCTGCTTGCAGAAAACTCGGCAACTACCGTTATTGATATGCTCCGGGCAGCGCTTTCCTATTTGTCCTCACAGGGAGTGCTGACAGACGGGAGCCTTTACCTGACGGGGTATTCCCAGGGAGGATATGTTACCATGGCCACCCACCATGAGATGGAAAAAAACTATTCGGATGAATTTCAGGTTACGGCGGCTGCCCCCCTGGCCGGTCCATACGACCTGCAGGCCACCGTGGATACGATCTTTTCCCGGGGCACCTACAAGCGGCCGATCCTGATGGCCTACCTGATGAATTCCTACAATCATTATTACGGCTGGAACCGCCTGTCCGAGATTTTCCAGGAGCCCTATGCCAGTGAAATACCGGATTACTTCGATGGATCGCAGATGATGAATACCATAAGCCTGGGCCTTCCCACCTCGCTCGATGAATTGTTGCTGGAGAACTTTATCGGGGACTACCAGTCCGGGGCCGAGACGGATATACAGGATGCCCTCCAGGCCAATTCCCTCCTGAATTACGTTCCCGCGGCCCCGGTCCTCCTCATCCACGGCGATCAGGACGAAACCGTCCCGTATACTGTCTCTTCAGCCGCAAAGGATTACTACGAGAGCCAGGGCAAGACCAATGTGGAACTAACCATGGTTGAGGGCGACCATGAAACTGCCGCAGAGGCAGCCATCGTAGGCGCAATGCTCTGGTTTGAATCGTTGAGGAGTAAATAAAACCTTCCGGATGGAATTAAAGCAGGTTCTGGAGTCTATAAAAGAAGAAGTGAATCCCCTGATCGGACGGGGGAAAGTTGCGGATTATATCCCCCAGCTCTCAAGGCAGGACCCCGGCAAATTCGGCATGGCCATTGAAACCCTTTCGGGGGAAAGCTTCGCGGTGGGCGATGCCGGGGATAAATTCACCATTCAAAGCATCTCAAAAGTCCTGACACTCAGCATGGCCTTTGCACGGCTGGGCGAACAACTCTGGAAGAGGGTGGGGGTCGAGCCCACCGGCAATCCATTTAACAGCCTCGTACAGCTGGAATACGAAAAGGGAAAACCAAGAAATCCCCTGATCAATGCCGGAGCCCTTGTCGTATGTGATGTACTGATCTCGCACTCCGGTCATGCCCTGAAGGATCTGCTGGGTTTTATCCATTCGCTTACCGGGGAGGCAATTTCATTTAACCCGGATGTAGAACGCTCCGAGAAGGAATGGGGACACATCAACAGGGCCATGGTCAATTTCATGAAAGGACATGATAACATTAAAAATCCCTGCGAGCAGGTGCTGGATATGTACTACCATCAATGCAGCATCGAAATGAACTGCCTGCAACTGGCCAGGACATTCCTTTACCTGGCAAACCATGGCATCAATCCGCGCAATGGCGAACAGATACTGAGCAAAAGCCAGTCCAAGCGCCTGATGTCTCTGATGCTTACCTGCGGGTTCTATGACGAAGCGGGGGAGTTTGCCTTCCGTGTCGGCCTGCCCGGCAAAAGCGGGGTTGGTGGTGGAATTGCGGCCATTATACCCGGGAAAATGAGTATTGCGGTCTGGAGCCCGGGCCTCAACGAACATGGTAATTCCCTGGCCGGGATCATGGCCCTGGAGCTGTTCACCACGAAGACCGGTTTATCTGTATTCTGAAAATATCTTTCCCGGCGGCTTACTGAAGCTCCCGGATCCTGACCTCGATATTCTTCTCGTCTTTCAGCAATTTTACCAGCTCTTCCGGATCCGTATTACCATAATGGTAAGGATAGAGAATTTTTGGCTGGATGGCACGGGCAGCATCCGCTACCATTTCCGGTGTCATGGTATAGGGAAGGTTCATGGGCAGGAAAGCGATGTCAATATCTTTCAAAGCCTTGATCTCGGGAACATTCTCGGTATCTCCCCCGATCAGAACCTTCTTGTCGCCGAACGTGATCACATAGGCATTGCCAATGCCTTTGGGGTGAAAAGGTTCGCCGCTCGACCGCTTATGCTCGATATTGTAAGCAGGAACCGCTTCGATGGGAATCCCGGCGACGGTTTCCACGTCTCCGTTCTCCATGACCACGGCTCCATGGAATTCTTCGAGCTGTTCCAGGCAGGTCCGGGTCATTACCACGGGACAGTAATCCTTGCGGATATGCTCTATGGCCGTCAGGTCAAGATGATCGCCGTGTTCATGGGTGACCAGTATCAGGTCGGCATCCGGCATTTCCGCATAATCCGCCTCCCGCATGACGGGATCCACATGGATCACCATGCCGTTGTACTCGAACATCAGGGTCCCATGCCCGATGAAACTGATGGCGAGATCTCCTCCGGAGGTCTCGAAGATGTCTGTGGTAAAGTTCATTTCAGAGGGATTTAAGGTGGATATTCCCAGGATCATTAATACAAAAAGGGTTTTCATGACTGGTGGATTGAATTTTTCCTCAATTTAACAGGAAGATTCGAGATTGTCAAGAAGATTCGAAATTGTCAGGGCCGGCCTGTGGGAATATTATCGTAATTTTATCTCTTATGAAAGCAATATGGTATATTACGGGGACCTGCCTTGCAGGCATGTTCCTGGCTTCCTGCAGCAGGTCACCGGAAGGAAGCTCCGATCTGCCGCCCGGAGAATTCAGGCTGGTCAGGCTTCATTATGTAAATTCCGGCGGCGAAAACGGCATCACCCATTTTTATTATGACCGCAACGAGCAGAATAACATGGCCGTCTGGCATCTTGTGGACAGCTCACGGAGTTCACTGAATCATTACACGCTCGATTCAGCGGGCAGGCTGCTGGTGAAATCGAGGCAATATAGCGATGGACTGCAATCGGTTCAGCATTATGAGTATGACCCGGGGGGCAATCTTATGCGGGAGGATTTCAGCCGATCCGACAGCGTGACCGGTATGGTGAATTATTTCTATGATGAGGACGGGAAGCTTGACCATGCAGACTGCAGGGGTTTAAATGGCTGGTTTTACGGGGACATCCACTATATCTGGGAAGAGGGGCAAAGAACCGCTGCGAAGCTGATGCGTGACTCATTGCAGATCGGCAGGATTGACTACCGGTACGAAGATGAGTTGCTGGTTATGGAACACTGGGATTTCAACGGGCAATGGAGCCAGACCTTCCGGTACGAATACCAGGAAGCCGCCCCGCAGACCTTTACCTCATCCAATGTTTTCATACGTGAGAGTCCCTGGTTCAGGGTTTCCCGTGAATACTATGATTTCAACGGGGAATCGGGCGGGCCTTCCCATTACACCTACGATGAAACCGGGAAACTCATCAGCAAGGAATTCATACGCTCCGACGGCCTCCGTACCCTGACCACATACGAATACGATTCAGCGGGACTGCTGGATAGGTCGCTGAGAGATTACGGGGACGAGCGGCAGACGGATTTCCTCTACTGGTACAGCGTGGAGCGAAAACTGCTCGTCAGGACCTTTCAATGGTCCGACGGCAGCTCCGGCTCCGAGGCCTACCGGTATGAAGACGGTACCCTGATCCAGGGCGAGTATGAAAATGTAGACGGTTGGCTGAACGGGATCCTGATCCCTGAATACAATGCCGAAGGCCTGATGACCGGAGCGATCTTCTCGGGTAAGGACGGATTTGATGCCAGGGTGCAGTTCAGCTATGACCGGGATTTCAACCTGGTAAAAATCCACTGGGAGTTCAGTTCGGGCCATACCCAGACCTACTGGTATTATTACGATGCATGCGGAACCTTCCGGGGACAGCCCCGGGAAATCGAATAGGCTGTCATGGATTACCGCAGCACGATATCCTACAACGGGAAGGTCTCTGAAATCCCCGTCGAGCAGCAGTAAAACCGGTAGGACCGGACCTATTGCTCTTCCTGTTCTTTCAGGGCATCGCCCTCCTCTTCTGCCTGTCTTTTTGATTTTTTCGAGAATGCACGGACCATGCCGCTATGCTGCAAAGCTTCGGAAGCTTTCCGGACCTCGACCAGGGTTTCATTCAGGTTGCGAAGTGCCACGTCCAGGCTGTCGGCAAATACCGAATCAACCAGCATTTTATTGAAGGTACCCTGGCCGGCATTCATAGTTTCGGTCAGGGTGATCAGGTTGCCGGTCACTTCCTCCAGGTTGCGGGTGCTGGCGCTGAGATTCAGGCTGGCTTCATAGATATTTACCGCAAATGCCGTATCGGTGAAAAGTTTGCCGAAGATCCCTTCCCCCCGATTAACCTTGTCGGTGATGCCTTCCAGGTTAGAGGAAATATCTGCTATATACCGCGCCGTTGAATCCAGGTCCGCCGCAAAAACAGGGTCGGCCAGCAGCTTCCCAATGAATCCCTCTCCCCGGTTGATCCCGTCAGACAGGACACGCAGGTTATGGCTTGTTTTTGCCAGATTGGCGGCAAAGGCAGTATCGGTGAAGATCTTGCCGAAAATACCCTCCCCCCGGTTCATCTTGTTGGTGATGTCGATCAGGTTGCCGGATACAACGGATATCCGTTCACTTGAGGTCTTGATCTCCCGTAAAATGTCGTCGGCTTCGACCGGGGGAACCGAGGGCAGGTTACCCCCCTGCTCGATGAATTCCTGGTCCGGGCTGCCCGGGAGAAGGATGATCAGCTTATTGCCCATGAGTCCCTGGGAACCGATGGTCGCAATGGAGTTTTTCTTGATGAAGGGGGTGACCTTCTTGTCAATGGCCATTTCCACAAGTACCGATGAATCCGTCATAATGGTCAGTTTGCTGACGGCTCCGACATCGATCCCGGTAAAGCGTACATTGGCCCCCTCGCGCAAGCCCACTACATCCCTGAACACCGTCGTGATCTTTACGTTGGTGCTGAACATATTCTGCTTGCTGCCGATCAGGTAGATGATCAGGATGAACAACGTAACTCCCCCGGCAATGTACATGCCGAGCCTGATGTTCTGCTGCCTTTTGCTTTTCATGTGTTTGATTTAGGTAAAATAGTTCCTGACAATTTCATCCTCATGTTTTTCAAGCTCTTCGAAGGTTCCCCTCGCAATGAAATTCCCCTCATGGAGGATACAAATCCGGTTGGATACCCTTTTTGCACACTTCATATCGTGGGTCACAACTATGGATGACACATTGTAGATTTCCTGGATGCGGACGATCAGCTCATTGATATCGCGGGCGGTGTAGGGATCAAGTCCAGTCGTCGGCTCATCGTAGAGGATGATCTCAGGCTGCAGCACCAGCGTCCTTGCAAGTCCCGCTCTCTTCCTCATTCCCCCTGAAAGCTCAGCAGGCATTGTATCTATATCATCCAGCAGGTCCACGCTGCGCAATGTGGTTTCCACCAGCTCCTGTTTTTGTTCAGGCGACAGGCCGTGCTTGTTCCTTTCCAGGGGGAACAACAGGTTTTCCGCAAGGGTCATGGAATCGTACAGGGCCCCTTCCTGAAACAGGTAACCGACCCTGGCCCTCAGCTGGTTCAACTCATGTTCCTTCAGTTCCATGACATCCTGGTCCAGGACCCGGATGATTCCTTCATCGGGTATGATCAGGCGTACCATGCACTTGATCATAACCGATTTCCCCTGCCCCGAGCGCCCCAGTATGCTTACCGTTTCCCCCCTGTAAAGATCCAGGGAGACCCCCTCAAGGACCTTCTTGTTCTCAAAAGTCTTGTAAAGGTCCCGGACCCGGATAACGGCTTCGCTATTTTTTTGGTTTCCGGTCATATGATGATTTCAGTGAGCTGGACGGCGATCAGGTCAAGGATGAAAATAACGACCGAAGAAGCCACTACGGCCGTATTGGCTGCCACCCCGACTCCCTGGGTGCCCCCGGTTGCGTTGTACCCCTTATAGCAACTGATGATCCCGATGGCAAACCCGAAGAAAAAAGTTTTGATGGTGGCCGGGATGACGTCGAAATACCAAAGCTGGTCAAGGGCCTGGGTGAGAAAGAGTTTGAGCGAAATGGTATTGCCCATGTTTACCCCGATGAATGAGCCCAGGAAGGCCACTCCGTCCGCATAGAATACCAGGATGGGGACCATCAGTGTGGTGGCCAGGACCCTTGTAGCTACTAAATATTTCATGGGATTCGTACCCGAGA
>CAZVLG010000152.1:0-3963 GCA_964627835.1 uncultured Bacteroides sp.
TCCGGAATGCCTGCCTGCCCGGTTCATTATCCCTCAGGTCAAACAGCCAATTCCTGCGTGCTTCGTCGTAAATTCCACCGCTCCATAAACGCCAGTGCTTATCCTCAATCTCCACCTGGTAACCATGCACCCGTCCATTCAGGTAGGCGCTGCTGCGGATCTGCACACCCGAATTCAGGGAGGTATCCACCATTACTTCAAATTCAAGAATAAAGTCATCGTACTTTTGCTTTGTGCACAGGAAGCTGTTCTCTTTGAAGTCAGCCGCGGTGCCGATGATGGTTCCGTCTTCCGCCCGGTACAGGGCATTCCCGCCATACTGATCAAATTCTGAAAGATCCTTCCCGTTAAAGAGAGGTTTCCATGGCCCCTGCTCACGGGAAGCGCAGGAAAGCAACAGGATCATCATCCCGGGGATAATGAGCATTGAAATTCGTGATGTCATTGTGTTTGATTATGGTTTGTCACTAAAATAATAAAATCCCGAGGAATTCCCTTGAATTCCGTCATTTACAGATCGCAGATGATCTGGTTTCAGAGGGATTTTTTCCTGAAAATCCTGCTTTTCCGGATCCCTTTCCGGGCAAGAAAATACCTGAGCGACACTCCCAGTACCCCCAGTCCGTATTTGATGCTCCTGGAAATGTTAATGGATGAGGCTTCGTCAAAATACTTTGTGGGACAGGTGATCTCTGCAATTTCAAAACCTGCATAAAAGATCTGGGCCAGCATCTGGTTATCGAAAACAAAATCATCCGAGTTTGCATCGAAATCAATGCTTCGGAGTACATTGGACGAGAAGGCGCGGTAACCGGTGTGGTATTCTGAAAGTTTCTGGTTCATCATCAGGTTCTGGAAAAGGGTCAGGAAGCGGTTCGCTATGTATTTATAGAAAGGCATGCCTCCCTTAAGTGCTCCCTTTCCCAGGATCCTGGAGCCGAGGACCACCTCGTAAACACCGTTGGCTATCATGTAACACATGGAATGGATCAGCCTCGGGTCATACTGGTAATCAGGGTGGAGCATAACAACGATATCGGAGTGGATATCGAGGGCTTTCCGATAGCATGATTTCTGGTTTCCCCCGTATCCGAAATTACGTTCATGCTCTATAATATGCTCAATGCCCAACTCACGTGCCACTTTCAGGGTCCGGTCACTGCTTTTGTCATCAACCAGGATCACATGATCAACGATATCGAAAGGAATTTCGCTGAATGTCTTTTTAAGGGTTTTCTCCGCGTTGTAGGCAGGCAGGACTACGCTGATTTTCTTATCCTTGATCATTACCTTTCATTTTCGTTAACAGATTCCGGAAGCTCCCGGATGCAAAAAGAAAATCCGTTTTTCTCATACAGCAGGACGAGTTCCGGATAATATTCGCGAAAGGAGCTCAGGGTCTTGCTTCTTAGTATGAAATAGGCAGGTTTATCGATATCGCCGGTCAGCAGCCAGTCAAGGTTGCCGGCATTTGCATTTTCGGGGACGGGTTTAGCCGTGTAATACAGGTAGGCATAACTTTTCATTCCGAGCGTTGTGACATAGCATGCTTCCCCCTGCCTGTCCTTGCAGAATTCAATGAGCGCACGCTGGGAATAACCTTCGATCTTAGCGGCTGTGAATATCAGGGCAAGGTTAAGAAAAACCGTAACATTGAGCAGCATTACGATATAAGCGCGTTTCTTATTCCTCTTTAAGAGGATGAGGGATGCTACTATTCCCAGTATGAATACAAGGCCGATGATTCCCTCGAACCCGGACCAGTGAACATCTGATTTAATATTTGCCTGGGAAAAGGGATCCGCGAAGAATCCAAGTTCGATCAACCAGTCGATCCTGTTGGCCAGGACCGGCACCAGCATAAAAGCGGTTCCGATCAGGATCCCCATAACCGCATAGATGATATTCAGCCAGCGGTAATTCTTGATCCGGTTATGAATGACCTTATATAAGACATATGCACCCAGGAATGTCAGCGGGAAATAACAGAGAGAGGAATAGTGCACGATCTTGGTTTTCACCAGCGAGAATGTAACAAGGACCACCCAGAAAAGAATGATCATCCACATCTTGAAGCGTTTCTGGAAGTTCGAATCGTAGTAGCTCCTGCGAAATCCCTTGAGCGCAAATACAGAGACGGGAAAAACCCCGGCCAGCAGGACAATGAAGTGATAGAAAAGGAACCCGCCATGCCCGGAATCCCTCGTTTTCAGAAGCTGGATCTGGTAGCTGATAAATTCGATGATGATATCGAAGTTACCGATGGAGATCTGCAGGATGAACCAGATTCCCCCAACAAGCATCAATATCCCGAGAAAGGCCAGTATTTCGGTCCACATGATCTTCAGCCTGAGTTTATGGAGGATCCAGAAAACGACGATGGTCAATCCGAACAGCAGGATGGAGACCGGTCCCTTGGTGAGATTGGCCAGTCCAAGCAGGACGGCAGAAAGGACCAGGTTCTGCCATTGTTTTTGTCCCCGCTCAGCCTCCAGGAACCAGATCATATTCAGCAGCGCTGTAAATATGAATAAATTGAACCATGGATCGATAATTCCTGATTTGAAATACAGGAACGGAAGTATGGATCCGATGTATGCCAGGACCCATATCCAGCCGAATTGGGCGTCGTAGACCCGTTTGCCGGTCCGGAACAGAACCACAAGCGTGAACATGCCACAGATAACATTGGGAAAACGAGCGGCAAATTCATTGATGCCGAAAATTTTCATGGAGAGCACCTGCATCCAGATAAATAGAGGGGGTTTCTGCCAGAAGGGTATAAAATCAATCTGTACGGTCAGGTAATTCCCGGTCAGGATCATTTCCCTGGCAGATTCGGCAAAATTGATCTCGTCCCAGTCAAACAGGTGCACTCCTCCCAGAAAAGGAATGAAAAGGACCAGCGCCCCCAGGGCGATCAGGATGTCTGTGATTATTGAATTATTCCTGTCCACTCGCAAGCTTCATTTCTGTTTTTTCCCCGACATATTCAAGAGTGACCGGTCAAGCCATTCCGGTTTCAGCGTTTGAAAATACCAATAAAAAAACAAAGCAGAAAGCGTTCCAAGGAGTGAGCCGGCCAGCACATCGATCAGAAAATGCTGGGAAAGGTATACCCTTGAGAAGGCGACACACCAGGACAGGATCATGGTGAAGAAAAATAAGGGCCTGTTTTTCAGGATGAACCCCAACAGGAGGAGGATGGCAAATGCAGTGGTAGTGTGGCCAGAGGGGAAGCTGAAGGAATGGAACAGGTCCACTCCGGGAACCGTCTGAAGCCCCGGCATCAATTCCATGAATTCAGCCGGCCTCATTGCACCCGGGAAGACCAGGTGCTTAATGAACTGGGCAAGCAGTCCTGAAATACTGAACGAAAGGATCAGCATGAAAAAATACCGGAAACGGACAAAGAGGAAAATCACTGACAATACCAGGGCAAACCATCCGTCGCCGAGCCAGGTTATGGTCTGGAAAAAAAAATCCTGAAAGGAGGTATGGCCGCGGTTCATCAGCAGGTGCAGCTCGGGTTTGGGAATGGCGAGTATAAGGATCCCTGCAAAGCCGAATACAATCCCGTATAAAAGGAAGCCCATCCTGAATCTGCGTATCAACCCTGCCATGCTCTATTCTCCTGTCACTTTCTTTTCCAGTTCATATCCGTCTGTTCTCCCCTTCTCCAGGGCCGGGATACCTTCGCTCATCCAGGCCGGTTCCGGCTCTCCTTGCAGATAATGATCGAAGAACTGCATCATCCGGATGCTGAGGTCAACACGGTTGGGCCATTTCCTCAGGTTATGTTCCTCATCATTATATACAAGCATCCAGGCAGGTTTCTGAAGGCGCCGTAATGCCACGAAAAGTTCAATGCCCTGGTACCAGGGAACGGCGCCGTCCATATCGTTGTGCATGATGAGAAGGGGGGTCCGGATATCGGGAACCCTGAATATCGGGGAGTTTTCA
>CAZVLG010000153.1:0-1514 GCA_964627835.1 uncultured Bacteroides sp.
CTGTTAAAGTTATAAAAATGCTCCCAATGTTTAAGCTTTTCATTAAGATCGACGTCATCGGTATATGATGAATCCCGGCAAAACAGGGTCGGAATGCAGGGTGTTTTTGGAAAACATTCGTACCTTAAGAAACACTTATAACCAAAATCCCATAAAACCATGACCAAAGAAATTAAAGCCGGTGAACTGAAACCGGAACATTTCATTGAGGAAAAAGTCAACATGATCCGCACCGTTGTCGGTGACGGCATCGCCATCAATGCATTATCCGGGGGAGTCGATTCATCCGTCGTGACGATGCTCGGGCACAAAGCCCTGGGCGGTAAGCTTAAGACCTGTTTCATCGAGAACGGGCTGATGCGGGAGTTCGAGCCTGAAACGGTGGTGGATGTATTCCGTAAGCTCGGCGTGAAGGTTGAGATCATCGATGCACGCAAGGAATTCCTGGCAGCCTTAAAAGGCATCACGGATCCGGAGGAGAAACGTGAAGCCATTACCCAGACCTTCTACAAGCATGTATTCGGAAGGATCGTCAGGGAAAGCCAGGCAAAACACCTCCTGCAGGGAACCATACTTACGGATGTGGATGAAACCGTGGCGGGGATCAAGCGGCAGCATAATGTATTTGAGCAGCTCGGGATTGACCCACAGGAAGCCTTTGGATATAAGATCATAGAGCCCCTGATCCAGTTGCGAAAGGATGGGGTGCGAAAAGTCGGAAGAGCCCTGGGATTGCCGCCCGGCTTATTCGACCGGATTCCCTTTCCCGGACCGGCACTTGCCGCGCGCATCATAGGGGAGGTGACGGAGGAACGCCTCCAGACGGTCCGAAAGGCAACCACTATTGTGGAAAACCTGCTTGGAAATACGAAAGCCTTTCAATACATGGCAATTCTTCATGAAGACCGGGTAACCGGCATGGTGGGGGGCAGGCGGGAATTTGGCCGGCAGATCGAGCTTCGCTGCTGGGACAGCGTGGATGCGCGGACTGCAACCCCCACAAATTTATCCTTCGAAATGCTTACCGGGCTTGCAGATGAACTCATCCGGCAGGTTCCGGGCATTGTAAGTGTAACCTACAACATTGCTCCCAAACCACCCTCGACCATTGAGGCGGTTTGATGGACAATGAACGATCTGTTCCTCCGGCTCCAGGATATTCATGCAAAAGCCAGTGTCGGCTCCCGGGGATTAAATCTATCGTATGTCCTCAAGGGACTCGCGCCGGAAGGCCAGGTCTGCCAGGGTTACCGATTTGTAATGATCGATGATCAGGTTGTTCAGTTTGCTCCAGAACCCTTTTGCTTCGCAGCCTTCTTCACGTTTGCAATTGATCCCGTTGTCCAGGCACTCTATTATGCAGAGACCGGGTTCAAAGGCGGTGTAGATGTCATAGACGGTAATTTCAGATGGTTCCTGGGTCAGAACATAACCTCCTTTTTTTCCGCTTTTCCTTATTAATTCAGCAACCTTCAGGCCATGGATGATATGATCAAGATACTTATTGGAAATTC
>CAZVLG010000154.1:0-5770 GCA_964627835.1 uncultured Bacteroides sp.
ATATCTATGCCGGCATCGAATGGCTGAATGGGACACCGGAAAACCAGAAGATAAAGGATTTTCTGCAAAAGGAGATGGGAGTCACCAAGATCCGGTTCCCCGAATCCACGTCGATCGGGATCAAACCGATATCAAAAGAAGGGACCTTCCGACTCGTGCGGGCTGCAATCCGGCATGCCCTCCGTCATGAGCTTCCCTCCCTAACCATCGTCCACAAGGGCAACATCATGAAGTTTACCGAGGGACAATTCAAACTCTGGGGATACGAGGTTGCAGAGAAGGAATTCGGGGACAAGGTCTTTACCTGGCTGCAATACGGCCGGATCGCCGAAAAGGAGGGGACGAACGCTGCCGCAAAGGCGCAGGATGAGGCCCTGGGGAAGGGGAAACTCCTTATCAAAGATGTTATTGCCGATGCTTTTCTTCAGCAAATCCTTACCCGGCCGGCGGAATATTCCGTAATTGCCACCATGAACCTGAACGGGGATTATATATCCGATGCGCTGGCGGCGATCGTAGGCGGGATCGGCATCGCCCCCGGAGCCAACATCAATTATGAAACCGGGCATGCCATATTTGAGGCGACCCATGGAACAGCACCGAAGTACGCGGGACAGGACAAGGTCAATCCCGGGTCCCTTATCCTGTCCGGTGTCATGATGCTGGAGTATATGGGCTGGCAGGAGGCAGGGAACCTGATCGTAAAGGGACTGAAAAAGGCCATTGCAACCAAAAGGGTAACCTACGACTTTGAGCGTCTTATGGAAGGAGCCACAAAACTGAAAACCTCTGAATTTGGCACCGAGATCATAAACAATATGTAAGGCAAAACTGTTAGTATGGATAACCGTTAAAACTTAGAGAAATGTTAGCAAAAAAAGTGGAAGATATTCTCAATGTACAGGTAGACAAGGAAGGCTATTCATCCCATCTTTACCTGGCCATGGCTTCCTGGGCAGAAAACGAGGGACTGGGGGGCATTGCGGAGTGGCTTTATGCACAGGCCGAAGAAGAACGAATACATATGCTGAAGCTGGTGAGGTACATCAACGAAAGGGACGGGCAGGCCAAGATCGCCGCGGTCAAGGAGCCACCGGCCGCGTTCGGAACGGTCCGTGAGATGTTTGACAAGGTGCTGGAACATGAAAAATATGTGACCGCTTCCATCAATGAGATCGTACAGGTCTGCATGGATGAGAACGATTATACCACCCATAACTGGATCCAGTGGTTCGTAACCGAACAGATCGAAGAAGAAGCATCGGTGAAGGCCATTATCGACAGGCTCAAGCTGGCAGGTGACCATCTTTACATGTTCGACCGGGACATCCTGTCAATGCGCAGTGCCGGGGAAGCGGATGCCGGGGCATAGAACATGGAACACCTGTCTCTTGCGTACAACGAAAACACTTTCGTTGCTGGCAGAGGATGGGCCTACCTGGCTTTTTTCATTTTCTTTGAAAGAACCAGCGCCGCGATCTGTTTTTCGAGTTTTTTCAACTCGGCGGGTGCACCGTGGTAATCCATGATCCTTTTTTCCTGAGAACCCGAGCGGAAAGTCAGATAGGTCGTGGGGAGATCGGTCACATGGGCATAATAGCGGTCTTCCAGACGGAAAAAGCCGATTTGTTCGAAGGCAATTTTGAGTCCCTCAAGTTCATCCCTGCTGAGCCGGAATGAATGGAGTCCCAGGTAAGGGATGTTCTCAACCCCTTCAAGCAACCCTTTTCCCCTGTCGTCGATCTGAATGGTGTAGACAGGGCATTGGCCGTAGCAGGGTGTCTTTTCCATTTCGATGACGATATTGTCCCCGGAAATTCCCCGAAAGGCCGTACATGAAATGAACTGAACGAGTACAAAAACTATTAAAAATCCGTTAATACTTTTAGCCTGCAGGATAAATCTGTACATATTATTAATTTTGTAACTGGGACAGGGACATGCAAGAGGTTTCAAAAATAGGAAAATATATGAGAACGCGAAGGGTCATGGCGGGAGCGGGACTGCTCCTTATAACGGGATTGTTATTTACGGGGAAGGCGCAGCACCTGGAAAAACATTTTCATACCCGGCACATGGATTCCATCGTATGCTACTATTCAACCACTCCGCATGAGGTGTACATACCCCCTCCCGAAGCCTATCTTTCCCGCCTGAAATCGGGACAGGAAGCAGGTGCCACATTCAATATCACCATTATTAACGCACCCTCCCAGGATGCATTTGCTGCCGCGGAAATGGCAGCGGATATATGGGGATCCCTTATCTATTCTCCTGTACCCATCAATGTGAAGATAGAATTTGCCGACCAGGACGAAGGGACCCTCGCGTCTACCGGGACCCCATGGCCGCCTTATATACTGGATGAAAACGGCTACCTCCCGGAGCGGATCTATATCCAGGCCCTGGCCGAAAAATTTTACGGGATCAACATGAACGGGGACAATCCGGATATGAGCATATACTACAACCAGAATATCCCCTGGTATTTTGGAACGGACAGCCTAACGCCTAAGAACACGTACGATTTTCTTTCCACCGTTCTGCATGAAATGGCCCATGGACTCGGATTCTACGGTTATTTTTATGTCGACGACGATGGGATGGGAGACGGGCTTCCCATCCCGGCCGCATTCGATGGTTTTTTTGAGAACAGCACCGGGCAGCGCCTTTCGGATACGATACTTTTTCCCCAGCCTTCGGAAAAACTCGGGGATGCCCTCACCAGGCCCCCCGTTTATTTTGACAGCCCCATCGTGGCGAGGGAACTGCCCGAGGAAACTATGCCGCCTAAAATGTTCATACCCAATCCCTGGCGCCCGGGCAACAGCCTGTACCACCTGGACCAGATCTATGACTACACGAACGGGGAAAGGGACGCCCTGATGACCTACAGTACAGGAACAGGCAAAGCCATTCATGACCCGGGCCCCATCACCACCTATATGCTTTATGAGATCGGCTGGGTTCATACCTATATCCAGCTTGATACCCTGAAGGACCGTGAAACGCTTGGCGATCCCTTCAGCGTGGTAGCGAAGATCTATGGGGATAAGGGGATAAAGCCCAGCTCCCAGTTTCTTTTTTATTCCTTTAACGGATTCCAGACAGTGGATTCCGTGGCCATGTCCCCGACCGGAACGCCGGATGAGTTCAAGGCAGATATCCCGGTTTCACAGCTCAACACCACGGTCTGCTATTATGTGAAGACGCAGGATTCATACGACCGGGTCTATACCATGCCTGCCGAGGCACCCAAATTTTATTACCGGTTTTATGTGGGGACCGACAACACGCCTCCTTCCATCGAACACATGCCGATCCAGTACATGCTCCTCTCCAATGATTCGGTGGCAGTGAGGGCGGAGATCTCTGATAATCTGGGACTCGATGTTACCCAGGTCGAATACAAGATCAATGATGTGGACCAGGCTGCCTTTGACCTGGCCTTTGATACCCTGTCGGATTACCGGGGATATTTTGTTTTTACAGAAGGCCAGCTGAGTACGGACGACATCATTAAATACCGGATAAAGGCTGTGGACGGGTCGGCGGCCCAGAATACGACCTACCATCCGGAGACCGGTTATCATGAGTTCAAGGTAGAGGATCTGCCGGAATTTGTGGATCTCTATACGAACGATTTTGAGTCCGGACTGAACGATTTTGGCCTGAATGGATTCAGCCTCCAGAAACCGGACGGCTTCAGTTCCTTCGGCATACACACCGACCATCCGTATCCTGCCTATAACAGGGACAATGCCTACATGGAACTGGAAGCAACCTTGAAAGTCCCCATCCGCCTGAATCCGGGTGATATGGCCATGCGGTTTGACGAGATCGCCTATATCGAGGAAGGCGAGTCCAATTCCAGGTTCGGGGACTGGAATTTCTGGGATTATGTAGTTGTGGAAGGATCAAAGGACGGCGGAAATACATGGCATCGTTTTGAAGATGGCTGGGATTGCCGTTTCCAGCAGGTCTGGTCCGATCATTTCACGGACCTCCAGTATCAGGAGCGGTACCTCTCAACGGCGGTCCCTGATGAATCAGCCATGCGCACCCACGTACTGGATCTGCTTGCTCCTGAAGAATTCGATGGGAACGATGTAATAATCATACGGTTCCGGCTTTATTCTGATCCCTATTTCGCCGGTTGGGGATGGGCCATTGATAACCTGGAGATCGGTCCTTCTGTTTCTTCAAAAGAGCTTGCCTTCATACCGGATGCCATCGGTCTTTATCCGAATCCGACCAGCGGCATGCTCAATGTAAGTATTCGGATGAACAGGGAGCCTGAGAAGCTTGAAATAAGACTTTTCGACCTGCTTGGGCAGGAGATACTGGTTGAGTCTTACCGCGATCCAGGGCTTACATTCAGCCAGTATTTTGACCTGAGCGGTCTTTCCAACGGGGTCTACCTGATGAAGTTCACATCCGGCAGCCAGTCCGCCATGAAAAAAATCATCCTGGCCAGGTAGGGAAAATCTCCCTGACACTGGGATGCCTTATTCCTTGATGAGTTTCCGGTTGATGATCCGGTCTCCGTCAATTACCCTCAGGTGATACACACCGCCTGCCTGATTGCTCAGGTCGAACCTTGTAAACAGATCGCCGGGCACCCCCGTGAACCGTTTCTGCATGATCAGCTGCCCGTTCAGGCTGAACAACATCACCTGCACTTCGTGTGATACAGTCCCCTGCAGCCGGATATTGAAAATATCCCGGCCGGGATTGGGATAAACCAGCAGTCCCTCATAGCCCGCTCCGGAGACTTCCTGTTCATCAATGCCAAGGGCGTAGGAATAAAAATAAAGCTCGAAAGTCCCGGTCAAACCCCCGAAGCTGCCGTCGACCTGCAGATAATATCTTTCTCCCGGGTTAACGGTTATGTTGCCAAGCCAGGCCGGCAGTACTTCATTGGGCGGGGGACTGAAATCATCGTTTGCGGCAACCAGGCTTTCTTTCGTTATGCTGGCACAGTCATCCGCCCGGTATACCGCGATCTGGTCGTCGAAGCCTGTGGTCCGGATCTGTGCAATTCCGGTCGAGGATCCTATAAAATAGAACCACAGGGAATTGGTGACCGTTTCTCCCCAGTCGTCCACGCACCAGGTCATCGGGGTATAGCAGTCCACATCGTCCGGGGCAGGCTCGTCCTCCTCCGCAGTTGCAAATTCATTCGAATAGCTGCCAATCAGACCTTCCGTATCAATCAGCTGGGCATCGCACATATCATCGTTCGCAGGTTTGTTGATGGTCAGGATGATAATGGTATCCGCGTCGCTGCAGGATCCCTGGCTCCCTGTAACATACAATTCATGGGTCCCTTCAAATGGAGGGGTGACCATTACGGATTGTCCCGTGGTAACATCGACCAGGGAGGCAGGTGACCATACATAGCTGTCTGCGCCGTATGCACTGACTTCAACGGTCTGACCCTGCTGAAATGCCATGGTGTCCCTGAGGATATTCACCCGGATATCGCTGAGCACATCAATATAATCATAGCGGCTTACCGTATCCGCACCCCCGGCACCGGCAACGATCAGGGAGATGGTCTTGGTACCCTCCGTGGAATAGCTAACCTGATGGGGCCCCACGGTGTTTGCTGTCGCGGGACTGGCATCCTGGCCGAAATCCCATTCATAGGTGGTGGCCGGGTTATTCTCAAGATAGGAAAAGGTAACGGTCGAACCCAGGCAGGCTTCTTTCTTGTCAGCCATGAACAGCGCCTGGGGTGCAGCCGTTTTCTTTGCATAGGCACGGA
>CAZVLG010000155.1:0-11043 GCA_964627835.1 uncultured Bacteroides sp.
CTGGGATGCCGTCAACCGCATCATGATCAACGAAAAGCTGGAGCTTGTGGGACTGCATGCCCATATCGGCACCTATATGATGACGGCCAATTCCTACAAGGTGGCCGCACGCAAACTGGCCGACCTGGCCCACGGGGTGGAAAAGAAATACGGCGTGCATATCAAGTACATCGATGTGGGAGGCGGTTTTGCCTCACTCAATACCCTGAAGGGAGCCTATTATCCCGGAACGGACACCACCCCCAGCTTCGGGGAATATGCCGAAGCGATCTCCTCCGCCCTGCTCAATTCCGAACTGGATCCCCATAACCTTCCGATCCTGGTCCTGGAAACGGGAAGGGCCCTGGTCGACGATGCTGGCTACCTGCTGGGTACGGTGATCGCCAACAAACGGCTCTCATCCGGGAACCGGGCCACCATTGTGGACGTGGGCGTTAACCTGATGTTCACCTCCTTCTGGTACGAGCATGAGGTCTACCCGGCTGCACCAGTATCCGAACACCTGGAGGAAACCACCCTTTACGGTCCCCTCTGCATGAACATCGACGTACTGCGCGAGTCCATCGCTTTCCCCCTGCTGAAAAAAGGAGACCATTTCGTGATCAAGCGCATCGGGGCCTATAACATGACCCAGTGGATGCAATTCATCACCCTCAGGCCCAACGTGGTGTTGATCGACCTGGAAGGGAAGGTCCATATCATACGCAGACAGGAAACGATGGAAAATATCCGGGGACAGGAACAGGTGCCTTCACACCTGGCCTGAACCGCCCGCTTTCAATGACAAGGACCATGACAAACACTAAGCCGTAAACGAACCGGGAGAAACCGCATCAGGAAATGATCAGAAAGGATGATATCAAACTTTTTCTCAGGGGCATCCCCAATTCCTATGCCCAGGTTTTCTTTTCAGACAACCGGGTCTTTGCCGTCATACTGCTTTTAATCACCTTTATCGACCTGTACGCGGGCATCATGGGATTGCTTTCGGTGCTGACGACCAACGCGGTGGGATTCCTGCTGGGCTTTGACCGTCGTACGATCGCCAAGGGTCTGTACGGGTTCAATTCACTGCTTGTGGGACTCGCACTGGGGGTTTATTTTGAGCCGGGCCTCCTGCTGGTCATGATCGTGGTGCTCGGTGCCATCCTGACCCTGCTGGTATCGGTATCCATGCAGGGGGTGATCGGCAAGTACGCCCTCCCCTACCTGAGTATCCCATTTTTGCTGGGGGTCTGGATCATGACCCTGGCCACCAGGGAATTCACCGCCCTGGGGATCAGCGAACGGGGGATCTATACCTTCAACGACCTGTATACCATAGGGGGAAGCACACTGGTCGGGATCTATGTGTGGTGGAACGAGCTCGGCATTGCCCACAGCCTCCGCATCTACCTGATCTCCCTGGGGGCCATCCTTTTCCAGTACAACATCCTGTCCGGGATCATCCTGGCCATCGGGCTTTTCTATTACTCGAGGATCTCCTTTACCCTCTCCCTCGTCGGCTTCTATACGGCCTTTGTCTTTTACGAACTGATCGGTGCGAGCATTTCGGAGCTGAGCTACAGTTACATCGGGTTCAACTACATCCTGACCTCCATAGCCGTGGGCGGGTTTTTCATCATTCCCTCGAGAAGGTCCTATCTCTGGGTCATCCTGCTGATCCCGATCGTGGCCCTGGTCACCATCAGCCTTTCCAGGATCTTTACCGTGCTGGGACTCCCCATTTATTCCCTGCCCTTCAATATCGTGGTCCTTTTATTCCTCTACGCCCTGAAGTTCCGGACCAAACCTTCCGAAAAGCTCTCGGAGGTGTACATCCAGCAAAATTCCCCGGAGAAAAACCTGTATTCCTTCCACAACCACATGCTCCGATTCCATCATTCCGACAAGCTGCCCATAAGGCTCCCATTCCTGGGGAAATGGACGGTGTCACAGGCACACGACGGGGAGTATACCCATAAGGACGATTACCGGCATGCCTGGGATTTTATCATCGCGGATCTCGAGGGAAACCAGTTTTCCGGGAAAGGGGATGTTGCGGGGGATTATTATTGTTTTGACAAGCCGGTGCTGGCCCCGGCAGACGGCACGGTGGAATACATCGCCGACAACATCGAAGACAACGTCATCGGCGAGGTGAATGTAAAGGAAAACTGGGGGAACACGGTGATCATCCGCCACCATGACTTCCTGTTCAGCTCCCTGAGCCACCTGAAAGAAGGATCCGTTCCCGTCAAGGTGGGGGAACGGGTAAAAGCCGGCGACGTCGTCGGGAAATGCGGGAACTCGGGGCGCTCCCCCTATCCGCACCTGCACTTCCAGGTGCAGGAGACCCCTTACAAGGGATCCCCCACGCTCGATTATCCCATTTCGTATTATGTGGAGACCCGAAACAACCGGTTCAGCCTCAAGTCATTCGACCGGCCGCGCAAGGACGAGCTGGTCTCGAATATTGAATCCAACGACCTGCTTTCCAATGCTTTCCACCTGATACCGGGAAGGAAATTTGTCTTCGATGTGGTAAATAACGGGCATTCCGGAAGGGTGAAATGGGAAGTGCATACCGATTCCTACAACAAAACCTATATCCACTGTACGGGCTCGAAGTCCACCGCCTGGTTCACCAACGACGGCAACCTTCTGTACTTCACCCATTACGAGGGGGACAAGAAAGCCCTGCTGTATTATTTTTTCCTGGCCGCCTTCAAGCTGCAACAGGGGTATTACCAGGACATGGTGCTGAAAGACCGGTATCCCCTGAACCTGCTTTACAAACCGCCACTGCTGACCCTGCAGGACATCGTCGCGCCTTTCTGGAAGTTCCTTGCCTCCGAATACGAATTAAAATATGTATCGGTCGACAACGAGATCTCCCCCAGCGAGATCATACTGGAATCCTCGGCATGCAATGTCCTTATGGGCAGTGAGCTGAAACGGCTGGATTTCATCATTTCGGTCAATGAAAAAGGCATCAAGCAACTGGATGTCAACGGTGCCAGGTTCAACATCAAGGCAAAATGCGAGGAATGACAGTCTCGTTTCATACAGCCCAGGCTGTCCGTGTTCCGGCCATTCGAAGGATCGGGTTCCGTCCGGAACCGGTCCGGGTTCCTGACGGGCGTCGCCCCGGAAGGATTTCAGGTGGCAGACGGCTCTTCCGCCTTTTGTGGGTCGCGGGATTCCTGTTCCTGCTGCAGCCCGTAAAGTCACAGACCTTCACCGAAGTTGATATCCAGACCTACCAGCTTTACCTCGAAAAGAACTGGGACGAGCTGATCCGGGCCGGGAAATCCGTTCTGAAACTTGACTTTGACTACTATTACCTTCGAATGCGGATCGGGATCGCTTACTACGAGAAAAAAAACTACAAATCGGCGCAGTACCACTTCAAAAAAGCCCTCGAATTCAGTGCCGGCGACCCGGTGGCTTCGGAGTACCTGTATTATGCGTATCTTTTCGGGGGACAAACCCAGCAGGCCGCCATCCTGTATGAGGACTTTCCGGATTCGTACAAGCAGAAGATCCCTGAGCCGGGAGGGAAACCGGTTGACAGGCTTGGGATCGAATACCTGTACAACCACACATTTACGGATGACCTGATCGATGACCCCGGGACCTTCGACGGGCTCCCCTATGGCGTACAGATCATTACCCGGAACTACCGGAACATGAATCTGTCCCTCACACATCAAATGCACCCGGGCACTTCCTTCACCCATGCCTATACCTACCTTGGGAAGGATAGCTACTATTATTACGACGACGGTGTCGACAGCTTCTGCGTGGAGGGACAAAGGGTGAAGCAGCACCAGTATTACCTTTCGCCTTCCATCACCTCGGGCAGGGGATACGTTTTCAGTCCCTTTTTCCATTTCCTGTACATTTCGTACGAGGTGCCGGACCTCACGGTGGGCGGGCCTGGTCCCGGTGGAGGCAGCGGTATCGTATTCAGGAAAGAAAATGAAACTCAGATCGTAGCGGGGGGGAGCCTGGCGAAATTCCTGGGACCGGTGGACCTGAGGGTCGGGGGGCTCTATTCGAACATGAACCTTGCCAGGCAATTCTCCGGTACGGCAGGATTGACCTGGTATCCACTGGGGAACCTCAACCTGTACCTGGGAGCCTTTGTAAATGCACACATGCAGGACATCCGTGCCGGGGGGATGGAATGGATACCGGAGCTGCTTTTCGGCTTCGGGATCGCATCCAGGGCCTGGGTGGAACTGTCCGGGGCGTACGGGGAAATGAAAAATTATACCGGGCCAAACGGGTTCATTGTCTACAACGGGCTGGACTGGATGAAATACAAAGCCCTGGCCAACATTATCGTACCCCTGACAAAAAAAGGTTCCCGGCTGTATGTGGGAGCCCGCTATGCAGGCTGCGGGAACCGGTTCATCCCGCTGGACCTTACGCAGCCTGAAGACCTGAACGATCTTACGTTTAACAGCATATCAATATTTGGAGGATTATCATGGAAATTTTAAGAAAACAACATCAGAAAGCCTGGTTCGACAGGCTCGTCAAACCGGCGAATTTACAAACCCTGCTTGCCGGGCTCGTTCTATTAATGGTTCCTGACGCAGTTTCGGCGCAGGATTATATCGCTACCAAGGATGCTTTCCAGAACAGCTACATCCAGGAGGCTACCGGGGAGATAACGGCGGCCGTCAATTCCCTGAAAAGCGTGTACCAGGAAAAATCCTACGAACTGAACCTTCGCCTGGGCTGGCTGAGCTACCAGGCCGGCAGCTTTACCGAATCGGTGGCCTATTACAACAAGGCCATCGACCTGATGCCCTACGCGGTCGAACCCCGCTTCGGGGTTGTTTACCCGGGGGCGGCCCTGGGGAATTGGAGCATGGTGATCGGGCAGTACGAAAAGATCCTGGAGATCACCCCCAACAACTCCATTGCCATGCATCGGCTGGGACTGATCTACTACGGGAAGGAAGATTATGAAAAAGCCCGCCAGTATTTCGAGAAAGTGGTGAACCTGTTCCCCTTCGATTACAACGCCCTGACCATGCTTGCCTGGTCACATTTCAGGCTGAAGAACTTCCGGGAGGCAAAGGTGCTTTTCCAGAAAGCCCTTTTGAACACCCCGAGCGGGAGCTCTGCGCTCGAGGGACTGGAACTGCTGGGCCTGGAATAAACCATAAACCCTTGAGCCATGAATACTGAAATCGCACACACGGGCAAATTCCCTTATAGGAGACAATTATTGACCCTCATTTTACTTCTGGCAGGCATGTCTGCCTGGACCCAGACCATGGTGCCCGAATACACCTACCCGATCTCCACGTCGATCTGCCAACTGGAGAAGTCAGGGGATAAGTATTTTGCCATGGATGTTGCCGGCAATCAATGCAAGATCTACAACATGGACCATTCCGTGTACCGGACCATCAACCTGAATGTTCCGGCCGATTATTACCTGTACAATATCCAGTATGTGAGCGAACATACCTTCAACCAGGATGACCTGATCGAGTTCGTTTACATCTATTCGAAGTACAACCCCACCGAAACCTCGTATTACTATTCCTACGAGACCCGGGTGGTCAACGAAAACGGGGTGGAGCTCCTGAAGGTCACCGGCGCCGGCCATACCGAGATCCTGGAAACCCAGGACAACGGACGGAAACTCCTGGTATACGTGTACGATTTCTACCAGGTCCCGGCCACTACCCAGACCCAGGTATACCCCCTGCCGGACCCGCCGGTGGGCCTCCTGAAATCCGGTCCGATCCAGCAGGGCCGGCGCCTGGGCAATCCCTGGCCCAACCCTTCGGCAGGCATGATCAACATTCCGGTAAAACTTCCACCGGATGCAGAACCCGGTGAGCTGGTCCTGTATAATATTCATGGACAGGAAGTTATGCGCCAGGCGGTTGACGGCGAAGAGGAACTGGTGATCCTTCCCGGCGGAGTCCTGATCCCCGGCACCTATGTTTATAAACTTAAATCGGGAAAAGGGGAATCAGAAGGAAAAAAGATCACGATTCGCTGACTTTACTCCCCGGTTCCCTAACCGTCTATGCCCTGCCGGGGCCTATTATCTTAATGCGGGACTGAGCGAGGAGGAATAAATCCGGGTTTCGGGAGAAAATATCCGTTTACAGGGATCACTCCCGAAGGATTCTCATTAACTTTGCTATAAGGATCATGGGGTCCGCATAAGCAATGAATCGCCTGTATTACATCTTGCTGATCATCCTTATTCCCGTTTGTCTGCCCCTGTCGGCGACGGATGACATCCATATATTCGGCCATGTGGTTGACCGGAACGGCAATCATATTCCCTTTGCAAATGTTTTGGTCTCAGGCACCACCATCGGAGCTGCCTGTGATATGACTGGCCATTACATGATTACCGGAATTGAACCGGGTAAGTACATATTGGTGGCAAGGGCCGTAGGTTATGTCCAGGAAGAAATAGAAATTAATATAGGTCCGGGTGAATCACAGGAGGTGAATTTCACTCTCCGGGAAGATTACATTGGCATAGAACAGGTGGTGATAAGCGCCAACCGGAATGAGATCAACCGCAGGGATGCTGCCGTGATTGTCAATGCCGTTACGCCCAGGGTATTCCAGTTAAGCCAGGCGGTCACCCTGGCGGATGGACTGAAATTCACCCCCGGCCTGCGCGTGGAAAACAATTGCCAGAATTGCGGCTTTATCCAGCTCAGGATGAACGGTCTGCCAGGGCCTTACACCCAGGTCCTTGTCAATTCCAGGCCGGTTTTCAGCGGGCTGGCAGGGGTATATGGGCTGGAACAGATTCCGGAAAGCATGGTTGAACGGGTTGAGATCGTCCGGGGAGGGGGATCGGCAATCTTCGGAGGGAACGCCATAGGCGGAACGGTAAACATCATAACCCGTGACCCGGTACGAAATGGTTTTACACTGAACAGCAACTTCGGGCTTAACGGATTTCCCCTGGATGCCGGCAACGGTCCCACACCCGATGCCGGCCTGGGATTTAATGCTTCGGTTGTCAGCGACGACCTGGCCACCGGCCTTTACGTCTACGCGCATTCCCGGAAGCGGGACGGGTACGATGCCAACGATGACGGGTTCACGGAATTCCCCCTGCTGGAAAGCAACTCGGCAGGATTCCGTGCCTTTTACCGGCCGGGCATAACCAGCAGGATATCGCTCGATTTCTATACCATACAGGAAGACCGCAGGGGAGGGAATAAGTTGGAATCCATGCCCCATGAAACGGACATTACCGAACAGGCAGATTCAAGAATCTACGGAGGAGGGCTCTCCTATGAGGTATACACCAGCCAGGAACGCAAGAACAAATTCAGCGCGTATTATTCCATGCAGTCGGTTGACCGCGGGAGTTATTACGGGGCCTTGCAGGATCCCTCCGCGTACGGCCAGACCGATGACCTTGTGATGGTTACGGGTTTGCAGTTTGCCGTATATAACGAAGACCTCCTGCTGATTCCGAAGCGGACCACCATGGGAATTGAAAATAATTTCGGGCTTCTGAAAGACAGCAAGCTGGGCTATTATGATCCTGTCGACCAAATCCATTACGACAACACCCTGCTTACGCATCAATCAAGCAATACGATCGGAGGCTATGTGCAGGGAGAATGGGATCTCCTGAAAAACCTCATACTGCTTGCCGGTATCCGGATGGATTATTATCACATCATCCAGATGGAAGACCAGGACGTACTGAACGCAAACCTGGTGTTCAGTCCCCGGCTCAACCTCCTCTACAACATCAACAGCAAAATCCAGGGCCGCCTGAGCTTTTCGACCGGTTACCGGGCGCCGCAGATCTTCAACGAAGACCTGCACATCCTTTCTTCCGGGGCCAGGCGTATCATCCATGCAAACGATCCCGACCTGAGCCAGGAAAACTCCATCAGCCTGAGCGGGTCTTTCGATTATACAAGCACCCTGGGGAACGGCATACAGTTATACCTTCTTGCCGAAGGATTCTATACCCGCCTGCTTAATTCGTTTGCAAATGAGTTTGCCTGGGCCGATTCCACATCGAAAGACATCATCCATTACCGGACCAATGTGGAGGGTGCCAGGGTGTATGGGACCAACCTTGAATTCAAGATCGCACCATCCTCCTCTCTCCTGTTCCAGGGAGGATTCACCCTTCAAAAAAGCAGTTACGATGTCCCGGTTCAGTGGGGGGAGGATGAAACACACACCTCCGGGCATTTCCTGAGGGCGCCCGCCCGGTACGGGTATTTTATAGCTTCATGGACTACCGGATCGCACCTGAGCCTGTCTGCGACAGGCACCTATACAGGCCCCATGGAGGTACCCCATTTCCCGGGGGCGGAAAACAATCCGGAAACCGGCGAGATCCTGGTAAACAGTCCCGATTTACTGGAACTGGGCATAAGGATGGCCTTTGACTTCCGGCTTGCCGGCGGCATTACCCTTCAGTTGAACTGCGGGATGCAGAATATCCTGAATGCCTACCAGGATGATTTTGACATAGGCGTAAACCGCGACGCGGGCTATATCTACGGTCCCCTGGCACCCCGGGGGATTTTCGTGGGACTGAAACTGGGCAACCTGTGGGGATCATCCATCGCGAAGCATGAGGGGATGGGCGCGCCTAAAAACCAAAATCCGCTCCGAATCAGAAAGCGTTCGTTTAACCGCAAAAGAAGGGGCAGGGGCGACTAAAACCCGAAATTCACCCCGAAACGGAAGGTATTGGTTTTGCCGTGGAACAGGGGTGGGAGCCCCTAGAACCCGAAGTTCACCCCGAAACGGAAGGTATTGGTTTGATCCGGCAGAGGAACGGAAATTGAAAAGGGACGGTTCAGCTTAAAACCCGAAATTCATTCCGAAGCGTAAGGTATTGGTTTTGCCGTGGAAGAGGGGATGGGTGTATTTGGCCAGGTCGTTTCCGTGAATATCGCTGTACTGCCAGGAGCCGTAGACGTAGGCATCGTTGATAACCTGGTAGCGGGCGCTGAGGGCCAGGGTCTGGTTCGACCATTCGATGGATTCCAGGAATGGTAATCCCAGGCGGGGCGGGCCCAGTTCGGTATGATCGGGTCCCTTCTGGGCCAGCATCCAGGACAGCCGGATATCCAGTCCCCGGACCGGCCTGTACCCCAGGGCTACATAGAACTCCCTTGCGTTGTCGGCCAGGTAATGCCCGAGGTTATACCGGTTCGACTCGTAGGTCAGGGTGCTTACGTAATGCCGGAACACGTTGGCGTTCGTGCGGGTCCACTCCCCGGTCAGAGAGAGGTTCCGGACCGGGTAATTGCTCAGCCTTCCCCCGAACTTGAAGCTGAAATAATTCGATTGTTTATCCGGGTTGAACAGGTTGGAGATGTTCACCTCGTCGACGTACCAGGTGCCGTAGAGATGTAGGTGGCGGATGTTGCGGGAGCTGACATCCAGGTACATCTGGGAGTTCATATTGTCGGTGCGGGCGTTCACAGAATGGTCTACCGCCTTGAAAAAGAACACCGGGATCAGGTACCCCGGGTGGGGGCCCATGTCGGTGTAGACGATGGAATTGCCGACCGAGATGTTCAGCTTTCGCACCGGGGTGAAGGTGAACATATTGGTGGCAAAGTACTTGGGATAATAGACCTCGCGGATTGTGGCACCGGGAAGGGTTGAGGTGGGATAGCTCCGGTTGGAGTCCACCACCTCGGAAACCAGCCATCCGTGGTAATAGTTGAACTCGAACCAGCGGACGGGTTTCATCTGCAGGTTGATACGGGCGATCGAGGGAGTGCGGCCGCTCTGGATGTTCGTTCCATGGTAGCCCGAGCCCCATGCATTGTGATCCATGGTGAGTCCAACATTCCCCCATTTCCACGACCAGGTGATTCCCCCGCGCATCTCTTCCCAGTCGCCGCCGGACTTCAGGTTGCTGCCGCCACGCTGCTGCGTAAGGTAGGCAGGAGTGACCAGCTTTTCGGGATCGTGGTGGTCGCGCAGGGAGGCCCAGACCCCCAGCTTTCCCGCGTAAGCGAAAATCTCCGCCCCGTTCCACCAGAAAAGGGCGGTCCCGTTGCCATTGGCCATGTACTCGGCTCCCAGGATCAGGTTGGCCGAGAAGGTGAACAGGGAATCCTTGTAATAGAAGATATCGAAGCGCCGGTCGAAATGCTTGTCCGGCTTGAGCTCCTTGTTGAAATCCTTCAGGTAGAAATCGAGCTCCTTTTGCTGGCGCGGATTCAGCAGGTGGCGAAGGGTATCGAGCGAGGCCATCTGCCGGGCGATGAACATCCGGGAATACGGCCTGACCGATGAATTCAGCTCGATGATCCCGGCGTTGGCCATCTCGTCCAGGAACTCGTACACCGCCTCGTTCCGGATGTGGTAATACACGGTCTGGGACCTGGCTGTCACGGGTAGGAGCAGCAAGGGGATGACGATATGGAGCAGGTATCTTTTCATCGGGGTCGTTTTGTACGGAACGGGGTACCGGCAGCCCTTAAATCTGGCCAAAAGTATCATTTTTCAGAGGATTTGGCCAGGTATTAAGGATAATTTTTACCGGGTTCCGGCATGCCGGTCGCGGGGCCGGAATCGTGGGAGCGGTTCAGGGATTGTTTTCTTCATGTATCCCGGTCAGGTTTTTCCAGCCAAGGATGGTGCAATGGCTCCGGTATTGCTGCCCGTCACCCCCGTATACCACGAAGGATGATGATTTTTCCCTGCCTGCATACCGGTCAAGCGCATCCAGGTTCCTGAAAAACTCCCGGTGGATCGTCCGGCCGGACTTGATCTCTATTTTTTTAAAGGAAGGTCCCTGGTCAATAATCAGGTCCACTTCGGTCCCGCGATGATCGCGCCAGAAATACAATTGCGGCCTTTTCCCCGAACCGTAAAAGTATTTCAGTATTTCATTGACCACCATATTCTCGAAAAGTGAACCGAGGATAAAGTGGACCCCGAGTTCTCCAACGGATGTAAGCTGCAGCAGGGAGGCGGCTACGCCCGTGTCGTAAAAATACAATTTAGGCGAGCGTATTACCCGTTTGTTGAAATTCCTGTGCCAGGAAGGAAGGA
>CAZVLG010000156.1:0-1989 GCA_964627835.1 uncultured Bacteroides sp.
GAGGTGAAAGGCTGACCGGGCAGGGAATTTATTGAAAGGCTGACCGGGCAGGGAATTTATTGAAAGGCTGATCGGGCAGGGAATTTATTGAAAGGCTGATCGGGCAGGGAATTTATTTTAAAAGGGAAACGATCCGTTCCAGTCCCTCGGCATCCGTCTGATCGAAATTGTCCAGGTTCCTGCTGTCCACATCCAGCACCCCGATAACCTGCTCATGCTCGTTGAATAAGGGGATAACGATTTCGGAACGCGACCTGGAATCACAGGCAATATGTCCGGGGAATTTTTCAACATCGGGGACAATAACGGTTTTTTTTGCGTTGATACCGGCCCAGCATACGCCGGTGTCCTTCTCGAGCTCCTGGCAGGCCAGAGGTCCCTGGTAAGGCCCGACCAGCAATTTCCCCTCCTGGAGTATATAAAATCCCGTCCAGAAAAATCCATCCATTTTATGATGCAATACCGCAGCTGTAGTGGCCATCCTGGAAACCGGGCTCTTGGTTTTGGACAGGAGCTCTCTCAGCTGTTTGTAGATACGATCGTAGCGTCCTTTCTTTTTGTCAGGCCTCATGCCATAAATTGATTGGTCAAATATAATAAAAGTGAGGGAGGGAAAGGCAGTGGAATAATTACCGCTCAGATAAATCCTATCAGAACAGTTCCTTTATTGTCTGGTGCTTGCCGTTGAACTCGAAGCTGTCGCCAACCTTAAGGCCTTCCATCGCTTTGTAGAGGGGGACAGCAGGAGAAATTGCGTAGTAGGTATTCCCGTCGTGCTCGATCTTGCCGGAACTTATCGCAATAATGAATTTGGAAGTATCCGACACAATAATGGCACCGAACTCGACCTTTGCCTTCAGTTCCTGGCAATTGATTTTTTCCAGCACGTTAAGATCGGAAAGTGCTTTCTGGTATTGCCCCGCAAACATATCCCGCCGGCTTATTAACTGGTTACGGAAAGAATCGTAACGGTCTTTGTTCGGACCATACTCATTAAGGGCATTCTGGGCTTCATTCATGGCGGCTTTGGCGCTTTCAACCATCTTCTTCTGTGTGTCCCTGCACAGCGTGACCAATTTTTGCTTTGTATGCAGCATGTCCTTGTTCATCAGTGTTCTGGATAGGCTAATTTTTCAGGCTTGTCATTGTTCAAAGACTCTTGAACAATGTTATATTAGCATAGATTTAAGGGATATAAAAACGTAAAATACTTAAAAATCCACAAATATGAAAGTACTGATCATCAAAATTACATTGTTGGCATTGATTATTTATATGATCTCGCAAAATGTTTTTGCTCAGAACAAAGCCGACTGGGAGGGGAATTTTCCAGATGGATGCACCAGCATTACTGCCGGTAAGCTTGCCACCGTAGACGGTTCTGTGATCACCTCTCATACGGATGACAGCCACCGGACCCGTTCTTGGATCGATATCCGTCCCCGGCAGAAACACCCGGAAGGGTCCATGGCCAGGATGTATAAAAGGATGCCTTGTGATTCCCTGGCAATGCCGACATACCGGCATAAAGACATTGGCGGCATCCCCCAGCTGGCCCAGACCCACGGTTATATCAATTCAGCATACCCTTGTATGAATGAATTCCAGGTTGGTATCGGTGAATCCACGTTCGGCGGCAGGGAGGAACTGCAGTCTGATGCGGGACTCATAGATTGTCAGCAGCTTTGCCAGTTAATGCTTGAACGCTGTAAAACTGCCCGTGAAGCCATTCAACTTGCAGGTGAGCTTTGCGGGAGGTACGGCTGGAGCGATTACGGAGAATGCCTTACCATATCGGATCCTGGTGAAGTCTGGCATCTGGAGATCCTGGGATCCGGGAAAGGGAAGACCGGTGCGGTATGGGCAGCCCAGCGAGTGCCTGACGAACACATTTCCGTCAACGCAAATGCCAGCAGGATTCTTGAAATAGACCTGGCGCACCCGGATTATTTCATGGCATCGGAAAATATTTTTGATGTGGCCAGGGAA
>CAZVLG010000157.1:0-7958 GCA_964627835.1 uncultured Bacteroides sp.
GGGAAAGACCCTGGAAGGATGTGCAAGCCTCCCCCCATATTCAATCCTGTGAAAAAATTCTTCATTCCAGACTCCTTGAACTGGACAGCAAGATTTCCGGTGAGTACCGAAGTTCCATTTTAGCAGAGCACCTGAAAGATACCCTGGTTTACATGGAAGAAGGTTCGGCCAGGGGATTCTATATGCCGGGATTGGGTGAAGGTCCCATATTAGCAGAAACAACGCAGGCAGGTTTGGACCTGATGAAGCTTAAATATTCGATCGTTGACAAGGCTGTGCTGCCCTCGGACAATATTGCCGCAATAGAGTTCCTGATCCAGAATGGATTCATTACCTCGGATACAAAGGGGACAAGAATGATCCTGGGAAAAGAGCTTGAATGGAAGCCCGCCCGGATATTCGGCAGGATCGGCGGAAACTTCGGTTGAAAACGTCCGGAAATTACCCGGAGAATAAAGCATCCCTTTAATAAAGAAGGACGCAGCCCTCCGGAAAGGGATTAACAGCTAGGTTACCAGCAGCAGCTTTGTTTTATTTAGCTCATCGGCCCGGTATCTCACCAGGTACAATCCCTTCTTTATTCTTTCGCCGGGTAATTCGAGTTCATGCTTCCCCGAACCGAACCAGCCATCGGCAAGCTGCAGGACCTGCCGCCCTGAGAGATCAACGATCTCTATGTTGACCTCTGCATTCCTGTCCAGGCTGAAAACGACTTTGCCGACTCCCGCAAATGGATTGGGCACAATGTCAAAGGAACCCGCATTCCGGGTCCCGGCCTGAAAAGTGGCATCCGAATACTGGATGGAGATTACATTGGAGGACTGATCCCCTCCGTAGACCTTGATCCACAAGATCCCGCCATTGTCCTGTTCGTAATACCATCCATCGGAGACCTCATTCCAATCAGGCTTTTCATTCAATTCCCGGACTTCCTCTTCGTTCAGCCTGACCGACAGTGGAATTCCACCGGGATGTACTTCGAAAATAAAGGACAGGGGAAGCTGGCCCGTTTTAATTTCTATCTCCTCCTCCCCCTTCAGGCATTCAATGCTTGCGGTTCCCAGGCCGGTATAGGGTTTATCCCTCCCGGGATATACGATCGTGTCGCCCAGCATCTTAAAACGGGAACTGCCTTCCGGATAAACCCGGAAAGTCAGGGGATCCACGGTGGAATTCTGCCAGGTTTGCTGTGCGTCTATCAGGGGAATGATCGCACCAGCCCTGATGAACAGGGGCAGTTTGTCCTCCGGGGCCGGGTATGCTTCCAGTGTCGTGGGACCGGCATACACGGTTCCGTCCCACCAATCGTACCATTTGCCTTCCGGCAGGTAAACCTCCCTTGAGGAGCCTGAATCTATAAACGGGGCGACCAGTATCCAGTCCCCATACAGGTACTCAAATTTCCGGTTGTACCCGTCCGGGTCGTCCGGGTATTCCAGCGCAAGCGCCCGGGTTATGGGATGCCCCTTTTCATGAGCGATCCGGGCGTAAGTCCACCGATACGGAAACAAACGGGTATAAAGTTCGGCATACTTGCGGAAAATATCCCTGTATTCCTGCTGGTAGGCATACGGCGTACCGGCGGTCTCGAAAATGGGGCAGAAACTCGAGAACTGGGCCCAGCGGACCGTTACGTTGTTGCCCGGGGGATCGGGGAATCCTCCCGTGTCGCCTCCCCAGAAAGGAAATCCGGCAATGGCCAGGTTCAGCATGGCCCCGATGTTCGCCTTCAGGCCGCTGGGGTAATCATAGGTATTATCGTTGTCACCGGGCCACTTTCCCGATACGTATTGCTGGGCACGATTGGCAATGGTCCTTGGCAGGGTTACGAAATCGCCGTGCAGCACGTCGTCCCAGGCCTCATAATAGGCCTGGCATGTAAACAGCGGGTCGATGCTCTGTACATTCCCGCGGTCGATCTTATACATCTGGCAATTGTCCCGCTCGAGAAAAGGTCTTGAATCAATCTTTAATTGCTTGTAGTTCATCGAATCGGCAAAACTTCCGTAAAGGTTCCTGGCCACCCAGACACCGGTTTTATACCCCTGGTCCTGCAGGTCCGCAAACATGGTGCTCCCGTTCGGGAACCTTGAAACCTGCCATTCAAAAGGGGGAGGCATATTGTCGGCGCCCTGGGCCCAGGGCCTGTCGATCCATATGAGTCCACAGGGGATCCTTTCCTCACGCATGCCATCCGCATCCTTATAGACATTCGGTTCGTCGTTCGTGTCCCTCCACTGCCATGTTGAGAACAGGGCCCAGGAAGGGGGAAGGGCAGGTCTCGATACATGTGCGGTAAACCTGTCGATAACATCCAGCAGGTCCGGGCCGTAATAAAAATAGTACAGGAAGGAGCTGCCCTCAAAATACCCGGCCCCATCCGCGCTGCCCGTTATCGGCGGAGCCGTAATGGCAACTTCATCATCGCCTGAAAAATCGAAGTTCACCTTCAGATTATTATCGACCAGCAGGCCATAGCCCCTTGTGCTGATGTAGAATGGGACATAGCCGCCCTGGTCGGGCGTACCCGTGCTGTTGTTCATGGTGATGGAAAGGCCCTTCAGATCAAGAGACCGGGCATTCCAGCATTCCCCCAGTCCAAAGAAATGTTCATCCGCATCGGATGCAAAACTGTACCGGACCGGTTGAACCACATCGGGAACCCTCGTCCAGACGCTGAAAACCCATGGATTCTGAAAAGTGAGGTATACGCCGGCGGTATCCGAATTACTGGTAAGGCATTCAAAAACAACCGATTCCCCGATTATAACGGATTCATCATACAGGTGGTAGAAAGCCGGATCCCGTTTCACCAGGGTGTCGTATCCCAGGGATTCATAATGCCCCGAATAAGCGGCAATCCTGTCCTCTCCAAACAGGAACACCTGGTTTTCCTTTTCCCCCGTAATTAAACGATCTTCACTGTCATACACCGATATATGCCAGGGATCCTTTGTGATTTGAATCTTCAGTTCCCGGGAGGAAACGGTAAAATGCCCGTCGGCCTCAAGGATGGAAAGAATTATCTGGCCGTTTGCGCCCAGGGTGCCGGACAAACCCAGCAAAAGCAATAAAAGGATCGATTTTGTATTCATGAGTATATTCCTAATATGATGAAAAAATGGCTGGTGAATGAATTTTTTATAAAGATACGATACAATGCGGAGAAAACGGCCTTTCATATCGGGGGGAATAAAATGGGTGTGAATTACCCTGTTATCTTCCTGATTTTGTAATTTCATTGTCGCGATAAAACGGATTTAATGCATAGAAAAATGAAAAAAACCATCCTTCTTGGCTGGCTTGTCATGCAAGCCGCTGCTTCCTTTGCCCAGGAGGCAAAGCCCCTGGCGCTCAATCCACCGCAAACCGACAGGGGACTGCCTGTCATGGAAGCTCTTTCTGTCAGGGCATCCGTCAGGGAGTTTGATTCGACAACGCTGAGCATACAGGATCTTTCGGATCTTTTATGGGCAGCGAATGGGATCAACCGGCCCGATGAGGGAAAGCGTACGGCCTCGTCGGCCCAGAATGCACAGGACATCGATGTGTATGCCTGCATGGAATCAGGATGCTACCTCTACGACGCCGCGGAACACGTTCTGAAACCGGTTGCGGAGGGGGACCATCGTCCGCACATCGCAGGCAGGCAGGAACAGGTGACACAGGCGCCGGTAATCTGCCTGCTTGTATCCGATATATCCCGGTTCCGGTCCGGCACGGACTCCCTGAAACTGGTCTGGGCTGCCATTGATGCAGGAATTGTTTCCCAGAATATCTCCCTGTTCTGTGCTTCCACCGGTCTTGCAACCAGGCCACGGGCCTCCATGGACCAGGAAAAACTGAGAGAGGTACTGAAGCTTAAAGAATCGCAACACCTGATGCTGAACCATCCGGTGTCCTATAAAAAGGATTAACCCTGTTATGAATTAATACAACTCCGGGCAAACGCGGCCGGAGTCACTGAGCGTCATGAAAATATTAATCATAGGGGGAACCGGCCTGACCGGAAGCTACCTGCTTCCGAGATTGGTATCATCCGGACACACAGTTTATGCCCTTACAAGGGCGGAAAGAAAAATAGAACGGATCGAGAAACTGGGTGCCACCGGCATTCTTGGTGATATACGGGATCCGGGGACGTTTATAAGCCATCTGCCTGACAAACCGGATATCATCGTATTGCTTGCCATGCCGAACGTCAGACCCGGGCGGAGGATGACCCGGACAAGGAAAAAAGCGCTTCGTGAGGAGACCAATGATTTCTTCCGCAATTCCATGAACCTGGCGATTCGATACGATGTCCCCGTCATTCTGCCGGGGGGAACCAGTTATCAGACAGAAAATGATGAGCTGGCAGATGAAACCTGGCCGATCTTAAGGGCCGGGCTGACCGAGATCGGAGCGGACACGGATGTTATGGTCGATAAGGCGATCCGGACCGGACGTCCCAGGCTCATTCAGCTAATTTACGGGAAGATCTATGGGAACGGGGGACTCTTCCGCATGATTTACAATATGATGGAAAAAGGCCGGGGAAGGATCCCGGGCGGGGGCGATAATTACATCCCAAACATCCATGCAGATGATGCCGCTTCGGCCATACTGAAGGCCATAGAGAAATTACCCCTGGGTGAAAAATTCATTATCGCGGACGATACACCCGTCACCCAGAAGGATTTCAGCCTTTACATGGCAGGATTAATGAATAAAAAAAGACCCGGCCATATTCCCGGGGCACTGATCCGGTTGATCCTGGGGAAAGATTTTTATGCAATCATCCGGATGAACTGCAAGGTGTCGAATTCCAAGGCGAAAGAGCTGCTGGACTGGCATCCAAGATATCCGTCTTACCGGGAAGGGCTGGCGGCAGCCATCCGGGAAATGCAGGCAGGCGATAATTATTTTGCATGAATACCCTGTAAAATGGCATGCACTGTTCACAGGAATAATGCAAGCTACCTAGCAGCGCCTTGCTCAACCAATGCGGCAACAAAGCCCTACAAACCAAATAAAAAAAATCATGGAAACCATTGCTCTAAACCGGCCAGCGAAAAAGGAGCCCAATTTGATATCCTATGTAACCCTGAGAAAGTCCGTAGGCATTCTCGGCATAACCCTTCCCGTGATCCTGATCATCGGATCCATCACATGCGGCGAATGCCGGGAGATCCAGAGCTCCATCAGCTGTTATTACCACACCAATATGAGGGATATTTTCGTGGGGATCCTCTGCGCGGTGGCCCTGTTTCTCTTTGCATACAAAGGTTATGACAAGCGGGATGCCATTGCAGGAGACCTGGCCTGCATCTTTGCGCTTGGTGTCGCCTTCTTTCCGACGTCGGTAAGCGAACCTCTTACCCACTGCATCCCTGAACCCATTGACAACCGGATAATCAGCACGATCCATTTTGTGTCTGCTACCGGGTTTTTCCTGGTCCTGTCGTATTTTTCCCTTATCCTTTTCACCATAACGAAAGACCCGGTAACAAGGCAAAAAAGAATACGTAACCGGGTCTATAAGATTTGTGCCTATGTGATGCTGGGATCCCTGGTGGGGATCGCACTGTATTCCTTCTGCCTGGAAAAGAAATTGCCTGTACTGCAGACCTGCGACCCGGTATTCTGGCTTGAAACCATTGCCCTCTGGGCATTCGGCATCTCCTGGTTAACAAAGGGGGAGACCCTTTGGGCCGACTCGCAGGAAGATGTATTGATCCCTTAATACTGCCTGAGCCATGAGTTACTATTTTATTGCACAGATCCGCATCTATGATGAGACAGAATACAGGAAGTATATCGACAAATCCGGGGAGGTGTTCAGGAAATACCATGGAAGGTACCTGGCTGTCGATGATAATCCGGTTGTTCTGGAGGGGGACTGGAATTATACCCGCAGCGTACTGATCTCGTTTGAGCGCAAATCCGATTTTAATGACTGGTATAACTCGGATGATTACCGGGACATCCTGAAGCACCGATTAAAGGCCGCTCAATGCGACACCATTCTGGTTAAAGGGATTGACAAAACCACAACCCATAATTCAAATGGAACCTGACTCCTCCTGCCTGGACATTAAGATCGAATGGAACAGAATCAGGCAGCATTTTAATAAAAGCTTCCGGTCAAGCCTGCATGTTTCCATTGCTTCTGTCGATGCGGAAAACCGGCCCGCCCTGACCCCCATTGGTTCCCTGTTCCTGAATCCGAACCAGACGGGATTTTATTTCGAGAAATATCCATCACGACTTCCCGATCACGCCGGCTCCAATCCAACTGTTTGTGTCCTGGCCGTAAACAGTAAGCGCTGGTTTTGGATCAGGTCCCTTTTCAGAGGACAGTTCAACGAGCATCCCGCCATTAAACTTTACGGCGTCCTGGGTGAACGCAGAAAAGCTTCCAAACCCGAAATTACCAGGTTGCAGAAACGAATGAGGCTGACCCGTGGATTTAAAGGAAATTCCTACCTGTGGGGGGATATGCAATTCGTAAGAGACATAAAATTCGATAAGGCAGAAAAAATTAACCTTGGGAAAATGACGGAGAAATTATAGATCATGAAACGGATCCTGTTAACAATCGCTTCAGGAGTTGTCCTGCTAGCCATTAAGAGAAAAAGGCTGTTCACATATGCTGGGTTCAAATAAAAACATCACCCCGGCATTCTTTAATTTAAAAACCGGGATCGCCGGTGAGATACTTCAGAAGTTCTCGACCTATGATGTGAAACTTGCCATCGTGGGAGATTTTTCGGAATTCGGAAGTAAAAGCCTGAATGATTTCATTCACGAAAGTAACAGGACCGGAAGGATCCGTTTTGTATCGTCCGCGCAGATTGCGAAGGAAAAAATGCAGAAATAGAGCATGCAAATTTGCATTTTAATAACTAATTTCGAAGAACTTCACAAGTTGTATCTCCCAAAAAATCCAGTACCCTTGAAAGAGTGCGATGTTTGATTTTCTGAACAAACCATACCCCTTCACCACGGATCTGAAGTACAGCCTCAAGCTTGCGTTCGGGCTGGCAATCGGAATATTCATATTCATTCTTTTTTTCCAGCCATTTGAGCTGAATAATACCGACTTCAATAGTTATATCCTTACCGTCGCCGGATTCTCGGGCATAACCCTTCTGCTGATCAGCCTGCTGAAAATCATACTGCCCTGGGCTTTTGAGGGACTTTTCCAGCCGGATAGCTGGGATATGAAACGCGAGTTGTTTCTTTTGTTCCTGATCTGGGTACTGAACTCCGTGGCTTTTGCATTTTATCTCGCTTATGTGGGACGGGTACCGGTGACCATATACCTGGCATTCAAAATCGCGTTGACCTGCCTTGTCCTGCCTGTGATGATGATGCTGATCAATGAAATTCAAAATCTTAAAACCCAGGTACTTGAACAGCGATATAAAATCAGGGAACTGGAAGATCAACTGGGGAATTTCACCGTTGAACAAGCAACCGTGGAACTGCATTCCGATAACCGGTCGGACAAGCTGTTGCTGAAATCAGAAGCACTGATCCTGGTCAGATCTGCAGAAAATTACGTTGAGATCATCTACCGGGAAAACCATCTGCTGCAAAAGAAATTACTTCGGTCAACCATGAAAAGCATCGAAGACCAGCTCCGGTCCTTCTCTGAAATGGTCAGATGCCACCGCACCTGCATCATCAATGCTGGAGCCGTGATCAGGCTAAAAAGAACAGCACAGGGTTACAGGCTCAGCCTGGCTGAATACCATGAAGAAATACCGGTTTCGAGGCAGTACCTGCTGGCAGTCAAAGCAGTCATTGACAAGCCCGATCTAACTTTATTCATGCCCCCTCCTGAGAGGCCTGGATGATCCGATACTTCTTGCCTTCATGGCCTTTGTGACGAACTGCATTCGTCACTGATGAGCCGCATTCACCACAAAAAAGCCTGAACTGTCCCTGATTAAGGTTGTTCATCCCTTTTT
>CAZVLG010000158.1:0-2855 GCA_964627835.1 uncultured Bacteroides sp.
GCTGGCTCCAAGGAGAGTCTTCGAAAAGCTCTGATCCGGCATTTCATATCTGCCGATTAATATGTATTATTGCAATTCTTAAAGCGCAATAATCCTTTCATGATTAAAAAGCTGGTTATAACACTTTTCTGTTTTGCCATATTCCAGAGCATTGTCTCTGCACAGGTTTTTTATCCCTACACCCTGGGTGCTGTGTCCCGTATGAACCTTTCCGAAACTGCCCTTAAGGTAAAAGAAAACCTGGTTGCCAATGGTTTCCGTATTCTTGGAGAATACCAGCCTGCTGAAGACAGTGAGCGCTGGCTGATCGTCATTACCTCGGATGAGTTGCTGAATGCAGCCGGGAAGCTAGGGAAGCTGGCAGGATTTGCTTCCGTTCTCAGAGTCGCCCTGACCCTTGAGACCAGCAATGTGAAGATCAGCTATACCACTCCCGAATACTGGCTGAATGCCTATTACCGGGATGATTATGAGCAGGTTGGATCCATGCTGGCTCCGGTATCCGGCAGGCTTCAGCAGGCAATGAGGGAATCCGGGAGCTACTCCGGAATCGGTTTTGGCTCCGAAAAAGGCATGGAAACAGAAGAACTCCGGTCATACCGTTACATGGTCGGAATGCAGCGTTTTCAAAACACCAGTTTGTTGGGTCAGTTCACAAGTTACCAGGAGGCTATCGATAAGATTGAATCCAATATGATCAAGGGATTGCCCGATGTTAAAAAAATATACTCGGTCGAGGTACCGGGCAAAAACCTCAGGCTTTATGGCTTTGCCCTCGGAGGAGAGAAGGGAGAGTCCCATTTTCTGCCCATCATTGATATTACAGAACCAAAACACACGGCCTTCCTTCCCTACGAATTCCTGGTTATGGGAAACGAGGTGCATATGCTGCACGGGCGTTACCGGATCGCTCTTTCTTTCCCGGAACTGACCATGGGTATGTTCACCAAGATCATGTCGACCCCGGGAGATATAAGGGACCTGCTTGAAACCGTGGTAAAAT
The DNA here is from genome assembly GCA_964627835.1 of uncultured Bacteroides sp. Classification (GTDB taxonomy): domain Bacteria; phylum Bacteroidota; class Bacteroidia; order Bacteroidales; family SM23-62; genus SM23-62. Next base: position 1,004 of record CAZVLG010000158.1, read on the forward strand.
AGAATGAAAAAATTCTGGGATCGGCGTTATAGCGAGCCCGGGTTTATATACGGCCAGGAACCGAATGATTTTTTTCGGGAAACGATCAATGGATCATTACCGGGGAAGCTCCTGCTCCCAGGTGAGGGTGAGGGACGGAACGCCATTCATGCGGCTCGGAAAGGCTGGGATGTGACCGCCATCGACCAGAGTGCCGTAGCAGTGAACAAGGCGCTGGAATGGGCTGGTTCCGAGGGATTAAGGTTGAGCTACCAGCTAGCTGACCTGAGGGAGTATCGTTGCCAGGACCCTTCGTTTGACCTGGTGGCAATTCTGTTTGTACACCTCCCTCCCTCCGTCCGTAAAAAGGTACACAGGCAACTGGCTGAATGTGTAAAGCCCGGGGGACTCCTTATCCAGGAATGCTTCCACAAAACCCAGCTACACTACAATACCGGAGGCCCGTCTGTTGAAGAAATGTTATATGCCGCAGAAGACCTCATCAGGGATTTTAACGCCTTTAATATCATTCAATGCGAGCACAGGATCACTGAAGTCCGGGAAGGAAAATACCATTCGGGGAAATCAAGCGTTATCCGATCCATAGCAAAAAAACATTAAGATGAAATCACTCAAGACCACCTGTGTTCATGCAGGAACCATCGTTGATGAGAAAACCAGGGGAGTTAATTCACCCATCTATACCTCCACCTCGTTCGCCTACCTTGACATCGAGGAAGCCGTTTACCCAAGGTATTACAACATCCCCAATGCGGAGGCCCTGGGGGATAAAATAGCCGCCCTGGAAGGAACGGATAAGGGAATGGTGTTCAGTTCAGGCATGGCTGCAATCACTTCCAGCCTGTTCGCTTTCCTTGAAAAAGGAGATCATGCGGTATTCCAGACCGGCCTTTACGGGGGCACCTTTCATTTCGTAAGCGCAGAACTCAGGCGTTTCGGAATTGAATATGACATCGCCCCCGACAATGAGCCAGCCAGTTTTAAAAAACTCATACGGGGCAACACCAGGCTGATCTATATTGAAACTCCTTCCAATCCCCTGCTTAAGATAACGGATATCAAGGCCATTGCCAGCCTTGCGCGGGAACACGGACTGATCAGCATCATCGACAATACATTTGCCAGCCCGGTAAACCAGACCCCCCACCTGCTGGGCATCGATGTGGTCATCCACAGCGCGACAAAGTACCTCGGCGGGCACAGTGATCTTTGCGCGGGAGCAATGGCCTGCAATAATGAGCACTTCCTCAGGATCCGCTCCATGGCCCGCAGCCTGGGCGGCAGCCTGAATGCACAGGATGCATACATGCTTGAAAGAAGCATCAAGACCCTTGTCCTGAGGGTGGAGCAACAGAACCTCAACGCAGGCTACCTTGCAGAAAAGCTCGAGGCTCATCCGGGGATCGGCCGGGTATACTATCCCGGCCTGCCGGGTCATCCAGGATACAATATCGCCAGGGAGCAAATGCGCGGATTCGGGGGGATGCTTTCCTTCGAGCTTTCGGATACGGATCCGGTTGCATTCCAGCGCAGGCTGAAACTGATCCGTCCTTCGGTCAGTCTCGGCGGACTCGATACCATCGTTTGCTCGCCTTCGCTTACTTCACACAGGCACTTGAGTGCCGGGGAAAAGGAACGCGAAGGCATCCGAGATGGACTGCTCAGGCTTTCCGTGGGTGTCGAAGATGCAGAAGATCTCTGGGAGGACCTGGAACAGGCAATCTGAGAGATCAGCCACCTACCGATGCGGGAACCAGGCAGGCATGGAGCTTCTTCATCTTTGGGAAGGTACGGCCGGGGAATGGAACAAGGACAGGCTGAGAATGAATGAATATGAAATTATGGTAATTGC
>CAZVLG010000159.1:0-2081 GCA_964627835.1 uncultured Bacteroides sp.
TGTCCCTGCTGTCGTTCAGGTACCAGGTCAGCTGGGAGGCAGGACTGAAATCCTGTACCCCGACGACCGTTGAACGATTCTCAACCGGGAGATTGGTGAATTTCGGAACCTTGTCGTTCGGGTAGTTTGCATCCACCCGGGAATCGTCATATTTCAGGAAATCGGCCGCAGGCCTGCTGTAGGAAATAGTGACGGTGGCACCCGTTCCGATGCGGCCTGCCACCTGGGCTTTCAGACCGTTCCTGAAGGGCCGCCAGGTTTCCGTCTCGAGTTCGAGCGAGGAGATCCCCCGGTCGTTCCCATTCACCTTTAAAGTGATGTTCGCAAGATCGAATGCTGCCGGTATTGCATCGGGATTGATCCCGAGGTCAAGGTAGAGGTAATCGCCGCTTTCGTCGATCCATGCGTCACAGATCTCGGATTGCACGACCTGGAGATCATCGATATAGGTGATTCCCAACTCCTGGAAGTGGATCGGAACCCTGATCAGATCTACGATAGCCATGAAGGTCACGGAAAGCTTCCTCCATTCGTTGAAGGGTGCGAGCCTGTAATGTTCTGTAGGTCCTCCCCCAAGCCGTGCATATTCGTTAAAAGGGTCATATCTCCCGACGGTGAAGGCCATGTGGGCGGAGTCGGTCACCAGGGTCTTGACCATCAGGGTTGCCTTGTACCATTCCTCCTCCTCGAGATTCAAACTGTCGCCGACGGCCTGCAGACTATACGAATCGGAGCCAAGTGTGGTAACGTTCACCATCAGCCCGTGAACTCCTTCGTAAACCGCGGCTTCCTGATCGGAGACCATAAATGAACATGCTCCGCTCTGGATTTCCAGCAGCCAGCCGGCAACTTCCGTTGTAGTGGCGGTATACATAACGTTTGCCGGTGAGTCTTCGAACCCGCCGTTGGTCACCAGGTTCTGGGCATGGAGGGTGCCGAAGTAGAGTAAGATTACTAAGATGGAGTAGATCAGTTTTTTCATAGCGTTAATTTTTAGTTGTTTAATAATAATGATTATTTCTGATTTATGCATGATATCCCGGCCTGTTTCAAGGCAGGCCGGGATATCATTTTATATTCAATGGCAATCGATCATTATTTCATGAACTTTGCACTGAACCTGGCATCGTCGGCAAATCGTACGCTCAACACATACACTCCGCTTGCAAGATCCTGTATGCCTATGCTTTCCCTGAAATTATCCGCCCTCTGCGTACGGACCAGCTGTCCCGTTATGCTGTAAATATCGATGAGAGACGCATCTTCAAGTCCCTCGACAACCAGCAGGTCCCTCCCTTCGTTCACGTAATAGATCAGGTCGGGCATGGCGGAGAAGCTGTTTATGCCAACAGCCAGGGACTTATTGTCCACCGGCTCGTTTGAAATCCTGGGGATCTTGTCTGCGGGGACATAAGCGGGATCCTTGAAATCCGGGTTCGGGAGGTATTCCAGCGGATTGGTGGCATCCTGGGAGCAGGTTACCGTAACGACAGCGCCTTCCCCAACCCGGCCCGCAATCTTTGCCTTGAGGATATTTCGCCAGGGGGCCATGGTTTTTGTATCGTAATGCAGGGAGGCTATGTCCCTCTGGTTCCCGTCCACCGTCAGCTTGATGTTCGAGAGAGCGAAGTCGGCGTGCGGCTCCTTGACGCCCCAGCCGAAATCCATGATAAGGGTGTCGCCTGATTCATCGATCTCGCACCTGGCAAATGGGGACAGGATGATCTGAAGGTCATCGACGTAATACCGCCCTACGTTATGGAAATGGATGGGGATCCTGGCCGAATCAAGGTCTGGTATGAAGGTGAACGACAGGAGCTTCCATTCATTGAAGGGGACTTCCCCGGGATCCCCTTCTGCGCCCATCCTGCCTTTTTCATCGTATCCGGCCCAGACCCCGGCCGTGAAGCTCAGGTTTGCAGCCGGGTTGATGTTGGTATAGACCCTGACGCTGGCACGGTAAAGTTCATCCGGCTCCTCCGTCATGACCGGCCAGTTGATGGCCTGGATGCTCCAGGAATTGTCTCCCAGTTTCGTCACATCAACCATCAGGGCAAGGTTGCCTTCGTATTTGATCATGC
>CAZVLG010000160.1:0-5650 GCA_964627835.1 uncultured Bacteroides sp.
TATTCCAGAGCTTTAACCTGATTGATGAACTGACGGTTTATGAGAATGTCGAGTTACCCCTTCTCTACATGAACGTTTCCTCATCCGAAAGGAAGCAGAAAGTGAACGAGGTACTGGAGCGAATGAAGATCGCCCACAGGAAGAAGCACTTCCCGCAGCAATTATCCGGCGGACAGCAGCAGCGTGTTGCCATAGCAAGGGCCGTGGTTACCAGACCCAAGCTGATCCTTGCGGACGAGCCGACGGGGAACCTCGACTCTGCGAACGGCGAGGAAGTACTTGCACTGTTAACCGAGCTGAACAAGGAAGGAACGACCATCGTAATGGTGACACACTCTCCGACGGATGCCGAAAAGGCACACAGGATCGTTCACCTTTTCGACGGACATATTGTCACCGAGAACATCAAGCATGTGCTTTAAGTCAAGGCTGGCCGGAACGGGGGTTTGTAAACTTCCGTTGGCAGCATAAGTTGCTCACAGCATAGCAAGAAGATATAAGTATTAGAGTAAGTGGGTCATATTTTTAAAACCCAAAAAATCGGAGTGATGAAGGATTTATGTGTACCAATTCCAAATTTCGGCGAGGATGAGATCGCGGATATTGAATTACGGGTGGGGGAACAAAAGATATCCTATAGCTTCCGGGTGGAATCATTTCCCTGGGAGGTGGAGGATGAGCTTTCCTTCACAGACGATGATGTATCCGCATCTCTGGCCCGCATATACCGGCTGAAAAGAGCCATTGAGGGGTATGATAAGGACTGGGAACTGATCCAGATATTTACCCCCAATGAAGATGCCAGGTATATTCAGGTCCTCTACCGGAGGCGGAATAAATAAATTAGCGTCTGTTTGAATTAATCAATTTGCGATGAAACGGATCTGGATTTATACAGGGTTGTTATGCCTCTTCACCATCTCTCCGGCGATCAGGGCCCAGAAGATTTGGACACTGGAGGAATGCATCGACTATGCCCACGAACATAACCTGCAGGTTCAGCGCCAGCAGCTTCAGTCGAAATCGGCGGAGAATAATTACCTCTATGCCCGGGCCCAGGTGTTGCCAAATGCGAACATCGGGGCGAATTATACCTATAACCAGGGACGGGCGCTGAATACAGAGGATTATGAATGGATCAACCAGTCCTTTTTTGACGGATCGGTAGGTTTTGAGAGCCGCATGAACCTGTTCAGCGGCCTCTCAAATTATTACAATATTCAGCAGAACAAATACAGCCTGCTGGCCAGGATAGAGGATGTAAAAGGGTTTCGAAATGACATCACCATTCAGATCGCAGGTGCGTATCTTCAGATCCTGTTCAATGAAGAGCTGCTGAAGATTGCAGAGGAACAATTGAAGGTCACGGAACAGCAAGTTGCTAAAAATGAAAAACTTGTGGAGGTCGGGAACCTTTCCCGGGGAGATCTCTACGAGATCCAGGCCCAAATGGCCCGGGAGAAATCAAATGTGACCGCGGCACGCAATGACCTTACCATTGCCTATCTAAACCTTGCGCAGTATATGGACCTGCAGATCCGCAGTCTGGATGAGATAAAGATCCAGATTCCTGAACTGGGAATAGAGGATGCCAATGTGTTGCGGACAGTAGACAGTATTTATAATGACGCGCTGGTGGTTTTACCCAGGGTAAAAGCTGCAGAATACAACCTGCTCAGCTTTGAAAAAGGATTGAAAGCCGAGATTGGTACGGCCTTCCCTTCCTTCGATGTCAGATATGCAATCGGTTCTTTTTACAATGAGCTCTCCCGGAACCCAGTTGCCGCCGATGATGCCTATCCCTGGCTGGACCAGCTGACAGATAAGCGCAGGCAGATAATAACCATGGGAGTGAATGTTCCCATCTTCAACCGGCTATACACCCAGAACCAGATCAGCAATGCGAAAGTGGGGGTAATGGATGCCCAGGTGGCGCTCGACCAGACCAAGCAAACCCTCTACAAGACCATTCAGCAGGCTTATGTAGATGCCCGGGCGGCCCTTGATAATTACGACTCCAACCTGGAAACCGTGAAATCGACGGAAGAAGCATTTAAATACAGCGAGCAGAGATACAATGTGGGAATGGTATCATCGGTCGATTACAATGTCGCCAAGAACAACCTCACAAAGGCCCAGTCCGATCTCCTGCAGGCCAAGTATCTTTATATTTTCAACACCAAGATCCTTGATTTCTGGGCCGGGCATCCAATCACTTTATCCGGGAATCAATAAGTTCCGCTACCGGGATCCGCGTATTCCGGGCCGGGCATCCAAACACCTTATCCGCGGGTCAATAGTTTAGTGATACCGGGGACCGGTGACAGGCTCTATTCTCCTGTTGAAGCATAGACCTTTTCTCCTCCCAGCCAGGTTTGAAGGATCCGGGTTTTGGGAATTTCCTGCGATTCAATGGTCAGCAGGTCCCGGTCCGCAACAATAAAATCCGCCATTTTACCGGGTTCGAGGCTTCCTTTTTCATTTTCTTCGAAGGCCGCCCTGGCGGCCCAGATGGTCATGGCCCTCAGGGCCTCTTCCCGGGTGAGTGCGTTTTCCGTCTGGAACCCATTTTCAGGGTATGAGGAAAGATCCTGCCTGGTAGTGAATGCATAGAAACCATACAGGGGGTTTATACTTTCCACAGGGAAGTCGCTGCCATTCGGGATCCAGCCGTTCTCCTGCATCAACTGCCTGTACGCGTAAGCCCCTTTTAAACGAACATCGCCAAGGCGTTTCCCGGCCCAGTACATATCGGAGGTGGCATGGGTGGATTGTACAGAGGGGATAATGCTGAATTCACCGAATTTATGGAAATCATCGGGATGCACGACCTGGGAATGCTCGATTCTCCAACGGAGCTCGTTTTTGCCTTTCAGAAAACCGGCATAAATATCCAGCATCCATCGGTTTGCACTGTCGCCTATGCAATGGGTATTTACCTGGTATCCGTTCTCCAGGGCCAGCCTGCATTGCTCCCTCAGGAAATCATCGGTGGAGACCGCGAGTCCCACATTACCCGGATCATCGCTATAAGGCTCCAGCAGGAGGGCTCCCCGGGATCCAAGGGCCCCATCGGTATAAAGCTTGATGGACCTCACGTTCAGGCGGTCGGTCTTATAGATCCCCTTGTAGAGGTACTTCTGATAATTTGTTTTGCCGGGAGCAAGCATTGCGTAAATCCTCATTTTAAGATCACCGGATTTCTGAAGGGAATCCATCATGTCAATGATTTCAGCATCCAGTCCCGCATCATGCACAGAAGTCAGTCCCACGGCAAAACAATTTGACTGCGCCTGCAGCAGGGTGTTTACAATATCCTCCTTATTTGGTTCAGGAACGATGCCGGCAACAAGGTCGATGGCATTGTCGATCAGGATACCGGTTAAGTTTCCATTGTCTTTCAGGATGGAACCTCCCTTAATGACAGTCAATTTGTTGATTCCAGCCCGTTGAAGGGCTTCCGTATTGGCAATGGCCGCATGCCCGTCGATCCGCCTGAGCAAAACGGGATTGTTCGGGAAAGCCTTATCCAGCTTTTCTTTGTGGGGGAATTCCTTTAGTTCCCAGTCATTCTGATCCCAGCCCCTTCCCAGGATCCATTCGGAAGGATTGCTTTCCTGTTTCTCTTTCAGGATTTCAATGACTTCCTGAAAGGAACCGGTTCCTGACAGGTCGGCCTGAAGCAGGCTTTTACCATACCCGAGGAAATGGCAATGTGCATCTATGAGTCCCGGGTATACAAATTTCCCTTCAAGATCAATTGTCTCCCTGGCGCTATACTTCTGCATGATTTCATTGCCGGCACCCACAGCCAGGATCCGTCCGTTTTGAACAGCCATGGCCCCGGCTACGGAAAACGATTCATCAAGAGTGTAGATCTTCCCGTTATGGATGAGCAAGTCGGCTTTTTCTTTTTTCATACAGGAGTTTAGAAAAACCAATAACAGGAGGAGAGAAATAAGATTTCTGGTATGCATAATATCTGAACAGTTTTATCCTCAAACATTTTTTAAAGTTAAAAAAACGCCCGGCATTTCATGCTGCCGGGCAAAATTCATTTTGACCATCCTTTGTAGGGGTTGACCATCCTGAGCATGTGTTGATCATCCTTCGCAAGAGTTGAACATCCTGATCAGGGTCGCCTTTCCACAGGAGGATCTATCCGCCATTGCGCTCAGATCGTACTGAGGGGGTCCAAACGTATTACTCGACGATCAGTTTGCCTCTGAATACCTTCGGGCCAGAGATCTCGACGGAGTAATACCCGGACTCAAGTCCATAGCGGTCAAGCAGGACCTCACCCGTGATGATCCCGCTGACGGTTCGGACCAGTTTGCCGGACAGATCCCTCAGGTACAGGGTGTGCTCGGCCGATTCCGGGTTCGGGAAAACGATCCGGGTCTGAACGGTCATGGGATTCGGGTAGATCTGGGGACCCTGGGTCCTGGCATAGGACTGTACCCCGGTGGCTTTAAGCTTGTTGTCATCCAGGTTTGACAGGGAGTGGGAATAGGGTCCGGTTCCGGCTTTCAGGATCCCGCTGGGATTGCATTCATCCGTTTTGACCCCGGCGATCCGGTAATAATACTTCCGGGTGATGGCCTCCGGGTCCAGGTCCGTGTATGCCTTCAGGTTCCCTGAGATCGTATCCAGGGGCTCAAGGCTGGTCGAGTCCGTGCCGCGGTAAATGATGTAACTGATAAAACTGACCGGTGTTCCCTCGATCTCATATTCCTCCCAGGTGAGGTTGACCCCGCCGATCGAACTGACGAACTGGAGCAGCAGGGTCTTGTGGTAGAAGCTTTTACCGTACTCGTTGCCACAGGTGTCCACCACTGAGATCTTATACAGGTATTGCTGTTTCTCCGGTATCGATGATGAATCTACATAAACGCTCAGGGACTGCGCATCCAGGTTGTCAAGGAATACGAATACGCCCGCCTGGGAGCTTTCCCTGTAAATATTATAGGAAGCAATACCTGCGTCGGCGGTCTTCTCCCAGATGACCATATTCTTGCCTGTCTCTTCATCCACCGATACCAGGCAGATCTCCTCACCGGAATAGGGATAGCTGACCTGGACATGGTTGGTGGTTATGGGGGAGGGACAGCCGTTCTCTGTAACGGTCAATTCTACTGCTTTCAGTCCACCCGTGGTCCATTTCACCAGGATGGGTCCCTGTCCGCTGCCGGATATGGTGGTTCCTCCATCCGTGGACCAGGCGTAGGTGGCTCCCGGGGCTGAGGTTCCCGTATAGGTCAGAATGGCGGAATCCGATCCGCATACAGCTGTGGTGGCCGTGAATGAGGAAGAAGGAACGGCATAGACGGTGAGCGAGTTTCTTGTCGTATCGGAAACGCAGTTGTTTTCGATGACCACCAGGGAGATTTCCCTGGCTCCGAGGCTGGGCCAGCTTACCTGGTAAGGCCCGGAACCAGTCCCGCTGCCAACAATTCCGTCGTCGAAGCTCCACTCAAAATGGGCCGTGTCACCGGCGCTGCCTGTGAAACTGATCGTGCCTTCCGCGGTGCCGCAGAGGAAGCCGGGGACTGAAAATTCAGACGTCGGGGTGGGGAAGACACTGACTACCGCAGCTGCCTGTGCGGTGCAGGTATTCACATTGGTGCCCGTGACCGAGTAAGATGTAACT
>CAZVLG010000161.1:0-21055 GCA_964627835.1 uncultured Bacteroides sp.
GAATCCAGTGAAGGCGTGTAGACAGGCGCCCCGGTGGATCCCTGGAAAGCTTCGGAATAGGGAATGTCTCCCCAGAGGTCCGTTACGGTTCCCAGCGCCAGTGCCATCAGCACCTTGCTGATCCCTCCGAGAACGGGTGATCTTGTCTCCGGGGCATTGCATACCTGGATCATCTGATTCATGTCCATCATGACCCCTGCATACATGTTATTCCAGAGATTATTCGGATCGGATGCCCTGTAGGTATAAGAGTTGATGGCAGATGCCTGGCGGTCAATCCCTTCGATCTGCTGCATCCATATTCCCGGTGTGGCGGCTGCATCAAACCCGCCGATGTAATAGGCAAGGGAAGCCTCCACGCCGGGGAGCATAACATCGGGCGAGGTCTGGAGGGGTGCATCCGGATCAATGTTGATCTCCGTGTCGATCCACTTCTCACAGGAAGCAAAAACCATGGCAAGGATCACTGTCAATCCAATATATTTGATATGTCTCATTTTCTTTGGTTTTAAATTATTGATTTTCAGAATCCAATCCTGAGGCCGAAGGTATAGGACCGTATGCCGGGGTTATTGAAATAATCCAGTCCCAGTCCATTATTATTGCCGACCAGGCTGGTTTCCGGGTCGACACCGGTATAGGGCGTATTCACCCAGAGGTTGACGCCTGTAAAATACAGTTCAATGTTCTGAATAGGTGTACTGCCCAGCAGGGATTTCGGGAACTTGTAGGCCAGGGTAAGTTCGCGCAGGCGCACCCAGCCGGATTCTTCCACATAGGGTTCCGAAGGACCCGTAAATGCAGATCCCTCGCCGGTGTACCAGTACCATTCTTCATCCATCACCACGGAGCTTGCATTATCCGTTCCGGAGCCCGGGGTAATCCCGCTGCCGGGATTGAAGGGCGTATTGTAATGCTCCACCTCCCCGTTGTCGTTGACATGACCGTAGACACCCGTCCAGACTTTCTCTTCGCCGCGGTTTTCGGTGTCCTTATGCGTTCCGAAATAATACAGGGCACCTCTCGTGCCGTTCCACATCATCCCACCTTTCTTGATATCGATCAGCGCCGAAAACGTAAAACCCTTGAAGGTAAAAACATTGGTAATGCCGGAGCTCCACTTTGGACTGACGGCTCCCATGGATTGCTGTTCAGGGTCCGAGAAGGGGAAACCGTCCATGATCGAATTGGTCGGATCATCATCGATCAGGATATTTCCGTTTTCGTCACGAGCCCATTTCAGGCCGTACAGCGTCCGGTATGGTTCCCCGACAACGGCCCGGACCTGGGGTTCCACAAACCCGGAAAGCTGAAGGCTGGGAATGTCCTCCGCCAGGCTGACGACCTCCGTGTACGGATTGGACCAGTTGATGGTAAGGTCCCATGTAAAGTTCGACTTCTTCACCAGGGTGGTATTCACGACGATCTCCATTCCCGTGGTCTTCATGGTCCCCGCATTCATGTACCGGTAGCCGTAGCCGGTTGTCCTTGGGATGGGAACCGAAAGCAGAAGATCCTCGTTCTTTGCGTTAAAGTATCCTATATCCAGGTTCAGCCTGCCCATGAAAAAACGCAGATCCGCCCCGACTTCCCAGGTTTTCATGTTCTCAGGGGTCATGGTCTGGTTGCCGATGACATTACCGAGCGTAAAGGAGTTTACGCTCAGGAACGGAAAAGACAGCCCGGCGGTCCACCCGTCGCCCGGTGAGGGCTGGTAATAATAGGTGTCTGTGGCATACAGCGAGGCATCGTTGGCTATCTGTGCGAAGGATCCGCGCAATTTACCAAAGGACAGGATGGTGTTATCCTGAAGAGCCGGGAGTCTTGTGAAAACAAATCCCAGGCTGACCGATGGATAGAAGAAGGAATTGTTCTCCTCGGGAAGGGTGGTGGACCACTCGTAGCGGCCGGTGGCGTCAAAATACAGCATGGCGTTGTAATCAAACCCTAAGTTCCCGAAGACGGCCGCCGTCCGCTTCTTGGCAGTGCTCTCATATCCGCGTGCGTCAGAGGTATTGGACATATTATAGAAGTCAAGCGTTTCGAGCCCGAAGGCGGCGGCAGTGGTATTCGTCCACATGGTCTGGAACACATTGTGGCCGAGTGTGAGCCGGAGATAGGATGTGCCTGAAACGGCCTTATTGATGCTCATGATCAGGTCGGAGTTTATATCCGAATTGGACTGGTTGGTCCTTTCGTTGTAGCCGTCCGGAAATTCGTTCGATCCCTTTTCGTAGTATTCATGTATGCCCTTGTACCAGTTATCAAGACCGATCCGGTAGCTGAAACTCAGCCAGTCCGCGGGTTTCCAGTTCAGGTTCACGTTACCCAGGATACGGTTCACAACGTCCCTGTACTTGATCCGGTTGACTACCCAGTAGGGATTGTCGTAACCGATGCCTCCCATGTAAGCGCGCTGGCTGCCGTCCTGAAGCTGGTATTTAAAGCTGTTGTCAAAATTGGGCGGCGTCCGCATCAGTCCCAGCATAATACCGGACAGGTTTGAACCTTTCTGGATCCTTTCACCCTTGGAGCTGATATAGTTAACCGTAGCCCCCGCCGTCAGGTTTTTCACGATGTCTTTTGTCCCGCTGAACTTAATGGTCGTCTTCCCGAACGAATTCCCGGGAACCACCCCCTCGTCCTTGCTATTGCTTAAGGAAAGATAAAAGGTGCTTGATTCATCTCCCCCGGATATGTCAAGGTGATTTTTAAAGGAGACAGCCGTCTGGAAGAAATCGAAATGATCATAGGCAATGGCCGGTGCATTCGGATCGGCAAGAGGGTGGTCAACGGGGACAAGCCTGCCGTTCGGATCCCAGTTAGCGATCCACTCATCCATTGGGGTTTCTCCCGCTTCCGCCCATTCATTGGCCGGAATGAAACCCGGATCAGTTGTATATCTCAGGTCACGCAGTAGTGGTCCCCAGCTCACCGCATTGAAAATCTGATCATCCGGGTACTGCAGCCCCGGCCTTCCATTCAATCCCATATAATATTCGGATCCCTGTGCATAGCTTTTCTGCAGGGGAGGGAGCTGTGTCACCTGCTCGATCCGGACGGAGGAATTCAGGTTTACATTCATTTTACCGGTGCCGGACTGCTTTCCCTGCTTGGTCGTGATGATGATGGCACCATTTGCTGCCCTCAGCCCGTACAGGGCGGTAGCGGCACCTCCCTTTAACACACTCAAGGATTCGATGTCATCCGGATTCAGGTCAATCGCCCTGTTCGATTCGGACACCCCACCTACACTGTTGCCTGTGTTCCCGCTGTTATCAATGGGCACACCATCAACAACAAATAATGGCTGGTTATTGCGGGTCAGTGAGGCCGCTCCCCGGATCTCAATGTAGGTGGAAGCGCCGGCTTCCCCGCTGGCCCGGTTGAGGTATACACCTGCTACTTTGCCGCTCAGGGCATCCAGAACGCTGGTTCGGGCTGCATTCTGGATCTCCTCGGACCCGACTTCCTGTACTGCGTATCCAAGGGCCTTTGATTCCCTTTTAATACCGATGGCGGTCACAACCACCTCTTCGATGCCAACTAAATCGGGATCCAGTACAACTTCAATAACTGTTCTCCCCTCGATGGCATGTTCCTGGGCGATCATTCCCACGTAGCTGAAGATCAGGGTCGTCGCATCCTCGGGTACAGCCAGGGTAAAGTCGCCGTCCAGATTCGTGACCGTTCCTATCGTGGTCCCCTTTACCACAATGGACGCCCCGATCAGGCCCAGTCCGTCTTCCGAACTGGTCACATTTCCTGTGATCTGCACACTCTGCGCCTGAAGGAATGCTTGCACCCCAAGCACAAAAAGTGCAAGTAAAATGATAAATTTTCTCATGAATGATTTGTTAGGTTTATTACAACAGTGGTTTATTAAACTATTCACTTTACCAAATCTAAAAAAATCTTTCGACACGGAGCCGTTTCCGCCGGACTAAATCTCGGAAGGCAGGCGGGATAGAGCTTTTCTTTTCCGGATCCCGGCCGGAATACCGGCATACCATAAAAAAGCAGGGGCCGCCCCAAACGGGACAGCCCCTGCTTCTCAATCTATGGTTTTATATCCTATAGACAGGATCTATTTCATTTTAAGATCCACCAAGATGGGAGCGTATCCGTAATCGGATAGATAGTAACCATCCGTAGTATTATGCAGATCATACTCGATGTGCATGATCTTCGTGCAGTTGTTCCAGGTACCCGATCCCTCCATCCAGTAGTCATAGGGAGCACCCTCCCATTCGGTGGTGTGTATGTACTGCTCCTCGATGACCAGCGTACCCTCTGGATTCATGGTTATAATCACCGGACTCGAGGCCGTGGTTGATTCACCCCAGATGTCGGACAGCCAAACTTTGCCCAGGCCGGACATCATGAGATTGTCACCGTCAACGGTCGTGACCATTCTCTCAGTGTTGCCCCAGTCATCCACACCATCCCAGGAACCGGCCATGTCGTTCAGGTCGTCAAGGGGACACCACGGAACCCGGTAAACTGAATAGTCTAACTGGTATGCAGAAGGAGCTGCCTCCCCGCCGGCCACATCCATGTTAACCATGAAGTGCAGAGTCTCATTCTCCGGCATTTCCTGTGCCAGGAAAGTCACACCTACCGAACCCGAAGTACCCCCTGCAGGGATGGTTATGGTAGTGCCCTCCAGCTGGTACATACTCGAGGTAACTGTCGACGCATCGTCAAGGCTGATGGTTATCACTACGTTAGAGGATTGGGGAGGTCCGAGTAACGCTACCCCCACAACGGTTTCTATATCAAGCGCTGCACCTTCTACCAAATCTGTTTCAAAAGATCCTGTAGCGTTCAGGAACTGGATATAGAAGGTTGACGCATTCTTGTCATAGTCCTTGAGCAGAAGATCAAAGTTTGTAGGATTGTCCTTCTCGCATGAAGAAAGAACCAGACCGCCTATGACAAAGATCAAAATGTATTTTATGATATTCTTCATAATTGCTATAATTGCTATCGGTTAAATATTAAAACATGATCTTACTGGTCCCACCAAACATGGTCGATAATCGATCCCACATTAGGAACATTATCCGGATTGTAAACCAACTCACCCTGCGCATAGGGGAACCTCCTCGGAATCTCGTTCTGGGTAGCATCCGCAACCACAGCAAGGTCAGGAATCCCGGTTCTTCTCCAGTCGGCAAAGGGCTGAGTCTGGCCTACAAGAGCATGACGCTTTTGCATGATGATCTTTTCCAGTGAAATCGTTCCTGCTGTCTCGCCATCGATGTTGGCAGCCATCCAGTCGGCATCTCCCGCTCCGGTAACCTGTTCCAAGGAAGCAGCAACACCGGCCTGATAAGCTTCAACAGCACGCTGGGCACTCCCACTCCTGAAAGCGGCTTCTGCTTCAATGAATTTCACCTCTGCATAAGAGATCATCACTGTGGGAGAGGACTGTGAAGCCAGGTATGGTCCTGGCCAGGAAGCCCCAGTTGTCTGACTGCCCGGGGCGCTTCCACTGTATCCTCCCGCTGCATCCTCAGCATAATAGTAAGGAATCCTCGGGTCGGAAGTAGCTTCGAGTTCATCCAGAAGGGTCGAGCACATGCGAATGTCGGTCCTGTAAGCCATGAACTGGTATATCGGATTCGGGTTGGCCGCATTGAAGGGTACCAGCATATCCCCGTCAATGGAGGAGATAGCATTGTCCACGGCGGACAGTACAGCGGCGAAATCGCCGATCACTTCAGAAAGCTGAAGGTGAGCCCTTGCAGTCAGTGCATAGGCAGCTGCGATCCATGCATCCGGATCTCCGCCGAAAATCACATCCTGATTGATACCCAGAGCATCATCCTGACCCAGATCACTGATGGCTTCACTCAGGAGATCGAAAATTGCGGTATAAACCTCCTGCTGTGAGTCATAAGCAGGTTGAATAATCCCTTCTCCCCCCTTCAAGGCCTCAGACCAGGGCATATCACCAAAGTTGTCAGTAGTAATTGCCAGACTGACCGCCAGAAGGACTTTGGCCACCCCTACGTTCTGGGGTGAACCTTCTTCCTCGGCTTTATCCATCATGATCTGAGCATTGATCAGGGCATCCGTGTATGCAGAACCCCAGTAGTTATCGACATCAGCAGCCATAAGCTGGTACCTGGCCTGTGTATAGGACTGGCGGTCAACGCCATCCAGCATTTGCATCCAGATATTGGTCGGACGAACAGCATCGTTCCCCAGCAGGGTGAATCCGATGGCCTGTTCGATGGCCGGCAGCAACAGGGAGATGGGTACATCCCCCGGTGCATCGGGATCAATATTAATCTCGGGATCGATCCACTTCTTATCACAGGATGAGACAAGAACGACCACCATCAACAGTGCGGCAGCTAATCGCATCCAGTGAGTTTTGAAATTTATCTTTTTCATATGTTCAATTTTTTGTTTGTTATACCTCTAGAATGTGAGCTTCAAGCCTACCGTATAGGTTTTGGTTCCCGGCATGTTGAAATAATCCATTCCCTGTCCGTTTATGGCACCCTGCAGGTTGGACTCAGGATCGATACCTGCGTACGGTGTGCTCAGCCACAGGTTTCTTCCTGTGAAGTAAAGTTCTGCAGCCTGGATGATCTCCTTCTGTACCGGGAATGTATAGGCCAGGGTCAGTTCGCGTAACCTTACCCAATCGGCATGTTCCATGGCAGAATAAGACGGGCCTCCCCCGAAGTTGGAACCCTGTCCCCTGTACCAGGCCTGGCCGAGAACGACCGGGGACACATTCTCCACACCCGAGGAAACCGGGCTTCCGTCTGAATCCACATGTCCGTAAACACCGTCCCAGACCACGAGGTTTTCTTCGGGTGTCTTTTCAAAATCGATGGTCCCTTCGGGTGTATAATATACCTCGCGGGTCATCGTCCTTTCGGAAGTCCCGAAGTAATTCATGGCAAAACCGGTTCCGTTGTACAAATATCCACCTTTCTTGAAATCAAACATGAAAGAGAGCCTGATTCCCTTAAAGGTAAACGTATTGGTGATGTTGGCCGTCCAATCGGGATTCACGTCCCCGATGGGTACCATCTGCCTTTGATCGGTCATCGGGTAACCGTCCGGGTAAGCATCAGAGGGATCATCATTGATCAGGACCTGATTGGTATTCGGATCCCTATACCAGTCGTTCCCGTAGATACTTCCGTAGGTATGCCCTGCAACGGCCCTACTCTGGGGTACGGTAAATCCACCCAGGAAGACGCTTTCCACACCCTCGGCAAGGGAAAGTACCATGTTGTTTACCTTGCTCCAGTTGGCAAAGATATCCCAGCCAAAGTCTCCCTGGAGGATGGTGGCATTGAGACTGACCTCAAACCCTTTGGACTCCATCTCCCCTGCGTTGATGTAAATGGCATTGTATCCCGATGATTCTGCCACGGGAACACTCAGCAACAGGTCGGTGTTCAGGTTATTGAAGTAGGAAACATCCAGCCCGATCCGGTTGTTGATGAGCCGCAGGTCGGCACCCACTTCAAAGGATTTCATGTTTTCGTGGTTCAGTTCGGAACCACCCAGGGTCCCTGCCACCTCAAATCCGGTGGTACCCAAGTAGGGGAAAGTAACCCCGTTGGTCCAACCGTCACCTGCCCCTGCTGCATAATAGGCCGGCAGCGTATTGTAAGGTTCTGCAATGTTGGCCGTATTGGCCCATGAACCGCGCAGTTTACCGAACGATAGGATATTGTTGCCCTTCAGGCCCGGGATCTCCGTGAATACAAAACTGAGGCTTGCCGAGGGATAAAGCGCCGACAGGTTGTTTTCCGGCATGGTGGTGGACCAGTCGTTCCGCAGGGTTCCACCCAGGAAGAGCATGTTCTTGAATGCCAGTTGCAGGTCGCCGAATACAGCCATGGTACGGTAACCCCACCTGTACACACCCGTGGTATTGTCGGAAGAGTTGTTCAGCTGGTAATATTCAGGAATCTCCAGGCCGATGGCATCCCCGTAAAGTCTCTTGTACCCAACGCTGAACATGTTGTGCCCAACGGTCAGGCTGGCATCAAAATCGCCGAAGGTCTTGTGGAAGTTCAGCAACAGGTCGGAGTTGAACATCCGGGAAATCATAAGGCCTTCTTCCAGACCACCCACGGATAAATTCCTGGAATTGATGGCGTCGATGTCCTTGGTGTCCTTGGTGTACGTATCCAGACCCACGTTGTAGGAAGCGCTGAACCAGTCGGTGAAGTTGAGGTTCAGGATCACATTACCGATAAAGCGGTTGTACTGCTCGTCCAGCCCGTTCTTGTTGGCTGTCCAGTAGGGGTTGTCGTATCCTCCGCCGTTCTGGTAGTTACGCTGTGTCCCGTCGGGAAATTCGTATCCGGCACTGTTGTCGAAAGACCGGGCAGACCTCACCATACCGAGCATCACCCCGGAAGTGTTGGATCCCGCCTGGATCACGTGGGCCCTGGAATTGGAGTAGGCCATGTTGGTTCCGATCTTGGCCCACTTGGTCAGCCTGGCCGACGAATTCAAACGGACATTGGTCTTTCCAAACTGGGAATTGGGAACTATACCGCTCTGCTCCAGGTCGGCAATGGAGAAATAATAGTTCGCATTGTCGTTGCCTGCTGTAATACTCAGGCGGTTGTTATAAGTCATCCCCGTCTGAAAGAACTCATATGGATCGTAGAGTTGAGCCTTCATGCTTGTTGCAGTTGGATCACTTTGTCCCACGAGCCTTCCATAGGGATCCCATTTATAGTCGGTATCACCGTCGTAATACATGGTATCCACATTGGAACCAAAGGAAGTCGAACTTCCACTGGCCCACTGGCCATTATACCCCTGGACGTACTTGTTTTGCAATGCCGGAAGCTGGCTCACCTTTTCGAATCCGACAGAAGTATGGAAATCCACCCTCATTTTCTGCTTGCCCTGAGCGCCCTTTTTGGTCGTAATGACAATAGCGCCGTTGGCAGCGCGAAGTCCGTAAAGGGCGGTGGCGGCACCTCCTTTAAGAACTGTGATCGAGGCAACGTCCTCCGGGTTAAGGTCGATACTCCGGGAGGAGGACCCTTCACGGCCCACCGTGCTCCCTCCGGTACGTGCAGTGTTATCTGCATCACCCCGCTGGGAATGAATAGGCATCCCGTCAATGACGAAAAGCGGCTGGTTGTTCCCGGTAATGGAAGCCGCACCCCGGATTGTCATGAACACAGATGCACCCGGCATACCCGAGGTACTGGTGATGGAAACACCGGCGGTCCTGCCCGATATCGCATTGACGATATCAGCGGTGTTCGCCCTGGAGATCTCCTCGGATTGCACTGCCTGAACACTGTAACCCAGTGATTTCTCCGACCTGGTAATACCGATGGCGGTTACAACCACCTCATCGATACCCACCACATCCGGTTCGAGTACGAGGTCAATGGTCGTTGCACCTGCGATCGCAACCTCCTGCGTAACCATTCCGATGAAACTGAAGACCAGCGTGTTAGCATCCTCGGGTACAGCAAGCGTGTAATTTCCTTCGAAATCCGTAACTGTACCAATCGTAGTCCCCTTCACCACAACTGATACCCCAGGCAATGCGGCCCCGTCCTCGGAACTGGTCACATTACCTGTGATCTGCACTCCCTGCGCATGTAAGAGCTGTACGCCCACAAGCACAAATAGTGCCAGCAAAGTCGTAAATCTTTTCATAGATAAAAATTTTAGGTTTAATAAAACAGTGGTTAAATTAAATTATTCATGGCATCAAAACTAAAAAAAAATCTCATGATTCAAAAAAATATTAAGAAATTATTAAATGCAGGAATCATGCATTATATCTGCAATTGCTGAAATAAATCCCCGTTTCTTAACAGATTTTTAAGATACTTCCTCCGGTAAATCAAGGATTTCGGACTTCCAACAGTTCTGAAAGCACCATGAATACGGGGTTTCAGATACATTAATAGAAAAGTCCATATATATTACTATTTAGATTCATTCTAAAGCCTGGAGCAAACGATCCGGAGTATTTCTTCTTCCTGCTGTATAACACGCTTTTCGATTTTTTCACCTTCCTTCAGGATCTTTTTAATGAATTCCCGGTCTTTCAATCCCCCTGCATTGATTTTAACATTCAGGAAAGCTCCTCTCACACTGGAACGCACAGCAAGTGCCCCGACTCCGGCATCGGATACGGATGCTGGATTACCGGTTTCGGCCATGGCTTTCAGCAGTTCCATGGATTTGGCTGCTGTCTGCATAACACGGAAGGGTACCTGCATGGCATGCCTGGTGGCCTCCTGTATGGCCTCTTCCCTCAATTTGGCTTCCTCCGAAGAACCCCTGGGCATTCCGAAAGCAGCCATAAGGTTTTTGAATGCTTCCGTATCCTCATCGATCAGCTGCAATAATTCCTCCTGCAGGGCTTTCCCTTTCTCGGCCCAGTCCGAAAACTCCTCCCAGCGGTCGTCCCAGCCCCTTTTATGGGAGGAAAGGTTCGCCACCATGGTGCCAAGCGCTGCCCCCAGGGATCCCATGCAGGCGGCAACGGACCCGCCTCCGGGAGCGGGCGATTCGGATGCGGTCTCTTCCATGAAATCACGGACGGCTTTATCGGCCAGGCGGGGCGGTCCTCCCTCCCCTATCATGTATTCGATGATCTTCTCTTCCGGCTTGAACGGGTACAGATCGTCCAGTCCCATGGACTTCACCGCGATTTTAATGAGTTCTCTGTCGGAAACCCCCAGCGAGCGTTTCTGCTTCCTAAGAAAATACCTTCCGGCATCGAGCATGGCCTTCAGGGGAATCAGTCCCACAAGCTCCGAACCGGTTACCCTTAGGCCTCTTGCCTCGGCCCTTTCAAAGACCTCGTCGAAAGCCAGGTGCACGGGTGTTACGGAAATATTGGTCAGGTTCATCGAGATCTGGGCGATCCCGTATTCGTCTATATACCATCCAATGGCTTTAACGGATTTCAACGAACCGGGCATCATCACAGGATTCCCTTCCTTGTCCCTTACGATTTCCCCGGTAAGCGGATCCCCCTTCCGTTTGGTCCTGCCGCGCTCCCGTACATCGAAGGCAATGGCATTGGCCCTGCGGGCGGAGGTAGTGTTCAGGTTGATGTTGTATGCCACAAGGAAATCCCGGGCACCGACTGCCGTGGCACCGGCGGATGGGTTGAATTTTGGGGGACCGAAATCCGGTTTCCAGTCAGGATCGGCAAGTTTCTCCTTCAGTCCCTCATATTCCCCACTCCGGACATTGGCAAGATTTTTCCTCTGCTTGCTGAAAGCAGCTGATTCATAGCAGTAAACGGGAATCTCCAATTCCTTTCCGATGCGTTCTGCCAGCTTCCGTGTATATTCGACGGTTTCTTTCATGCTGATGTTTGCGACGGGGACGAGCGGACAGACATCCGTGGCGCCGAAGCGCGGGTGCTCCCCCCTGTGTTTCCGCATATCAATAAGCGTTGCGGCTTTTTTAACTGCCCGGAAAGCAGCTTCCACGACATTCCCGGGATCGCCCACAAAGGTGACCACCGTACGGTTGGTGGCCTTTCCCGGGTCCACGTCCAGCAGTTTCACACCATCGACCGATTCAATCTCTCCGGTGATCTGCCGGATCACCCCCATGTCCCGTCCCTCGCTGAAATTCGGAACGCATTCTATGATTTGCTTCATCTGTATATTTTTTAGGAATCAGATGCAGATTTCGCCGCTGCAAAATCAAAGATTTTAGAAGGCGGCTCAATTCTCATCTGATTCCAATACATCTAACTCTGAACGGTACTCGACTTTGCCATTCAGGATCACCGTATCGATCAGGTCGCTTCCGTATGCATAAGGCAGGTAATCCAGTCCGGGTACCTCCCTGGTAATGACTACATTGGCTTTTTTTCCGCGGCAGATGCTTCCGTGTGTATCCTGCAGGCCCATGGCATAGGCAGTGTTCAGGGTCACCGCATGCAGGGCTTCCACGGGCAGCATGCGCATCTGTATGCATCCCAGCGACATGACCAGCTTCATATTCCCCGAGGGTGAACTCCCCGGATTGAAATCGGAGGCCAGGGCTACCGGCAGTCCCGCGTCAATCATCTGCCGGGCCGGTGCATAGTTCATCCCCAGGAAAAACGATGCCCCGGGAAGCAGGGTCGGCATGGTCTCCGAGCCAAGCAGGCACTGGATCTCCGCTTCCCCGGTAAATTCAAGATGATCAACCGAAAGTGCCCCGTATTTGACACCCGTCTGTATCCCCCCTGAAAAATCAAGCTCGTTCGCATGCAGCTTGGGTTTCAGTCCAACGCCAATCCCTGCCTCCAGGATCCGTTCGGTCTGTTGCACCGTAAAAAATCCCCGGTCACAGAACACGTCGATATAATCCGCCAGTCCCCCGGCAGCAACCTCCGGGATCATTTCCTTTACCACCAGGTCGACATAACGGTCCGGATCATCCTGGTACTCAAGGGGAAAGGAATGGGCCCCGAGGAAGGTGGCCCTGATATCAAGCGGGGTGGTTTCGCGAAGCTTACGTATGACGCGAAGCATCTTCAATTCAGCTTCGGTCTCCAGCCCGTACCCGCTTTTGATCTCAACGGCACCGGTGCCCAGTTTCAGGATCTCGTGGATCCGCGCAAGGGATTGATGGTAAAGCTCGTCTTCAGGGGTTTCCCTAAGCAGGGCCGCGGAGTTCAGGATACCTCCGCCCCGTTTCGCGATTTCTTCGTACGACAATCCCCTGATCTTATCGGTATATTCCTGCTCCCTGCTGCCGGCATATACCAGGTGGGTATGCGAATCGCAGAATGCCGGGAGGACCAGCTTGCCGCCGGCGGAAATCACCTGCAGGTCGGGATCCGTCCTCCGGATATCCGACAGGTCCAGGTCCCGCATGCTCCCGAAATCCGCGATACGGTCGTCTGAAAGGTGGAGCCATGCGTTTTCAATGGAATTCAACCGGGCCATCCCTTCCCCGGCGACCATCGGAACAGGATCCTCCTGGGTCAGTAAAAGTGATTTTATATGGGAAATCAGTATGCCCATCCGGTTTCAATGCCAAACAGCAGCGAATTTAATAAATGTAAAACGGCTTCCATTATGTTATAAAATATTAATTTTATTCCTGATGCTTGCAGATAAACTCATTTTCACCCTGGCAGCCTTGCTTGTCCATGCAGGATGGATAAGCGGAGCGGGGGAATATCCCAGGGGCAGGCTTATCGACACCATTGCCTGCCTTGAACACCCGGAACAAACCTACAGCCTGTACCTCCCGGTGAACTGTGAGGCACCAGCCCCCCTGCTGGTCTTCCTGGAACCGGGGGCCAGGGGGAAGCTGCCTGTGGAACTCTACCGGGGACTCGCAGAGCATTACGGTTTCATCCTCGCATGCTCCAACAACGGCCGTAACGGTCCCACACACCTCTACCGGGATGCCCTCGATGCAATGATCCCGGATGTGATAAAACGCTTCCAGGACTCCATAGGGGCCGCATTGGAAGGGATCGATCACGCCCTCTACATGCGGATGGATCAGTTGAAACCGCCTGAGTGGTGGAAAAATCAGGGAAAGCAGGTTCGGAAGGAGATGGAATCGGAAGAACTGCTTCCGAGGGAATCGGCCATCCGGGACGGATATTGATCGAACCGGTACAAAACAGGCATATCCTAGCCCAGTCCCTGTACAAGGTACCCCACCAGCACCCCGAGGTAATTACCCACCGCATACCCGATGAGTCCGATGATCATCCCGGGCAATATGATATCCCTGTTCCGGAGGGCCGACGCTACGACCGGAACGAATGGGGGCGACATGGAAAGTGCCACGGATATGATGAGGAAGTTATCCACATCCACCCGGAATATCCATGAGAGGATTCCATGAAGCAGCAGGGCCCCGGGCACAACCAGTATCACATAAAACAGGAGGGGCAAGGACTCCAGGCTGAACATGCTAATGTCCGCCATGGATGCAAAAACAAGGCAGAAGACCAGGATCAGGTAGATCCCCCCCTGGAATGATTTCTCAATGCGTTTTATCCTGGGGACAAAGGAGGCTGCAATCCCCAGCGTGGTAATGCCGAGGATGATAAGGGTGGTGTTCAGTTTCTTCAGGAAAAGCTGGCTGATGCCTGCCGACAAACCCAGTATCAGGATGGACAATCCCAGGGCACCCAGCAGGGGAATGAATATCCGGCGCCTGAATATCCCGTCGTAGGATTCATATTTCTCATGGTAGGAAACCTCGGAAGGATCCGATTCCTTCTGGTCTGCAGGCCGGTATGGTCGCATGAACAGGAGGAAGAACCGTTGGGCAACGGTCATTAAGAATAAAAGGGTGACCGCACCCACGACCAGGTCGTAGGTCTGGAGAAGGATGAAATATTCGGGATCCATGTCCACCGCAAAACTTATGGCGGCAGCGTTGGGTGCACCACCCGAGTAAAATCCGACCAGCACGCCTGAGACCTTCCATATCTCGGGTATCACATTAAGGTACAGAAAATAACCGATAAAAACGGTAATGATAACCGAACCCAGTCCAAGGACCAGGGAGAGCATGGTCTTGCTTGCCATTTTTACCCATTTCCGGATGTCCAGGGAAAAAAGTATAAGGGGGATGGCAATGACGATAACATATCCGTAGAGTTCTTCCTGAAAGCCTGCGATCCCTTCGGGCAGAATGCCGATGTTACCGATAAGCAGACCCACCCCGTAACAGATAACGACGGATCCTATCCGGTTTACAATACGGGATTTTTTATCCAGGTAAATGACCAGGACCGGAAAGAGAAAGTAGAAAAGAGCGAGAAACACTACTCCCATGTAATGCCCGGGATTGATTCTACTTCAGTAAATATAATTATTATTCGCTAATCTGGCTCCCCGGTCCGGTATTTCAATCGCACTCGTCGAAGCTCTTGCTGTACTGGTCGATGGCCTTCATGCTCATGGCCATGCTGGAAAATCCGCCGTCATGGAACAGGTTCTGCATGGTGACTTTCCGGGTAAGGTCCGAGAACAGGGTTACGCAATAATCCGCACAGTCATCGGCCGTGGCATTTCCGAGGGGCGACATGCGCTCCGTAAAATCGATCAGGGTATGGATTCCCTTTATCCCGCTCCCGGCCGTGGTTATGGTGGGAGACTGTGAAATGGTATTCACACGTATTTTCTTGTCGCGCCCGTAGATATAACCGAAACTGCGGGCAATGGATTCAAGCAGGGATTTTGCGTCGGCCATGTCGTTGTACCCGACCAGCGTCCGCTGCGCGGCAACATAGGAAAGGGCAACGACCGAGCCCCATTCCGAGATGGCATCGTGCTTGCGTGCAAGCAGCAGGAGTTTATGAAAGGAAAGGGCCGAAATATCCAGGGTTTTCAAAAAATATTCATAATTCAACGCATCGTACGGGAGCCCCTTGCGGACATTGGGAGACATCCCGATCGAATGCAGGAGGAAATCGATTTTGCCCCCGAGTACCTCCATGGACCGAAGCAGGACATTTTCAACATCTTTCAGGTTCGTGGCGTCGGCCTCGATGATCTCGGCGCCGGTTTTTTCCCCCAGCTCCTGGAGGGTGCCCAGACGAAGCGCAACAGCCGTATTTGAGAGTGTGAAGGTTGCGCCTTCCTCATGGGCTCTTTCCGCTACTTTCCAGGCGATGGACATATCGTTGAGGGCACCGAAAATAATGCCTCTCTTACCTTTTAACAAACCGTAGGCCATGATGTTTTTTTTTGAATTGGGGACAAAGATATAAATTAGATTCATTTTAAATAAGGATGGGCCGGGGAAATGGATGTCTTTCACCTGGCGCCCGCATGCCTGGCAGGAGATGCCCTCAGTTCATCAGCTCACGGGCATTGGATATGGCGGCATCGGTCAGCTCCTCCCCGCTGAGCATCCTTGCGATCTCGAGTACCCTTTCTTCGTTTTCCAGCAGCCGGATGCCGGTGCGCTCCTCCCCGGATTCCTCCGACTTGTAAACCAGGAAATGATGCTGCCCCTTGCCGGCTACCTGGGGCAGGTGGGTTATGTTTATGATCTGTTTGCCGGTCGACATTTTTTTCATGATGCTTCCGACCTTATCGGCAATTTCCCCCGATACACCGGAATCAACCTCATCGAAGATTATGGTCGGAAGTTCAAGGGAATCGGACAGCAGGGACTTGATGCTGAGCATCAGGCGGGAGAGTTCGCCGCCGGAAGCGACCTTGGATATTTCCCTGGGAGGCATCTGCTTGTTGGCGGAAAACAGGAATTCGACCTCGTCCTTTCCATTGGTCGAGAAATCAGGCATGGCCTGGATGGAAATGCGGAATCTGGCATTCGGTATGCCCAGCATCCTCAGCATGCCGTTCACTTCCTTTTCAATTTCCGGAAGGATCTTCTTCCGGATGGAACTCAGCTCGCCGGTAATTTTCTCCAGAGAGACCCGGGCATCCTTCCAATCCTTTTCGAGCGATGCGATCTGTTCATCGTAAGAAGAAATGTCCGCGATCTTCGCATCCAGTTCATCACGGATATGCATCAGTTCGGAAATCTCTTTGACTCCGTGTTTCTGCATCAGGCTGTAAAGCAGATCGAGCCGTTCCCTGACGAGCTGCTGCCTTGCAGGATCCAGTTCCATGGTATTCCCGTCAGATTCGGCGCCGGCGGCAATGTCTTTCAGTTCGATCCAGGCGGATTCTATCCTTTCTCCCAGCTCCGTTGCAGCGGGATAATAATTTCGAATGGAAGCAAAGGCCTGCAATGCTTTCTGCAGGAGATCGCGTACGGATCCTTCCTCCCCGTCCAGAACGGAATGCACCAGGAGCAGGTTCCGAGTAATCTCTTCGGCATGGTCAAGCATCTGGAGTTCCTGTTCCAGGGATTCCTGTTCATCTTCGGAGAGCTTCGCTTCATCAAGCTGGTTAAACTGGAAGCTTAAGTAATCCAGGTCTGTCTGGGCCTGCCTGGCTCTCTCGCGGAGGTCCGACAACCTGTTTCCCAGGTCTTTATAGGACCTGAACTGTTCCCTGCAGGAAGCAAGCAGGTCCTGGTTCCCGGCTACCGTGTCAACGACCGTAAGCTGGAAGCGGTGATCCTGCAGGCTCAGGTTATGATGCTGGGAATGGATGTCCACCAGGCGGATGCCAAGTTCGCGTACAAGTGGCAGGTTCACAGGGGTATCGTTGATAAAGGCCCTTGATTTTCCGCCAGGTGCTATTTCCCTGCGCAGAATCACCGGGTCTTCGTAATCAAGGTCATTCTCCCTGAAAAAATCCTCCAGGTCGTAGCTGCCGATCCTGAAACTTCCCTCGACAAAACATTTCTTATCCTTATCCTTGAGCACCGATGTATCAGCACGATTCCCCAGCAGGAGGCCCAGTGCACCAATCAAAATAGACTTCCCGGCACCGGTCTCCCCGGTTATGATGGTCAGTCCCTCCCTAAATTCAATCTCCAGGTGCCTGATCAGGGCGTAATTTCGTACCAAAAGCGTATTCAGCATGTCGGCAAAGGCAGCTATTATCTTTAATGAAGCCGGGGATTGAATATCTGCCTCCCTTCCCCGCTCATTTTAATCAAAAAATACTGCTGTAAAGATAATCTTTGTTACGGATTAGCGTCTTGGTTTCGGACAAGGAATTTAAGCTCCGGTCCCATTCCCCCTTAGTCATGCCGGCAGCAGGATCCTGCAGAAAGCTCTAGCCGGAGGCCTGGATCTGCTCGTACTTTGTTTTATTGGCCGGATCGATCTCCTGGAGGATTCGGATGGCGCGGGATTTTTCCTCGGTAAATGATTCGGAAAAGATGTTGATCATCTCGTCACGCTTTGCATCCATGATCAATTGCAGCCAGTAAATGAAAGGATCGGGTTTTTCACGATACACTGCCTGCAGCTTGTCCAGGTTCTCTGCAATGACCGTGCGGCCTTCGGTAACTTTTGCGTCCATGATATCCAGTCCCAGGCGATGATAATTGTAGTTGAATTCCCTCAGGGGGCGGTAGCCGTCGCTCAACAGGTCGTTAATCAGCCAGTAGCGGTTCTTATGGTCAAGGCTCTCGAATGGTTTCCAGCCTCCTTCCCGGGCATTCTGGGCATTGGTGACAATATTTTCCGCCTGTTGCAGGAAAGGGGTGCCTCCCAGGTAAGAAAAGGAATCGTAATCCAGTCCGATGATCATATAAGCCCAGTAGGCCAGCAGGGCAGTCAGGTTCGAAAGATGCTGGGTGGCATCGAATTGCAGGGGTTCAAACTCCACGTAGCGAAAATGGATGTTATTGTCTACATAATTCAGCATCGTGGTGCTGTAGTTTGTGTTGTATACCGGCCTGCGGGATTGTATCGTAAGGGTCCCCTTGAACTCGTCGGCACTCATCTGATCGGTGATATTGAACATCAGGTTGCATTCGATTCTCTCGTCGTAGCCGTAGACATGATTGGTCCAGTTTGTATTGTTCATGAACTCGTAAATGGCGGTCTGCATGGTCTGGAATACCTGCTTGTTGGTCCCCTGTATCTGCTGGGAAACCACCTGCACATTGCACTTCAGTTCCTGCGATACGGCCCTCCCGGGGAAAAGGGCGGTCCCGGCAAACAGGAGAACGGACAGAAAATATCTAAGTAACATATTCGATCAGTTTATCGACGATGTCCAGCGCCACTTCCTTTTTAGTCTTTAACTCAAAAATACGGATATTATTATCACTTTCCAGGATACTCACCTTGTTCGTATCGTACCCGAATCCCGCTCCCTTGTCATTGAGTGAATTGAGTACGATGAAATCAAAGTTCTTGCGCTTGAGCTTATCCCTGGCATTGTCGAGTTCATTGCTGGTCTCCAGGGCAAACCCGGCGAGTATCTGCCCTGATTTCTTCATTTTGCCCAGCTCGGCAGCGATGTCCCTGGTGGCTTCCAGTTCAAGGGTCCAGGTATCTCCGCTTCGCTTGATTTTCTCATCCGCGCGCTGGCGGGGAGTATAGTCGGCGACAGCCGCGGTCAGGATGGCGGCATCGCATTTTTCAAAAAGGTTGTGACAACGGCTTGCCATCTCGGCAGCCGTGGTCACCATATAGCATTTTATACCAGGATTTACCGGGGAAAGGTTTACCGGGCCGCTGACCAGGAATACCTCGGCGCCTTCGCGGGCACAGGCTTCTGCGATGGCATAGCCCATTTTCCCGGTGGAATAATTTCCGATAAACCTGACGGGATCTATCTTTTCATGGGTAGGTCCGGCCGTGATCAGGATCTTTTTCCCTGACAGTCGTCCCCCATTATTTGGTTCCCTTGCCAACGGCAGCAGCTTCAAAAAAGGATTTTACCTGTTCCAGGATGGACTCGGGTTCTTCCATCCGCCCCTTCCCGTACAATCCGCTCGCCAGTTCACCGGTACCGGGCTCAATGATCCGGTTGCCGTCGGATTTTAAAATTTCGATGTTTCTTGCCGTGGAGGGATGCTGGTACATTTCCAGGTCCATAGCCGGGGCAAGTATTACCGGGCATTTGCAGGAAAGGTAGGTCGTGACCAGAAGATTATCGGCAATCCCGCCGGCCATTTTCCCCATGGTCGTGGCCGTAACGGGGGCCACCAGGAAAAGGTCCGCCCAGAGCCCCATATCCACATGGGAATTCCATTCTCCCGAAGTCCCTGAAAACAGGTCGGAATATACCGGTTTGCCGGAAAGGGCCGATAGGGTAACAGGTGTTATGAACTCCTTTGCCGCCGGTGTCATGACAACCTGCACCTCGGCACCTTCCTTAATGAGCAGACGCACCAGTGTGGCAGCCTTGTAGGCGGCTATGCTGGCGGTCACTCCCAGCAGTATTTTTTTCCCTTCCAGCATAATGTTGTACGATGGTATGTTTTTTAGATCTCGGCTTCCGGCTCCGACATCCGGTAATAGATGTCGTCATCCAGGAATTCCTGGGTTGCAATGAGCGTAGGCTTGGGAAGCCTTTCATAATATTTGGATATCTCGATCTGCTCCCTGTTCTCGAAAACCTCCTCCAGGTTATCCGTATAATAGGCAAACTCCTCCAGTTTGCGGTTCAGCTCCTGCTTCAATTCCACACTGATCTGGTTGGCCCTTTTGGCTACGATCATAACGGTCTGATAAATGTTTTGCGTCTCTTTGTCAAGCAAGTGCAGGTCTCTCGTAACCGTCGTCACAGAAGCTTTTGATTTTTTATAATCCATGTTCTAAATATAAAATGCAATTATTATTGTTCGCTTAAAATGTCGGTGCTGCCGATAACGCTTAGTGCCGTCTCATAGATCCGGTCTGCTTCACGGCGATACTGGCTTTCGGGGAATTCTCCCACAAAGGAATAATATTCGTCCACGGTGTCCTGGTACCGCTCCGACTGTTTCTGTACAATGCTGTTTTCGGCAAGCAAAAAGTTTGATTTCAGCAGCAGGAACATCAGCTCTTCCCTGTGTTCGGTGTCGGGGAAATCGTTCAGGCTGTTCTGCAGGGCAATGATGGATGCCTTGTAATCGCCCAGATTGTAATACAATTTCCCGTTCATGTATGATTTTTGCACCAGCTTGTTGCGGAGTTCATCGATGTATGCCCGGGCTTCCGTGACCCGCTCACTCCCTGGATTCTGGATCATGAAAATGGTAAATGCAGCAATCGCTTTTTCGGTATTTTCCTGGTCCAGGGACGGCCTGGGTGAAAGCTTGTAATAGCAATAGGCCACCATGTACTCTGCCTCTTCGCGGAATACGCTGTTGGGATAATTAATGGCCAGGTTATTGAAATGGTGCCCGGAGAGAATATAGTCACGCTGCATATAATAACTTTTCGCCTGGTAGTAATACACCGTGTCCGCCTTGGTGGTCCCCCGGTAGACCGATGCGACCTGGTCGAAAAGGGTTGCGGCCCTCACATACTCCTCTGAATTATAATATTCCACAGCCTTTTCATATTTGAGAGGATAATCCGAGCTCTTCAATAATTTTTCATAGCCGCTGCAGCCCGCAACCAGCACTAAGCCTGTGAAAAACAATAAGATACTATATACCCTGCTCAAAAACATCGTGCAAAAATACATTATTATGATTGTAATTGAAAACGAAACACTTAATATTTTAT
>CAZVLG010000162.1:0-6114 GCA_964627835.1 uncultured Bacteroides sp.
CATCGAGCACCCATACACCCCTTCCATGGGTGCCAATGATGATCATATTGTCCCTGGGATGGATTACCAGATCGTGTACATAGGTGGATGGAAGGTCACCCAGTACACTGTAGGTTTTCCCACCATCCCGGCTTACGTACACGCCGATGTCCGTCCCCAGGTAAAGGATGTCCTTATCCACGGGATCCTCCCGGATAACATTAACCGGTCCGATCGGGATATTCCCCGAAATATCCTTCCATTTATTGCCGAAATCGGTTGATTTCCATACATATACCTGGAAATCATCGTCCCGCTTCCCGTTCTGGGTCATATAGACGGTACCCAGCTCAAACCTGGAAGCCTCCACCCGGGATATCCATCTGTTCTGTGGCAGTCCGTTAAGAATTTCTGTCCACGATTTGCCCCCGTCCCTGCTCCGATGAAGCCTTCCATCATCGGTCCCCGCATAGATAAGTCCGAACCTGCGGGGCGATTCCGAAATACTGGTCAGGGTCTGGTAGGAAATATCCCCCATTTTCCCGGGATCGTTATGGCTTAAATCCGGACTGATATATTCCCAGGTATTCCCCATATCTCTGGACATCATTACGTATTGCATACCGTGGTAAACGATGTCTGGATTATGCGGGGAAAGGATGAAAGGTGCGATCCACTGTCCCCTAAGCTTTGGCTCTTCAGGGTAGGTCTCGGGAAGAAGGTCTTTCGAGTTTTCCCACCAGTTGTCCCCGGCACCCATATCGGTACGGGTAATGCGGCCATAAAAGCCGGCAGAAAAAACAAGATCCGTATTTTCCGGGTGAATGGCATGGCTTGAACCCTCTCCTCCGGGAGCCCATTCAAATTCGACAGGTACAATTTTATCCCTTCCTTCGCTCAGGTCAACCGTACCATACATGCTTCCGTGATCCTGGATCGAACCGTAGACCCTGAATGGCTCCTTCATATCGTAGTTTACATTGAAGAACTGAACTGCCGGAAGGTTGTCGGTCCAGCAGTTCCAGTTCTCTCCGCGGTCATAGGAAACACAAACCCCGCCGTCGTTGGCATTGAGCAGATAATCCGTATTATCCGGATCGATCCAGAGTCCATGATGGTCTCCGTGCATCCCGCGAAGCCTCCTGAAGGTCTTGCCACCGTCGTTCGACACATTCAGTCCCAGTCCCATGGTATAGACCGTATTCTCATCCGCCGGGTCCACCCGGATCTGCCCGAAAACCCATCCATAGGTAGCCGAATGCCGCTCCATATAGGTTTTCATCTCCTCTGTTAATCCGCTGGTCCGGACCCAGTGCCCGCCCCCGTCATCCGAACGGTACACCGTGGCTCCCTTGATGATGCCGCTTGACGGACGCCCGTAAGAATCAACCAGTCCCGTTTCCTGTTCCTTGGCCAATTCATAATTATCCAGGAAGGCGTAAATTACATTGGGTTTGGAAGCGCAGAGGTCGATCCCGATCCGTCCCCGTTTATTGGGCTCCGGGAGTCCATCGTTGATCTTCTCCCATTTCGCTCCCCCATCCGTGGTTTTCCATATCCCGCTGTTGGAATAATCCTTTTCGGTGCGCGGATCGTTCCATTTTTTGCGGATCCGCTGCCAGGTTGCAGCATAAAGGGTTTGGGTATTCTCCGGGTCCATGACCAGGTCGATGGCTCCGGTCAGATCGTCAACATACAGTACTTTGGTCCATGTTTTGCCCCCGTCCGTTGTTTTATAAACTCCCCGGTCCTTATTCCTGGTCCATTCCGCCCCCGAAGCTGCCACGTAAATCTCGTCCGAATTGTCTGGATTGATGACGATGCGGGCAATGGTATAGGTGTTTTCCAGTCCCATGTGCATCCAGGACTCACCACCGTCCTCGGTTTTGTAGATCCCGCACCCGGCCATGGAACTGCGGAAAATATTTGCTTCACCGGTTCCCACCCAGACCACATCGGGATTCTGGGGATCGATGGCCAGGTCGCCGATATCCGTTGTCACGGCATCCTCGAAAACGGGCTCCCAGGTGACCCCTTCGTTCAGGGATTTCCAGACCCCTCCCGAGGCGGTGGCGGCATAAACGGTATAGCTTGTTCCCTTTGGCCTGACCGCTTCGATATCCGTACAACGCCCGCTGATGTTCGTGGGGCCCAGGAACTGCCAGTGCAGGTCTGCCAGGGAGGAAGTGTCCCGGAGGACCTGATGCTGCCTGTATAATTCAAGCCTTGTTTTGCCTTCTTTAAGGGATGTTTTCTGTGCAGTGATAAGGCCGCTTAACCCGATCGCCAGAAGAACCATTAAGATGGATGCTTTGAATGTCATAATGATTTGATTAAGGGTTCGTATAAAAAAAATAAAATATAGTATTTTTAATCCGGATACATGCAAGGCCGGGTATGAAAAACAGGTATTTTATCAGGTTATCTTATAATGGGACCGCTTACCATGGCTGGCAGATCCAGCCCAATGCCCCCACCGTTCAGGAAATACTTAACCGTGACCTGAGCCTTTTGCTTGGGGAAGAGATCCTGGTCACGGGTTGCGGGCGCACCGATACCGGAGTCCATGCCAGGGAATTCTACGCTCACTTTAATACGGGAAGGGAACAACTCGGCCAGGACCGGAATTTTCTCTACCAGATCAACGGCAAGCTTCCGAATGACATCGCCATCCAGGAGATACTTCCCGTCCGGCCGGATGCCCATGCGCGCTTCAGTGCAATCTCCCGGACATACGAATACCACATCATGCGGATCAAGGAAGTTTTTCACAGGGAGTATGCCCATTACATCTATGGGGAACTTGATACAGCTGCCATGCAGGAAGGAGCGGATATCCTGAGGGAGTACACGGATTTCACAAGCTTCAGCAAAGCAGATACCGATGTCAGGACCAATGACTGCAGGGTCCATGAAGCAGGATGGGAGGTCTCGGACCGCAAACTGGATTTCAGCATCACTGCCGACCGTTTCCTGAGAAATATGGTCAGATCCATTGTGGGAACATTGCTTGATGTAGGGTTTGGAAAGACCGGGCTGGAGGAACTAAGGCAGATCATCGAAAGCAGGAACCGTTCAAATGCCGGAATGTCTGTGCCGGCCAAGGGACTTTTCCTGCGCGCCGTAAAATATCCCCCTGAAATCTTCCTGCT
This sequence comes from uncultured Bacteroides sp., assembly GCA_964627835.1. GTDB lineage: Bacteria > Bacteroidota > Bacteroidia > Bacteroidales > SM23-62 > SM23-62. The sequence continues at coordinate 3,132 of CAZVLG010000162.1, forward strand.
GCCCTCGTAGACCCTGGTATCAGTCCCCCGCCGTCCATATCTCCCAGGCCTTGTCGGCCTGCAATTGCAGCATTTCAAGCCCGTTCTTGATCCGGGCCCCTTTCTGCTTCCCCAGGCGGAGGAATGCAGACTCTTCCGGATTGTAGACCAGGTCGTATAGCAGATATTCCGGGCCGAGGATATCGTAGGGGATGTCCGGGAATGCCGATACATCCGGCCAGGTTCCGACGGGTGTTGTATTTATGATCAGGGAATGCTTAAGGATAACGGACAGGCAGAGATCCTTGTACTCCAGGTGTCCGGCAGCAGGCTTCCTGGATACAAACTGGTAGCGGATGCCAAGCTGGTCCAGCACATGGCAGACGGACTTGGAGGCCCCGCCGGTTCCGAGCACCAGGGCATGGTTATGCTTTCCCGCCAGGAGCGGGATCAAGGATTCCCGGAAACCGTACACATCCGTATTATAACCCTTCAGATGCAATCCCCTGCTTCCACGGTTTATTTTTACCGTATTTACCGCGCCGACCTCTGCGGCTTCCCGGTCCATCTCGTCCAGATAAGGCAGGATCTGCTCCTTGTACGGGATGGTCACGTTAAATCCCACAAGATCCGTTTCCTTCCGGAGCAGCTTTTCCAGTGATCCGATTTCAGGGATGGGAAAATTGCGGTAGGTGTAGTCCACGATCCCTTCATTCCTGAACTTTTCAGCGAAATATTTCTCTGAAAAGGAATGTGAAAGCGGATATCCTATTAGTCCCAGTAACTTCATTCAGACTATTCCTTATGCCGGTTTAACGCATGACTGACCGGGCAGCATCCCAAAAGCAGACGGGGGAAAGCTTCAGGTTCTTTCCCTTTTTGTAATTCCCTCGAACACGAAGATAAGAAGAAATCCGGCCAGGGCCAGCAGCAGCGCCCACAAGAGCTGATTGTCCGATCCGGTCAGTTCGGAAAATCGCCCGGGGAATACATTCTTCTCGATCAAGGGACGGGCAATGCCGTGTGAATCAAGGTATTCTTCAAGGGTGATCTTCCATGGCCAGATCTTGTTCAGGGATCCGATCATGAAGCCGGACAGAAGGGCGATCGTCAGATGGTGATATTTCTTCAGCAACCAGGAGAGCAGGTGCGAAAAGGATATGATCCCTGTCAATGCACCCATAAGGAGGACGGCGATGACCGATATCCTTCCCTCATTCAGGGCATTCAGTATAAACTGGTATTTGCCGAGCAGGAGAAGGATGAAACTGCCTGATATCCCGGGCAGGATCATGGCACATATGGCCAGTGCACCGGAAAGAAATATGAACCACCAGGCTTCCGTCGTTTCGGCCGGTGTGATGCTGGTAATGATCCAGGCGACGCCAATGCCGGCCAGCAGGCTGATGATGGTGCCCGCGTTCCATTTTTCAATGCTGCGTGCAATAAAAATGGCGGAACCGATAATCAATCCGAAAAAAAAGGACCAGATCAGGACCGGCTGGTTAACCAGAAGGTATTCCAGCAGCCTGGCAAGGGTCAGAACGGAGACCAGGATGCCCCCGACGACCGTCAGGAGGAAATTACCATTAACGGCTTTCCAGAAAGATGGAATCCCTTCCTTCCAGATCTTGCTTATGTTGGCATAATTGATGTTCTTGATGGAATGCACCAGTTCTTCGTATATACCGGTAATGAATGCAATGGTTCCCCCGCTCACACCGGGTACAACATCGGCAGCACCCATACCCATTCCCTTCAGCATGAGTATGCCGAAATCACTTAATGTTCTTCTGCTCATAATTCCTTATCGTGGAAAGATTCTGGAAGGAAATTAAAGAAAGTATCGCCCCGCAGTCCCAATCGCAGGCTTTCCAGGGCCACCACTTCTCCCGGGGCAATATTGCCAAGGTTGACATTGCTGCCCAGCAATTTAATGAACCAGGCCTGCTGGTTTTTGATGGGAGCCTCCCATATTACATTGTTCATGTCAACGTGCTTGATGATGTCGTCGATCAGTTCAATGTTCGCAGATCCGTCCTTCTGGTAGATGCCTATGGTCCCGCTTTCACGGGCCTCTCCGATTACCTTCCAGGATCCGGCTTCCAGTTCAGACTTCATCATGCTGACCCATTCGTCATTGGGTATCTCCACGTCCGCAACCTTTGATCCGACCTCTGAGATAACAGTTACTTCCGAAGCAAGGGTCCGGATGTATTTCAGCTTATCCCCATGAGGCATGGCCATGGAACCATCCGAGACCTCGGCATACTCAATGTTATAACGCTTAATATACCGGCGGAATTCATCGAACTTCCCGCGGATCTCGAACAGCTCAAAAAGAGTGCCCCCAAAATAGGGAATGAGTCCCCCTTCCTTATACAGGCGGATCTTTTCTTCCAGTCCCTTGGTAATCAGCGCTGTACCGAACCCGAATTTCACCAGGTCCGTATACTCGGCGCTTGAACTCACAAAGTCTTCGGCTTCCCGGATGCTCAGGCCTTTATCCATCATCATGGTCAGGCCTGATTTCCTCGGCTTATGCGTTCTCTCGGGAATAAAAGGTAATTTAAAATTCATGGATTAAGATTTGTATTTGTACTCCGACAATAAAGTTAATATCTTTTTATCATTTCGTATTTCAGGGCATAGTTTGAAAGTTATCAGATGATCATCATATGAAAGCTTCAACCCTTCCTCAAAGAATTTATACGCCATTTTCTTACTGTTTAATATACCATAATATCCGGCCAGCAGGTAATTTATACCGGCATTATCAAAATTATAAATATATGATTCCTTCAAAACTGAGACTGCCTGTTCCGGTCCGGATAAAATATTTCCGATTTCAGCAAGATTCATCCATGCTTCAGAATCATAAGGATCTATCTGCGTTGCCTGGGAAAAGGCTGCAGTGGCCTCTCCGTAATCCTCCAGATGTATCCTTATTTTACCAAGAGTGTACCAGAAATCCGAATTTTCATTATCAATTTCAACAGCTTTT
>CAZVLG010000163.1:0-8975 GCA_964627835.1 uncultured Bacteroides sp.
CCGAGGTCGGATTCGGTCCCGTAGGAACGAATATCGTCAGGATCTCTCCCTGGTCCTCCGTTATGAATCCCGTCATCAGGGTTTCCGTGTTGAACAGGTTGACAAGCACAACCTGTGAGAAAAAGGATTTGTTCTTGCCGAAGAACTGCATGACGGTTTCCCTTGTGATCCGGTACCCCGGGATCTTCATCAGGTATTTCTTTTCAAAGGCGGTCTTGAAGAACCTGCCGATGTTGGTCTGAATGATCAAACCAATGAAGAAGAAAGCGATCAGTATGGCAGCCACAAGGATCATATAAATGGCCAGTTCTATCCATCTTGAATCCACATGCAGGTGCAATGTGAAAAAATCAACGATCGGCCTGAGGTTTTTTCCGATTATGTTCACTATCCATCGGAATACAATGAATATGAGGGCAAGTGGAAGAATGGCAGCCAGTCCCCCCAGCAGTGTAGTGTTGATGTAGCGCATAATTTTGCTCATGGTATGGAGTTTATGATAATTTCTGTTTGGAGGGATAAAATTACGGGTTAAATTTGGCTTTGGCTCATGTATCATTCAAAAATTCCCCAGATGAAAACCACAGATTCATTCCTTCTGCTGTTGCTTCCCCTGGCATGCCAGGGACAGCCGGATATGTTCCGGGAATTTGAGTACCGCAATTTTAATTCGACCCGGGCCAGTGCCTGGATCTCGGATATCGCGGTACCCGAAAATCCCGATTCTGCCAATACGTATGTGATATACGCTGCTGCACGTCATGGAGGGGTCTGGAAAACCTCGAACAACGGAGTGAGTTTTGAATGCATTACCGACACGCTTCCAACAACCTCTATCGGGGCTGTCGAGGTGGCGCCTTCGAATCCGGATGTTGTCTGGGTCGGTACGGGAGAGGCTTCCAGTGCAAGGTCGGCCCACAGGGGATACGGTGTATATAAATCCATCGATGCGGGCGGGAACTTTGAGTATATGGGACTTGAAAATACCCAGCACATTGCCAGGATCATTATCCATCCGGAGGATGAAAATACCGTATTTGTGGCTTCCATGGGATCCCTGTTCACACCCAACCCGGACAGGGGCGTTTACCGGACACGGGACGGGGGGAATCACTGAGAAAGGCTTTCGGGGGGACTGCCCTCGGGAAATGTCGGAAGAATCGGGGTGGATATTTACCGCTCGGATCCCGATATCCTGTATGCCGTGGTGGAGAACCTCAATCCAAAGCCGGACTATGAACCGGGCGAAGAAGACGAGGTGTTCGACCATATGCGCGATCCTTATTTTGACCGGCTGATCGGCGCATCCCCTGCATCCTTCATCCATGCATCCCGTCAGGGATCACTGAAAAAATTAAAAAATAATGTTAGAAATATTTGACATTATGTTATATTTACCTATCTTTGTGTTAGATTTATATAACCTAATGCATAAATCATGAATGCAAAAACATTCTTAGCGTTTTACCTTACCTTCTTGATACTTGCCCTTGCGGGCATCGGCCTTTACCAGAACCTTCAGTTGCCAGCATGGCTTGAATACGTACATATAGCGGTTATGCTGGCCGTGGTGGGAATCGGCCTGTACCAGGCATATTTGAAGATCAGGGCGCGCAGGAGCGGACATCCTGCCGACGATGAACATTCCCTTGGTATCCTTTACAGGGCAGGATCCGGCTCTTTTCTCCTGTCCATTTACCTCTGGGGATTCATCATCTACGCCTACGTAAAGTCCGGGATCGATGCCGGAATACTGTTCGGTGCGGGTATACTTGGAATGGCCTTCCTGTTTGCCCTGACCTGGCTGTTCTATAAAATACGGGAATTCCGCAATGCGTAACCGGATAAGGGAACTCAGGGCCAGGTATGGCTATACCCAGGAGGAACTGGCCAGGAAGGTGGGGGTGAGGAGGGAGACCATCGTGTTCCTTGAAAAGGGCAAATACAACCCATCACTGAAGCTGGCACATGATGTGTCAAGTATCCTGAACGAGAGCATCGAAAAGGTTTTTCTGTTTGATGACTAGTTCAGTCTTTTCATGAACCCCAGGCTATCTTCAACCCACTCTTCCTCAAGTTTGACCGTGGATTCAATATTGCCCTGCCAGGGGGTCCAGAGCCCGATGATGGTTGTGTGCCTGATGCCATATTCCCTGAGCTTGTCCAGCATCCCCTGAATCGGGATCTGTCCCTTTCCTGCAGGCCGTCCTTCCACGCTGAAGCCCATTGAACCCTGGGAACGCATTATCACGATATCGTTTATGTGCAAACTCCCGCAAAATGGTCCCAGCCGATCCGCAACAGATTCAAGTCCCTCCAGTGCACCGATGGCATTTGCCGGGTTCAGGCAGATCCTCAGGTTGGGATGGTCAATCTTACTTATCAGGTTTGCATAAGTATCTGCTGCATAGGATTCCTGGTTTTCAAGGGCAATGGTGATGCCTGCCTTTTCGTATTCCGGCAGTACTTCCCTCAGGTTTTTTTCAAGTTCTGCCAGGTCGAAATGTTCTCCGTGAGCTGCAGGCAATGTCCTCAGTACAGGTGATTTGAGGAACCTTGAGATCTCAAGGAATTTAACAAGATGGCCCGGGTTTGTTCCACAGGTTCCAACTTCCAGGTTGATGCCCGATTCTCCCGCCAGGCGTTTCAATTTGACCACGGTTTCCCATGGGAGGTTTTCAAGGGGAAGGTTTTCAGCAATTTGCAGAAGATCAAGCCCCAGGGAACGGGTCTTTTCCAGAAGTTCAAGGGCCGTGAGCCTCTTTTTAAGCCTGGGACCCCTGGAGACACCTACAGCCCAGGGAAAGGACAATGAACTGATCCCGATGGAATGCTTGGACTTATCGCTCATAATATAAAGATAATCATAAGGATAAATTAAAACCAGTCCGCACAAAAAAAAAGCTGCCTTCAATCCGGCAGCCTTTTCTGTGCATTCATCACCGTTACCAGGCGTAGATACCCGCATCTGTTCATAAGTGGACACAAACTGTACGGTTTCAAAACAATTTTCAAATAACATGTTTTGCAAAGCCAGGCTATAATAAGCAAAGAATCATTTAATTGACAAGTTTAGCACGGGTTTTGAAGAATCCATTATATAAATAATGCACCAGGCTTATGTTCAGGCATTACCTCCTCATTACGCTCCGGAACCTGGCAAGACATCTCAATTTTTCGATCATCAATATCGGTGGACTGGCCATCGGGCTGGCCAGTTTCATATTTATTATCCTGTACATCAACGATGAGTTCAGATACGACCGGTTCCATGAGAAAGCGGACCGCATATACAGGGTGAACAGGTTCTACAACTCCAACAATGTGAACGAGGATGCTGCCACCTGCTCCTTTCCATTTGCACCAACCCTTCAAATGGACTACCCGGGAATGGTGGTTAATACCTGCCGGTTCTTCAATTTCATGGCCACCCAGGTTTTCATCGATTACCGGGAGAACGATTCGACCCTGGTAAAATACAATGAATCCGGATTTTACCTTGTAGATTCCACAGTATTTGATATGTTCGGTTTTCCACTGCTTGTCGGCGATCCAAAAACGGCGCTTGCCCGTCCCAACGTGCTGGTCATAAGCCAGAGCGCAGCCAGGAGGTACTTTGGCAACGATGATCCTCTCGGAAAAACCCTTCGGCTCAATGAGGGCCTGAATCTGGAAATTACCGGGGTGATGAAGGACCTGCCATCTCAGTCCCATTTTCAGATCGATTTCCTGGGATCCATGTCAACCTTCCGCCAGGCGATCGGGGGCAGGCTGCCGCAGACCTGGATATGGAATCCGTGCTGGACCTATATTGAACTGGCCGGCAATGTCTCACCGGAAACCCTCGAAGAAAAATTCCCTGAATTTTACGAGAACCATTACCCGGACCTGTCTGACCAGGATGTGACCCTTTCCCTTCAGAAGCTTACGGATATCCATCTGCGGTCGCATCACGATTACGAGATGCATGCGAACAGCAACATCCTGTATGTCTATATTCTCTCCGCCATTGCTTTCATCGTGCTTTTGCTCGCCTGCATCAATTTCATGAACTTGACCACCGCCAATTCCGCCACCCGGACCCGGGAGATCGGGATTAAGAAAACCTTCGGGGCCAACCGCGGGGAGCTGACACGCCAGTTTCTCGGCGAAACCATCCTGACAACGTTTTTCGCCCTCCTGTTTGCGACCATCCTGGTAGAGATCCTATTACCGGGATTCAACCGGTTCACCGGAAAAGATATTTCATCCAATTACCTTTTCACTTTCGGTTCAGTTTTATTCGGGATCGTCCTGGTCGGGATAGTGGGATCGCTTGCCGGGGCATATCCTGCACTTTACCTTTCTTCCATTAATCCGCTCAGCGTCTTCAGGGGTGGACTTGGCGATGGAAAAAGAGGCGTGCTTGCAAGAAAAATCCTGGTAACCTCCCAGTTCGCCATTTCCATTGCCCTCATCATCGGAACATTGCTTGTCTTCTCCCAGTTGAACTATATCCGCAAGGCCGACCTTGGCTTCCGGAAAGAACGGATCATCCTGTTGCAGGGTGTGAACCAGATCGTGCTGAATTATGAAACCTTCCGGGAAAACCTGCTTAAATATCCGGAGATTGAGCATGTTACGGCCATGGAAGACATCCTGGGCGCCAATCACAATACGCGGGGAGTAAGCATTGAGGGCCTGGCCGATGACCAGCAATTCTGGTACCCGATGTTCGTGGTGCGGCATGATTTCATCGAAACCTTCGATATCGAGGTTCTTTCGGGCCGGGCATTTTCTGAAGAGATGGCCAGTGATACAGCCAACGCGATCATGATCAATGAGACCATGGCCAGGAATATGGGCTGGACCCTGACAGAAGCCCTCGGAAAAAGGGTGGTGCATGACGGAGATGAAAGAGTGATCGGGGTTTTCAGGGATTTTCATATTCTTTCACTTCACAAGCCCATGAACAATTTCATTCTTGACATGGCAAGGAATCCCGGATTTGCTGCGGGACTCACCCGCTACATTGCCATACGCGTGAATACGGATAACTACCGGAAGGTTCTCGCTGACATCGAGGAAGAATGGGACGCAATAGCTCCAAACAGGCCCTTTGAGTATTCCTTCCTGGAGGATGAGTTGAGTGAGCTTTACCGGAACGAGGACAAATTCGGGAGGTTCTCCGTCATGCTGACAATCCTGGCACTTGTCATTGCCTGCCTGGGACTCGTGGGACTGACCTCCTACATTGCGCAGCAACGGACTCGCGAGATAGGTATCCGGCGGGCTATGGGAGCAACGGCTTCCAGCGTGGTACGGCTGCTTTCAAGCGAATTTATCCGGCTGATACTGCTTGCCAACCTTATCGCATGGCCCGTTGCATATTATGTTGTGGATAACTGGCTCGATAATTTCACCAAAAGAATTTCGATCGATCTTACGCTTTTTCTGCTGGCGGGACTTGCCACGCTTTTGCTGTCCTTCCTGATCACATGTTACCGGGCACTGCTGGCCGCATCACGCAACCCGGCCGAAACCCTCAGGCATGAATGAGGTTCTTATAAGCCGGATTCATAGTTGGTTATCTCCGCCAGGAACTGGTGGATAAATCCGGCAATAAGTCCCTCGGTAACATAGGCAGGCTCAATGGTTACCATATGTTTGCGGAGCTGCCTTGATATCTGCAGGTTTTCCCAGTGGGGATACTCAAACCAGACATTGATCTTTCCCGAGATCATCTGTGAGAATCCGAGCTCGGCTCCGTTTTTAATATACTGGCGGGTGTTTCCGTCACCGGCTACCTCGCTAATCCCGCTGGGCGTATCCTTGATCTTCATAATTACGGTCTCCATGTTTTTCTTCTCGTCCGAGACCATAACCTCCCAGTCGATTTTCTTGAAATTTTTCTGTACCGACTCGAGGGTCGTTTTGATTTTGTCCTTTACTGCGGCTGTCCATAATTCCCTTCGCCGGTTCACATTCTTCAGATGGGTTTCGTATATGAATGCGTTTTCCTGAATGGTGGTTAATTCAAAATTTAAAATTTCCATTTCCATACACTTTATGTTTTTGCTCCCGTGTATATAAAATTAAGAAAATCTTTGCGATTAATGCATATTGTAATGCTTCCCCGTCAAAATAAGCTATTAATTCATGGTGCGAACCCTTTGCAAGCGGCGAGGAAATCAATCCCGTTTTCAGGCATCCCCGTTCCTGAACCGGCATGACCTGGCAGGATTATCTTGCGGTAGGCCGTCAATACTTGAAAAATCTGTATTAATTCCTAATTTTGCAGGCATTGTTCAATCCCCTGATACGATGCCAATTTCAAGGAGATTCTCTGACTCCGAAGAGCTTGCCAATGCCCTTTCCCACCTTTCAGGTGCAATGCTGGCTTGCGGGGGACTCGTACTTATGGTCGTCTATTCCGCTATCCGGGGGAATGCATGGCACATCGTATCAACAGCCATTTTCGGCTCATCCATGCTTATCCTTTACATTTCATCTACATTCAATCACTGGCTGAAACCCGGGAAAGGCAAGGAATTCTTTTTCAATTTCGACCAGGTTGCCATCTTTCTGCTTATCGCTGGCAGCTACACACCGATCACACTCGTGCTGATACGAGGCGGACTCGGGTGGACCCTTTTTGGCCTGGAGTGGGGACTGGCCCTTCTGGGCATCCTTCTGAAAATATTCAATCCGGGGCGTTTTGAATCCGGGGTGAATTATTTATTCATTTCCCTGTATGCGATCATGGGATGGATGCTCCTGATCGGGATTGGTCCCATAGCAAGATCCATATCACCCATGGGACTTGCCTGGATCTTTATCGGAGGAGCCTGCTATACCCTGGGGATACTGTTCTATAAGACAATACGGTTTCCATTTCACCACCTGGTCTGGCATTTGTTTGTCATCGCCGGAAGCATATCCCACTTCTTTGCCGTGTTTTTTCACGTAATACCCGCCCAATAAAAACCCTATGCATATGTCCCGGTTATGTACCACTCTTTTCGTATGGTTTCTTGCTGCAGGACTTACCCTTGCCCAGAATGATACCATCGAAAGCCTGAGCGGAGACATCCTGGTGGGTGAGATCAAATCCATGACAAAAGGGGTGCTGGTTTCGGCGGAAACTATATCCTGTTCGACAGGGAGAACGATCTGCTTATGGTGACACGCTGGCTGGAACCCTCAAAACTTTCTGAATTCCTCGTGATGCTTTACGGATCCCTCAAATAGCCTGCGCAATGGTAATAAACTGGAAGAAGTTTTATCTCGGGACCGAATTCGCGCTCCTTTTCTTCGGGATCCCCCTGTTCATGTTCCTCGATACAGGCTTTACCCATCCCAGTGCCGTCCTGCTGCCATTCCTGGTGGCAGTATTTATCATATTACGGTACGGGACAGGATTCCGGTGGAGGGAACTGATCTGCTTCAAAATAAGCAGGCGTGATTTTCTCCGCGATGGCACCATCCTGGCCATAAGCGGAGCCTTGCTTCTGGCCGGCGTGCTGATCTGGGTTCCCGGTAAATTCCTGAACCTTCCAATATCCAATGTCTGGATCTGGCTGGCCCTGTGTACATTCTATCCCGTATTCTCAGCCTATGCCCAGGAAGTGCTGTACCGGACTTTTCTGTTCCGCAGGTACCGGGAGCTCTTTCCCAGGGACTGGCAGATGATCGCAGCCAGCGGGATAAGTTTCAGTTTTGTCCATATCCTCTATTATCATCCCCTTTCCATGATCCTGACCCTGTTTGCCGGGATTTACCTGTCCACCGCCTATTTACGTACCCGCAGTGTGCTGTACACCTCCATCCTGCATGGTATACTGGGAATCCTTGTTTTTACGGTGGGGCTGGGCGAATACTTCTGGCTGGATATGTTTGAGTATTTCTAGTGCCCCCGCCGGCAATAAAAAGCTTCTATAATTTTTTATTTGGAAATTATATTTGTTTTGCTTAAAATATTGTCAGTATTAATGACTAATTTTTAATCAAAAGATTATGGGAGCATACGACAGATTCTGCCAGAGCTGCGGAATGCCTATGGATAAGGATCCGGGCAAAGGTGGAACAAACCGTGACGGTTCAAAAACACAGAAATACTGCAGCTTCTGTTATGAAAATGGTGCCTTCAGGGACAGTTTTACCTCGGTTGATGAAATGGTTACCCTGGTCCGGGACAAATTGGGGGAGCTGGGCTATGGTCCGCTGAAGCGCTGGTTTTTCACCTCACACATTCCGAAGCTGGAACGCTGGAGGACCTGACCGGGAGCCTTAAGGTTATATGCGGTTTAACTAATTATAATTTCATCTTTTTTCTCTACGAAAATTGACTGTTAGGTTTTTTTCGTAACTTGTTGATAGATATCTCATTTCCCAGCTTCTCCATTTCAAGATTTCTCAACTCTTAAACCTAAAATTCATTAATCATGAAACAGATCATCTTTTCAATCTTAGCCCTATTTTTAATCGCTGGAAGTTTTTCATGTCAGAATAAAATTGATATCGAAAAAGAGAAAAAAGCAATTATTGCAGTACTCGAGGAAGAATCAGAGAGCATTGTAAATCAGGATTACGCTCGTTGGTCGGAAACCTGGTTACAAGATGAAACTGCAAAATATATTGGTTCCGGTAGAGAAAGTTATATCAACTTAGTTGGCTGGGAAGAAGTTGGTTCACGGATAAAGGAAATTCTTATTGATAATCCTGGACCAGTTTACACTAAAATGGAGAAAGCAAATTTTAAAATTAAAGTCTATAAAGAATGTGCCTGGGCTAACTATGATGAAACAAATTATAATGCTGAAGGTGAAATTTCAAACAGTCTTCTAATCAACAAAATACTGGAAAAAGTTGATGGCGAATGGAAAATTGTTTTTACATCGGTTGTTGTTAAATCCTCCTTGGAGAAAGAAGTTGAGAAAGAAGAAGAATCTGAAACAGAAGAATGAACACAATAAAAAGCCTCGGTTTCTCCGGGT
>CAZVLG010000164.1:0-4579 GCA_964627835.1 uncultured Bacteroides sp.
TTTTGAAAGGATTCCTTCAATATCATCTATTTTTGATGCAAATCTATCCTTCAGGTTTGCATGAACGGCCTGTGCTTGATCAGCATTATCGGGATCTTCTGAAAGACGGGCAAACTCTTTTTCCATTTCAGGCAATATGCGTTTAACTTTGTGACCCATTTCCTTTATCCGGATTAAGTCATCATCACTGGGCTCCATAAACGATTCATCGGTGAGTATTTTCAGCTCTTCATGAATATATTCAAGTTCGTCGTTCAATGTTACTTCAAGAGCCTCAATATCCAGTTGGGCCATGGTGTTTGCTTCGTACAATCCGTATAACAATTCTGTTGAATCCGGATCATCGCTGTTATATCCGCCCTTTTGTTCTGCTTCCTCTACATCACCAACAAAATCATTCATGCTGTCCTTTAAATTTTCCATCTCACCTGCCATATCCTGAACGGCTCCTTCAAAAGCCTCTACAACGCCGCCGAAAAGTTTATTCCTGAGCTTTTCTCCATAGATCTCAAATTGGTTCAGAATAGGTTCCATCATTTTATCCAATTCCGGAGTGAAGGTATCCATATACTCCTCCCCTCCAGGAAGTTCTGTCAGGCGCATCATTTCATTTTCTATCTCAGGAGGCATTTCCCAGTAATTATCATCAAGGAATTTACTTGCGTTTGCCTGAACCTGGTCTTCGGGCATGTTTTCCATATGGTCAACGAATTCCTTTAACTCATTCAAAGCTGATGTAAAGGCTGCTTCCATGACATCGAGGATAATCGACTTTGAAGCTTGCAGGTCTTTAAAAGTTTTTATTTTTTGGAGCCTGGCTACTGAACTGGTGGTAATTTCTTCTCTGGTGCTCATGTTAATACATTTAATTAAATGTTGATTACATATTGTGAAAAGGAACAAGTTAGAGACAAAAAGCCTTTGTAAATATATAATTTCAATTAATGAACTCCGATTTTTGAGGTCATTCAAATCAAAGTTCAAAAATCTTTAATCGTCAATCGTAAATCCTGGAGAGCCATCCGGCCACATCCTCCGGACTCAACCCCGGCAGATCAAGTTAGTTCTTTTTCTTTTAACCATTCATGTCATTCGCCAGCTTACCCGGCTTTTAAACTGCCTTCAGTTTTCCGATAGTTGTGCAGCCTAACTTTTGCAATACAGGCATCCATTCTTTTGGAACTCCAATTTCCAGGGATTCTTCCTGCTTGCTCCCTGCTCCCTGGTTTCTAGCCGCATCTGCGGGAAACATCCGAGTAGGGATGGGAATCTGGATGGGTAGGAGGCAGTTGGTAAGGAATAGGGTTAGAATTGGAGACAAACTTGAGTCAATAGAGAAACTCCTGCCAGAATTGGGATAGTATGTTTGTGGGTTGTGGTATTGAGCCTATTTAGTTCTCAGAGTATTTTTCAATTAGTTGATTAAACTCAGGATAATTCCATAATGGTTTCCATATGGGATCGAGCTGGAGTAGAGGAGCAGAATAGGGCCCTGGCTGTATATTCAGCCCATTTCTTTATTGTATTGTAATAATTTCTGTCGCAATGTCACAAAAACCAGAGGTCGCTTTTGTACCACAACCATCTTTCCAATTACATGCATTTAATAATACGGTATATGTTCCTACTGAATCAAATTTGAAAGTAACAAAATTATGTTCACAAGGAAATCCACCAGATACTATACTAACGTGAGGAGTGGAAGAACCCTGTTGTACGGATTCTTTAATACCTTCATAAAAAAACCATGTGTGAGAATTTGCATCAATACTGGTACTAGTTGCAGTAATTTCTTCATTGACTGCCGCTGTGGTTTTAGTCACAGTAAAAGACACCTCAGGTTTTTTAGTACAACTGCTGATCACAATTACTAAAACCAGACCAGCAATAATCAATTGTATGTTTTTCATGCGTAACGGAATTAATTAATAATTACTTATTTCGCCTATCGGTTTCTCCTTGTTTTTGAATTGGAATCTGGACTCCAATTATCAAGTATTGTTTCGATCAAACAACAGGCAAGGACTGTCTTAAAAAACCCATGGTGGATCTCGTGTTTTTAGATCAAGACAAGTCATAAACTAACCTAAAAGTTTTCTGAATATTTCATTTGCATACTATGTTTTCTCATTATCAAAACCTTGCAGAAGGGTTTCAATAAATCGAAAGCGAAATACCGATGAGAGGATGCTAAGTTTAGTTGAAAAAAGGTACTATGAAAGAGTATAACTTAGCTTGCATGGTCCGAATACATATTTTTAAAATATAAATTACAACAAAAAAGCCTTAATGACAAGAATATTTTGATTTACATAAACTTAGAAGAAAGTTTCGAGGTCCGATCGAGGGACAAAAAAGCCCCAACTGGATGATTGAGGCTCGCACATATGTCTTAATAAAAGTTAAATATTGAGCCACTCAGCCACTGTCTCAGGACTCAACCCCGGCAAATCCAGCTTGTTCTTTTTCTTGTATCCGTTTAAATCATTTGCCAGTTTGCCAGGCTTTTTCACCTCGAGCAATTTAGCAACAGTAGTATATCCGAGAGCTTTTAAAGGATCAATCCATTTTTTTGGAACACCTCTTTCAATAAATTTTTCATCAGAGTCTGCTTGCTCCTGTTTTTCAGGTTTCATCTGCGGGAAGAATATGACATCCTGGATGGAGGGCGAGTTGGTCAGGGTCATCACGAGGCGGTCGATCCCGATCCCGAGTCCGGCCGTCGGCGGCATCCCGTACTCCAGGGCACGCAGGAAATCCTCGTCGAGCACCATGGCTTCCTCGTCTCCACGCTTGCCCAGCCTGACCTGTTCCTCGAAGCGTTCGCGCTGGTCGATCGGGTCGTTGAGTTCGGAGAATGCATTGCAGAGTTCCTTCCCGTTAACGATGGCCTCGAAACGCTCCACCAGTCCCAATTTTTCCCGGTGCTTTTTCGCCAGGGGCGACATCTCGATGGGATAATCCATGATGAAGGTGGGCTGGATCAGATTGCCTTCGACGGTTTCCCCGAAGATCTCATCGATGAGCTTTCCCTTGCCCATGGTTTTGTCTGCTTCAACGCCCAGTTTCCCGGCTGTTTTATACAGTTCCCCCTCGTTCATTTCCGAGATGTCGATCCCCGTGAACTCCCGGATTGCATCGTACATGGTGTACCTTTTCCAGGGCCTCTTGAAATCGATAACATGATCCCCGACCTTGACTTTCGTATCCCCGTTCAGATCCAGGCTTACCTTCTCGATCATTTCCTCGACCAGGTCCATCATCCACAGGTAATCCTTGTAGGCAACATACAATTCAACCTGGGTGAACTCCGGGTTATGGTAACGGTCCATTCCCTCGTTCCGGAAATCCTTGGCAAATTCGAACACGCCCGGGAACCCGCCAACAATCAAACGTTTCAGGTACAGTTCATCGGCGATCCGCAGATAGAGTTTTTGTTCAAGCTTATTATGAAAGGTAGTGAAGGGCCTGGCTGCTGCTCCTCCGTAGATAGGCTGGAGAACAGGGGTTTCCACTTCAAGATAGCTCCGTTCGTTGAGGAAGCGACGGATGGAATCTATGATTTTCGTACGCTTGATGAATATTTCCCGGACCTTCGGGTTTACAACCAGGTCAACGTAGCGCTGGCGGTAACGTTGTTCCGGATCGGTGAAGGCGTCGTAAACCTCCCCGTCCTTTTCCTTCACAATGGGAAGCGGGCGGAGTGATTTTGTAAGGATCTTGAGTTCCCGCACATGTATGGTGGTTTCCCCCACCTGGGTTTTGAATACGAATCCTTTTACCCCGATGATATCCCCGATATCGAGCAGCCTCTTGAATACGGTATTGTAGAGGGATTTATCTTCACCCGGACAGATATCATCGCGGCGTAGGTAGATCTGGATCCTCCCGGAATCGTCCTGGAGTTCGGCGAAGGATGCATTTCCCATGATCCGGCGGCTCATGATCCGGCCGGCAATGCTTACATCCGGGAAGTTTTTCTTTTCAGGGTCGAATCCCTTAAGGATATCGCTGGCTTTGCTGTTTACGGGATACTCCTCGGAAGGGTAAGGTTTAATACCCAGCTGGATAATCTCCTGCAGGGAACTTCTACGGATTTCTTCCTGTTCGGATAATTGTTGCCGGCTCATATGAGGGAGATGGAAATTTGTGCAAAGATAGTTAATTTTTTCCGCTACATTTGTCACTGCGTGCCGTTGGCCCGGCAGGAGTTTTCCCACCCCGATCTGGATCCATGATATGCATAATACTGCCAGAAATACCATACCCTTCCGTGACCTTGGACTCGTTGATTACAAGGAAGCCTGGGATTTGCAGGAGAGGACACTGGAGAAGGTCGTTGCTGAAAAACTGGAGCCCGGGAATGATTCTTTTCCCGGGGGACAGGTGGTCTATTTCTGTGAGCACCCGCATGTTTATACCCTGGGCAAGAGCGGAAAAAACCAGAATCTGCTGATCCCGGATGATTTTCTTAAAAAAATAAATGCCAGTTTTTACAGGATTGATCGGGGAGGGGACATCACCTATCATGGACCCGGGCAAATCGTTGGGTATCCTGTCATAGATCTGGAGGCCCTGG
>CAZVLG010000165.1:0-15358 GCA_964627835.1 uncultured Bacteroides sp.
TGCATGGATAATTCGGGGGTCCTGACAATCGGCAGAAACTCGTACTTGCTACTGTATTTCTCGAGGATCTGCGGGAGGGCGTAGTACAGGTTTTTTTTGGCCTTTACCGAATCGTGGAAGACAACGATGGAACCGGAACGGATGTTGGCCTCGACGTTGGCAAGGCATTTCTGGGGACTGACAGTGTGGTCGTAGTCCTGGCTCAGGACATCCCACATGACGACTTTGTAATCTTTTCTTATTTCACGGATCTGGGTTTTGCGGAACCTGCCGTAGGGTGGCCGGAAAAGCTGGCTGTCAATATTCTGGCTTGCAAGCTGGATATCGTCCAGATATTGCGGTGTGGTGGTTTTCCATCCTTTCAGGTGACTGTAGGTATGATTGCCGACGGCATGTCCCCCATCCAGGATCTGCCTGTAAATCTCCGGATATTTATCGACATTGCGCCCCAGGCAGAAAAAGGTCCCCCTGGCATTGTACTGGCTCAGGCAATCGAGCACCCATGGTGTCACCTCGGGGGTAGGCCCATCGTCGAAGGTCAGGTAAAGAGCTCCCGGCTGGACATCTTCATGGGATGAGAAATGCCAGATCAGCTCGGGGAAGAGCCTCATTATCAGGATGGGTGTTTTGACTAACAGCATGGCGGCGCAAATTTAGGAATTTGATTGATATAATAGTATAAGTTGCTGAAATGTTTCCTGCTGTTTTTCAAACAATTCCTGCTGACCGTTCCGGGAACTTAATCTCACCAGCTCCTGCATCGTATGCAAACGGATCTGTTTTTCATAATTGGTGTCCCCCCCAGGTTCTGATTCAAGCAACAGGAAATAACGCAGTTCCTCTTCTGTAACGGAAGACAGGGCAGCAAGGTATTCATTTGCCCTTTCTGTCTCACCGATCATATAATACGCTTCGATGATGGGGACCATAAAATAATCGAGCGGGGCGGCTTCGGGAGGAATCACTTCCATGCACCTGTCAAGCGCCGCCTTTGCTTTTGCCGTATCTCCTTCTGCAATGCATTCGTGGGCGAGGCGGCCGAAATTATTCCTGAAGTTGATAAGCATACGCCTGTTGTTTTCATCCAGGTAAACCCCGGGATCTGCTATACCCCCCCACCTGAATTTTTTGACCATATTATCGAACAATATTTCTGTGTCAATGCTCCCCAATTGCCCCTGTACGGGTTCCTGCTGAATGGGTACCACCCTGTAGGCAAGTCCCTGAAGCTGAAAATATTCCTGCAGGTTCAGATACAGGTCGTTCGATACGGTGACCGCATAATAAACGGGGCGCTCCCAGTTATTATTATCGAGCAGGTCAAGGACCATCATTTCACTTTTCTGGAGGCTGGAGGATCGGATTTCCCATCGCATTTCCGGGACAATCCTGTCAGCCAGCTCCGGCCTTACCGTTCCGCCGGCAATGATCCGGTTCCGGTCGATCGGGATCCTGAACTTCCTTGCAGGTATATAATCAATCCGTTCGCGGCTGTTCCCGAGATTTTTAGTCCGTGGATCCTCACTCCTCAGAAAACCCATGGCTTCCCCCAGGTCAACATGGTTCTCGATCCTGTCTATCAGGTAAACAAAATCCCTGTTCCCCATCCGGTATTGATCGGCTGTCATGGCAAATGGAACCGCCTCCGAGTCGTAGGCCTTCCTTGCCATTTGATCGATGTACCAGTCCGCACTTAAGTAGCTGAGATTGATCACCCTGACGTCTGTACGAACACCTTCCACCTCCTGTATGTACCAGAGCGGGAATGTATCGTTATCGCCATTGGTGAACAATATGGCATTTGGGGCACAGGAATTCAGATAATTATAGGCAAAGTCCCTCGCCGTATACCTCCCTGAACGATCGTGATCATCCCAATTCTCCCGGGCCATAATACCGGGAACCAGCACCAGGCACAGAAGTGTAACAAGACCGGGCACAACCGCCCCCGGGAGGTGCTTTCGAAGCATCTCGGACAGTGCCAGCACACCCAGCCCGATCCAGATGGCAAAGGCATAGAAGGAGCCGGCATATGCATAATCGCGCTCTCGCGGCTGAAATGGATACTGGTTCAGGTAAACCATAATGGCCAGGCCGGTCATGATGAACAGCAGCAGGACCACCCAGAAATCCCTGGGCTGCCTTTTATAATGGAATAGCAATCCCACCATTCCCAGGAGAAGCGGCAGCATATAATAACGGTTCCGGCCCGGATTGTTCTTCAGGAGATCAGGAAGCTTGTCCTGCGGACCCAGCCTTGCCTGGTCGATGAAATTTATCCCGCTGATCCAGTTTCCCTTGTAGATTTCCCCATACCCCTGGAGATCATTCTGGCGGCCCGCGAAATTCCACATGAAATAACGCAGGTACATATAGCCTACCTGGTAGCGGAAGAAAAAACGCAGGTTTTCAGCAAAGGTCGGTTTGTGAAGAACTTCCGATTCACCGTTGGGGTAGCTTACGGTTATGGGCTTCCCCTTGACCCTCCCCCACTTTTGATATGCTTCTGTATGGTCGGGCTGGGCACTCCACATCCGCGGGAAAAGGGTGAGGAACCGATCGTCGTAAACAAGTTTCTGGCGATGCGACGTAATCTCGTACCTGCCATCGATTTTTGTGCGGATGGGCTTGCCTTGCTCCGCCGTGAGTACGGGGGCATTGTAGTATTGACCACGTATCAGGGGACTTGAACCATATTGTTCCCGGTTCAGGTAATCAAGCAGTGAGAAAACGGTTTCCGGATCGTTCTGCTCCATGGGTGGATTCGCGATTGACCGGACAAGGATAAGCCCGTAGGAGAAATATCCGATTACGATCACAGAGAAGGAAACCAGGATGGTGTTCAGAACTACCTTCTGCCTTCGATGTGTATAGAGTATGAGATATCCAAGAAGACCTGCTGTTACAAGTACAAAAATCACCGTACCTGAATTATACGGAAGACCGAACCCGTTGACCGCCATCAGTTCGAAAATACCGGCAACCTTTACGATGCCCGGAATGACCATGTATAATAATAGCAGCAGCAGCAGGGCGGAGATTCCAAGGCTGGCAAGAATCCCATTTCTGGTTGGCTTGTATTTCCGGAAATAATATA
The DNA here is from genome assembly GCA_964627835.1 of uncultured Bacteroides sp. Lineage (GTDB taxonomy): Bacteria > Bacteroidota > Bacteroidia > Bacteroidales > SM23-62 > SM23-62. Next base: position 3,098 of record CAZVLG010000165.1, read on the forward strand.
CCATGACCATTGCGGGAATGGCCAGCAGGCCAAGCAGGTGAACACCGATGGACAGACCCATAAGATAAGCGATCAGGACGATCCATCGATTCGCGCCAGGGGAATCGGCAATGTTTTCCCATTTCAGAATGGCCCAGAACACAAGGGCCGTAAAAAGGCTGGATGTTGCGTATACCTCGGCTTCGGAAGCCGAAAACCAGAATGTGTCTGAAAAAGCATAGGCGAGAGAACCCACCGCTCCGGCACCCAGCACAGCAAGGAGTGCCCCGCCTGTCAGTTCTCCGTCATGGCTGAGTATCTTTTTTGCCAGGTGGGTGATCGTCCAGAAAAGGAAGGCTACGGTCAGGGCACTGGCAAGTGCAGACACGGTATTTATCCACTTGGCAACCTGCTCAGTAGAGGCGGCAAACAGGGAAAAAAACCTTGACACCAGCATGAAAAACGGTGCCCCGGGTGGGTGTCCGACTTCCAGTTTGTAGGCGGCAGCGATGAATTCACCACAATCCCAAAAACTTGAAGTGGGCTCCTTGGTAAGCAAATAAACAACTGCAGAAACCAGGAAAACGATCCAGCCAGTTAACACGTTGGCCTTCCTGAATATGTTCATGGACAATAGTTTCGAGATATATCAGATAATCTGGCAAATAAACGGATTTTTACCGAAATTCATCCGGATTTTAAGAAAATTTAACGACTGGCGAGAGAGTTCCGCAATACAGGACTCACGATCTATTGTACGGAGTTTTTTAACGCCGGACAGGGGATTCCGGAAGAAGTGCTCAGGATGCATGATTTGGGGACGGGCAAGCCTGTTCATTGAAATCCACTGGTTTGGATAAAAGGTGGGGAACCTACACCAGGTTTGCTGTAAACCTCCATGGACGGGAAGCCCAGTACTCACCTGAATAATCAATGCCTATCCGGGGACCCGTCAGGATCTTGAATTTGCCGGGACGATCTTCGACCCAGAGCCGCCTGGAGCTGCAAAGGTCCTCCCCGTAAAAATCGCCTCCGATCTGGAACCGGCGGGTCAGGCGTCCGGGTCCAACAACAGGTTCCACACCCCTTAAAAGGACTGCCTGCGGTGCGTCCTGCTCCCCGGTGACAAAGTTCAGCATCCAGTACATCCCATAGATGAGGTACACATAAACGTGGCCCCCGGGACCAAACATGACCTCCGTTCTGGGTGTCCTTCCCCGGGATGCATGACAGGCAAGATCTTCCCCTCCGCAGTAGGCTTCCACCTCTATGATCCTCCCGCAAATCTTGCGGCCGTCCTCGAGCTGGCGGACCAGAAGCTTACCCAGCAGATCAGGAGCCACTTCAAGGGCATCGCGGCGGAAAAAGCCGGCATCAAGCCGGGGAAAAGCAGAAAATTCTTGAGGTTTTTGGATCCCAGCCACTAGTAAATGATCTTATCGGGTTTTTGGATTTCCTCCACTAGTAAACGATCTTATCGGATTTCTGGTCCCACAAGTTAAACGCCTCGATGGACTCCTTCCCGAGGATCCTGGTGAAACGGATCTCCCGCTGATCAATGGATCTGCTTGCTTCAAGGTAAAGATGCTCATCTTTAAATCCGTAGCGGGCCGCATCTTCCCTTGTGTTCCCGTAATAAATGTCCTGTATACCGGCCCAGTAGATCGCGCCCAGGCACATCGGGCAGGGTTCGCAGGTCGTATAAAGAATGCAGTCATCCAGGTGAAAGTGCTGCAATTTCCCGGAAGCGGCCCGTATGGCATTTACCTCGGCATGGGCTGTCGGATCATTGTCATCCGCAACGGTATTCACCCCGGTGGCAATGATCTCGCCCCTGCGAACAATCACCGCCGCAAAAGGGCCACCGCCCTTTTCAACGTTATCTATTGACAGGCGGATGGCATGCCTCATTATTTCTTCATGTTTCAGCATGGCATATATCTTTCGACAGAGCACCCGGAATGCTCCACGTATTCCACAATAGAGTTTTCCTTGCAATGCATTTTTTCAATCTTTTTCTGGAACTTTTGCCAGCAGGAAAAGGCAATAGAAGAAAGCGAAAAAGGTAACACCGGTGTGCGTCTCCAGGGTATCTTCATTCAGCATGGACAACATGGCCACCATCAGGAACATCAGGATAAAATAACCCTTGATCTTGCCTTCCAGGTATACCGGGAACAGCAGGCTGAACATGATCCAGAGGAAGCCGATGATCCCATAGGTAACCAGGAATGTCAGGAACTGATTGTGCGCCCTGAGTCTCCAGCGTTCTTTCAGGGGACTCCCCATCCGGTCATAATATTCCTCGTATGCCGACCGTACGTCTCCCGTACCGACCCCGAAGAGCAAATGTTCCCTGATGATGCCCGTGGCAGCCTGCAGATACAGGATACGCTGGGTGACCGAATGCCCGGAAGGATTGCCTCCTTTCCGGTAAACATCGAATTGCCAGAGTATCTCGTAAATCTTTGCATAAAAGCTCCACTTCTTCCCATAGAGATAATTGGCTTTGCCCTGTTCAATGCATTTAATGTCTTCCGGGCCCAGGCGGCTTACCCCGACAGAATCTTTCTTCAGTCCCATGGAAGTCAGGTACCGGATCAGCGTATATTTTATACTGTTCCCCTGGGCATCCACCCCATTGTAATCAATACTGCTTATGCGGTTCCATTCCTGCTCGAGTTCGGGTTCGCAGAGGTATAACCAGATATAATGCCCGTTCTCGATGAAGGGACTGTTGTAATCATGCACATAAGGCCTGCCGCTCATGGTGGTTTGTTCGATGGTTTTCGGGTCAACCTTTTCCACCTTGTAGAAACGGCCCAGGGATTTGGTCAGAAGGGATATCCCAATCAGAAGGGCCGCGAGCATGAATACGGCGAGGGTCCAGCGAAGCACAATGTTCCAGACCCTGAAGAGATAGATCCAGAAAATCACATAGGAAACGACCAGGAAAATGAGGATCCCCGTAATCGCCTGGAGGATAAATAAAAATATGATCAGCCAGATCATGGTGACTGTGTAAACAATGGGCTCCCATTTTTTTGAGGAGAAGTCCCGCGTAAAAATCATGTACACCAGTGAAAAAATGGCCATATTGATCAATAAAGAAAAACGAATATGACTGATGAACAGGGAAATTTCCCTCATGTCTTTAAAGGGAACATCAATGATCCCCACCAGAACCGAGACACTCGCAAGGGTCCCGATCACAACTCCTGCAACCAGGGCAAGCAGGATCCACTTTAGCTCGGAGCGGCTGATCGGGGGACTGGTACCCACGATGACGGGCAGCACGACCAGGGGAAGTTTAATTTTCAGGTCATGGAATGCATAGGAATAATCGCTGGTATAAAGCAATCCGACCAGAAAAACCAGATAGACCGAGAGGATCAGCCAGATTGATCTTCTATGCCTGAACACTTTCCATTTCTCCCTGAAACGGCCTTCCAGTACCCAATTGCCGAAAAGTACAATCAGGCAAACACTTGTAGTAAAGATCGACAGGGGAAGACTCGCTGCAAGGCAAGCTAGACTTATGACATAAGCTCTCGAATGTACTACCTTGCCAAACATAAATACACTCCTGATGAAATGGATATATAACGCAATTTAAAATATATTATCTCAAACCCTGCAATTATGTATGGGGCTCCTTTTAAAGAATCTAATAATCAACTGGTTTACTGGACTTTATCAAAAGAAAAAATTATTTGCAAGGATTCTTGCCTTAATCAAAAAAAGATTTGTATTTTTGCGAACCACAAATTCAGGGTTTGATATTCATAAACAGCCTAATAAACCAAGTAAAGTGGATACGTTGAGCTATAAGACAAAATCGGCGAACAAGGAAAGTGTTAAGAAGGAATGGGTCCTGGTCGATGCAAATAATCAGGTGCTGGGCAGACTGGCCAGCAAAGTTGCCCTCATCCTGAGAGGTAAGAATAAGCCGAATTTTACACCACATGTGGATTGCGGAGATAATGTCATCATAGTAAATGCAGAGAAAGTGAAGCTTACCGGGAAAAAGCGCACCGACAAGCAGTATTTCAGGCATACCGGTTACCCGGGTGGACAGGTGATTGACACTCCTGAGAAACTCTTCAACAGGAAACCTCATGCAGTTCTTGAAAATGCCATACGCGGAATGCTCCCGAAAAACAGACTGGGTCGTGAACTGTTCCGGAACCTGCATGTATATGTCGGCCCCGAACATCCCCACGAAGCCCAACAACCCAAAGAAATCAAATTAACCGATATTAAGTAAACACATGGAGGCGATCAATACCATAGGAAGAAGGAAAGCCGCTGTCGCCAGGTTATATCTGAACGATGGAAAAGGACAGATCACCGTCAACCAGAAAGATTATAAAGAATATTTCCCGCAGGAAACCCTTCAATACGTTGTAGAACAGCCGATCAAAATTGCCGAAGTTCAAGGCAAATATGATATTAAGGTCAATCTCGACGGAGGGGGATTCAAGGGACAGGCAGAAGCGCTTCGCCTTGCCATAGCAAGGGCTCTGGTTAAGATCGATCCTGAGGTCAAGCCGCTGCTTAAGTCCCAGGGACTGCTAACCCGTGATCCACGTGCAGTGGAGCGGAAGAAGCCGGGCCAGCCCAAAGCACGTAAGAAATTCCAGTTCTCCAAGCGCTAGGCTCCAGGCTTAGTTTAGTATCTAAACCCTTGAGACTCCCGCTTGCCGGGGCTACTCAAAGGTTGATAAAACAGAATGTAAACACAATTCAATAGCAATGTCACAAACAAGTTTTAACGAATTATTAGATGCAGGTGTGCATTTTGGACACCTTAAAAGGAAGTGGAATCCCCATATGGCTCCGTATATCTTTATGGAGAAAAACGGGATCCATATCATCGATCTGCAGCAAACAGCCGAAAAGCTTGATAAGGCGGCCGCTGCAATGAAACAGATTACAAAATCAGGCAGGAAGATCCTCTTTGTAGCTACCAAGAAACAGGCGAAGGATATTGTGGCCGAGCGCGTGCAAAAGGTGAATATGCCTTATGTTACGGAACGCTGGCCAGGGGGAATGTTGACTAATTTCCCAACCATCCGTAAAGCGGTCAAGAAAATGGCTTCCATCGATAATATGGCTACCGACGGAACTTTTAACACCCTGTCAAAGCGTGAGAAGCTTCAGATTACCCGGCAGCGTGCAAAGCTCGAAAGAAACCTCGGGAGCATTGCGGACCTGACCCGTTTGCCGGCTGCACTTTTTGTGGTCGACATATCGAAAGAATATATTGCCGTGCGCGAAGCCACCAGACTGAACATTCCCGTTTTTGCCATGGTGGATACCAATTCGGATCCCACAATCATTGACTTTCCAATTCCTGCCAACGACGATGCATCAAAGTCTATTTCTTTGATCGTTGATGTGGTTTGCCAGGCCATCGAGGAAGGCCTCAACGAAAGAAAAATGGAAAGGGAAAAAGAAGCTGACAACAAGGAGAAGGAAGCCGAAATGAAAGCAAAAGAAACGGAAAAGCCGGATTCCGATGAGGCCGATGAAGTGCTTGACAAACTGGGTGAACTGGCAGAAGAGCGTAAAACTGTTTCAAAGGCTGCCGCAAGAAAGCATGCAATAGACGATGATGAGGTAGAGGCAGATTAATTGATTAATAAAAAATATCTACAAACATGGCTGAAATAAAAGCTGCTGATGTTTCAAAACTCAGAAAAATGACCGGTGCCGGTATGATGGACTGTAAAAAAGCCCTTCAGGAAGCAAATGGTGATTTTGAGAAAGCCACCGAGATCATACGGAAAAAAGGACAAGCCGTGGCAAGTAAGCGGGCCGACCGGGAGGCAAGTGAAGGGGTGGTCCTGGCAAAGGCTTCGGCTGATGGCAAAAAAGGCGTTATGATCGTCCTGAATTGTGAAACGGACTTCGTTGCCAAGAACGAAGATTTCATAAAGTTTGCACGGCGCATTCTTGACCTGGCTGATGAAAAACAACCCGCCGATCTGGATGCACTAAAATCTCTCGACCTGGGTGGAAAATCCGTTGACGATGCAGTCACCGAGCAGATCGGAGTGATCGGAGAGAAGCTTGATCTCCCATTTTACAGCAAAATTGACGCAGAAAGTGTAACCGCCTACATTCATCCCGGAAACATGCTTGCAAGCATGATTGGGCTCAATAAAAAGGTACCGGATGCACAGGTAGGGAAAGACGTAGCCATGCAGGTAGCGGCCATGAGCCCCGTTGCCGTCGACAGGCAAAGTATTTCACAGGATGTCATTGAGAAGGAACTGGAAATTGGCAGGGAGCAGGCCAGGAAGGAAGGAAAGCCCGAAGAGATCCTTGATAAGATCGCCCAGGGTAAACTCAATAAATTCTTTAAGGAAAGCACACTCCTTGACCAGGCATACATCAAGGACAACAAGAAATCCATAAGCCAGTACCTGCAGGAGATTGACAAGGACCTTACCGTAACCGGTTTTGTCCGCTACGGGCTCAAGGATTAAAAAAAATAAAGCCGAGTGGAACCGCGATCGATATAATGTTGATTGCGGTTTTTTTTTAATAATTATCTTTAGTCTTTCTATTTACCAGCTATGGTTAAGTATAAAAGGATCCTTTTAAAGCTGAGCGGCGAATCCCTTGCGGGGGATGCCGGGCATGGCATTGACCCGGGAAGGCTGAATGATTACATCGGCCAGGTAATTGAAATTAGCGGGATGGGTGTGGAAGTAGGCATTGTTATAGGCGGGGGAAATATTTTCCGGGGCATATCCGGAGAAAATGAAGGGTTTGACCGGGTTAAGGGCGATTACATGGGAATGCTGGCCACCGTGATCAACGGGCTGGCCATGCAATCTGCCCTGGAGAGATCCGGTAAAAAAGCATCTCTTTTTACGGCCATCCCCATGGAACCCGTAGGCCTGCGCTACAGCAAGCAAAAGGTCCTGGACTGCCTGGCAGGGGGAGAAACGGCCATCTTCACCTTCGGGACGGGCAACCCCTATTTCACCACCGATACGGCGGCGGCTCTCCGGGCAGTGGAGATACAGGCCGATGCCCTGCTTAAGGGGACAAGGGTGGATGGAGTATACAATGCTGACCCGGAAAAGGATCCATCGGCTGTGAAATACGATGAAATCTCATTCGAGCATGCCATTTCCCAGAACCTGAGGGTCATGGACCAGACTGCTTTTTCGATGTGCATGGAAAACCGGCTCCCTGTAATTGTATTCAATATGAATACGAAGGGGAACCTGAAACGCATCATTCAGGGCGAAGGTATTGGAACTTTAGTTAAAATCTGATTATATTTCGTCTTTAATTGATTAAAATTTCAGCCATGGACGAACTGGTTATAATGGTTCTCGACGAAACCAGGGAAAAAATGGAGAAGTCCATCAAACACCTGGAAATTGAACTCATAAAAATCCGTGCCGGCAAGGCTTCCACGCATATTGTTGATGGAATCATGGTAGATTATTACGGTGTCATGACTCCCCTTAACCAGGTATCCAACATCGGGACCCCGGATGTCAAGACAGTTGCCATCCAGCCCTGGGACAAGAATATGATCAATCCGATCGAGAAAGCCATCATGCATGCCAATATCGGGATTACACCGGAGAACAACGGCGAGATCATCCGCCTGAATATCCCGCCGCTTACCGAAGAACGCAGGAGAGAACTTGTCAGGCAGGTTAAACATGAAGGTGAAGATACAAAGGTGGGGATCCGCAATGCCCGCCGGGAAGCCAACGATGAACTGAAATCCCTTCTCAAAGACGGCCTTCCCGAAGACGAACAGAAAAACGGTGAAGCAGAGATACAGAAGCTTACCGACGAGTACATTGAAAAGGTAGATAAGGATGTTGAGGCCAAGGAGCAGGATATAATGACCGTTTAACCCGTTCAGCCAAGAATGCGGACGATCCCTTCCGTGCAATTCGTACAAATGGCAATTCCCTTTCGCTCTGTCAGTACCTTCTTCCTGAATGCCTGATAAGACCTGTCTTTCCAGATATCCCCAATGCTCTGTTCCCCTGTGTTGCCCATCGGATAGGTAGCCCGCTTGTCAAAACAGCAGGGTACTACCAGTCCATCGCTCGTAATCACCGTCGTCTGCCACAGGCGTTTGCATCGGTTCCGAAGCCTTCCCCTGAGATTTATGTTCCCCTTAGCGTCCAGATCGTAGCGGCTGTATGGGCTGCCTGCAGGTATCCATTCAGCGGCGGTTCCCGGGTATTCAATCTGGGCCGATTTGATCCATACCCTGTCCGCCCCCAGTTGTTTTGCCAGCTTCCGGATCCCGGATACCTGCTCCCGGTTGTGCCTGAAAACCAGGAACTGAACGATAATGAACGGCTTTCTTGATCTTTTCTCCTTTCGTAAGCGTTCCAGGGTCCGGATGCCGTCTTCAACCAGCCCGAGATCCCCTCCTCGGCGGTAAGCCTGATAGGAAACCTGGTCCGTACCATCCAGCGAAATGATGATACGGTCGAGTCCCCCTTCCACCAATCCCCTGCAAATATCCCCGGTCAGCATCTGTCCGTTCGTAGAGGTCTGTGTATAGATTTTTCTTTCCGCGGCCAGCCTGACAAACTCGGTAAACTCCTTATGCATCAAGGGTTCTCCCTGGAAATAAAGGCTTAGCATTGCCGTGGTTGACGATAGTTCGTCCAGGAGTACCCTGTACTGATCCAGTTCCATGAATTTATTGCTGCGTTCGATCCCGCCCTGCCCGACGGGGCATTGTGGACATGAAAGATTACATACAGAAGCGGGTTCTATGCTTACAAACCAGGGTTTCCCCCAGACCAGGGGTGTCTTCAGAAGATTTGAAAGTAATAATGACAGCTGTACAATCAGCAGGTTCCATCCTTTGCTCAGGGACATTTTCCTGCCCAGGTTCAATGCATCTGACAGCATAGTTGCTTCATTCGGGTTATAACCGGATGGCCTTTCACAGCGGCATGTTCTTAAGCCCGGAAAACGATCGCCTCTTAATTCGACTCTAGCAGGTTATATAATTCATCCAGGCGCGGGGTGAGGATGATTTCCGTACGGCGGTTCTTCTGCCGGGCCTCTGCGGAACCGGCGTTGTCTATGGGCAGGAACTTCCCCCTTCCCGAGGCAACCAGCCGTATCGGATCGATGGAGGAATTGTCGAGTATGATGCGAACGATTGAGGTTGCCCTTTTTACACTCAGGTCCCAGTTATCGGCAAACGAGGCATTGGGCCTGACCGGAACGTCATCGGTATGCCCTTCAACGTTGATCTTGATATCCGGGTTTTTTTCGAGCACTCCCGCAAGTGTTTTAAGGGCCTGCACCCCCCTGGGATCGACCTCGATGCTGCCCGTCTGGAACAGCAGCTTCTCATCCATCGATACATACAGCATCCCGTTTTTTGTGTACACCGAGAGTCCCTCTTTCTCAAACCCGTAAAGGGCCGCTGTAATGGCATCCTTCAGGGCTTTCATCTGTGCATCTTTCGCGTTCAGTATCTGCTCAAGTTCCACCAGCCGCTGATTCCTGGCTTCCAGTTCGGCGCGCAGGCGTTCCAGGTCCACCATCTTCTGGGCCGCCGATTCCTCGAGCACCTTCAACCTGTCTTCCTTCTTCAACAGATCCTGCTGGGCATTCTGCAATTCGGTCAGCAATCGTTTTGTTTCCCGGTTATGTCCCTTTAATAGCGCCTCCTGCGACTGCCGGAGGTCATCGTATCGCCGGCTCAATTCATCGTATACATCCTTCAGCTCATCGTACTCTTCCTGCACATCTGCCTGTTCAGACTGTACCTCCTCCAGTTCGGATTCAAGGGAGGCGATCCGCGAGGTCATTTCCAGGTTATCCACGTTCAGTTTCTCATTGCTGGCAAACAGTTCATCCCGCTCTTCATTCAGTTGCAATTTCTTGGATTCCATCTCACGGTATTTCTGCGTGGGCACACAGGAAGCAGCCAGCATCAGAATAATCAGGACCGAGATCCAGGTTCTGTTCATCGTATTCATGACTCCGATAATTAATACACCTTAACCTGCCAAATTAAAAATAAAATGACTGAGACTAAACGGAGCTTTTTAGAAGTTATTAACCACCAATAATATGTATCTTTGCGATATTAACTTGCCTGGGGCGTGAAGAAGGGATACGCTATACTCGATAAAATAGACTCTCCTGCTGACCTGAAGGAACTGGGACCGGATGAACTGATCCAGCTCTCTGCAGAATTACGTGAATTCATAATAGATATCGTTTCTACCAATCCCGGACACTTCGGAGCCAGCCTGGGTGTGGTTGAACTGACCGTTGCCCTGCATTTTGTTTTCAACAGCCCGGAAGACAGGATCATCTGGGATGTCGGGCACCAGGCATATGGACACAAGATCCTTACGGGACGCCGAAAAAACTTCCATACCAACCGAAAATACGGGGGAATAAGCGGGTTCCCAAGGCCAACGGAAAGCCCTCACGATGCATTTGGTGTGGGACATGCATCCACTTCCATATCCGCAGCCCTCGGGATCGCACTTGCATCCCAGCACCTGAAACACGATGAACGGCAGGTTGTGGCCGTGATCGGAGACGGGGCGCTGACCGGGGGACTGGCATTCGAGGGATTGAACAACGCCGGGAGCGAGAAATCGAACCTCCTGGTCATTCTGAACGACAATGACATAGCCATCGACCCCAATACAGGGGCCATTAAGGAATACCTGGTTGACATCACCACATCCAGGACCTATAACCGGTTCCGGAACGATATCTGGAACATCCTCGGCGCCCTCAGTAAGCTGGGACCGAATGCGCAAAAGTATGCCCAGCAGATCGAACACGGGATAAAATCCATGTTCCTCCAACAGAGCAATTTGTTCGGATCCCTGAACTTCAGATATTTCGGACCGGTCGACGGGCATGATATCCTCCATCTGATCGATCTCCTTAAGGATATGAAACATATCCAGGGCCCGAAGCTTCTGCATGTAAAAACCAAAAAAGGCAAGGGATTCGCCGAGGCAGAGAAGAACCAGACCGCTTTTCATTCACCGGGGATATTCGATAAAGAAACGGGGAAACTGCTTACCTCTTCAAGGGAGGTAAAAAGGCCACCCAGGTACCAGGATGTTTTCGGCCACACCATACTGGAACTTGCCAGGAAAAACGAAAAGATCATTGGCATTACACCGGCGATGCCCACAGGATCATCCCTCAAGATCATGATGGAAGAGATGCCTGAACGAACCTATGATGTAGGCATTGCCGAGCAGCATGCGGTGACATTTTCTGCGGGACTGGCAATCGAGGGAATGATCCCCTTCTGCAACATCTATTCTTCCTTCATGCAACGTTCCTATGACCAGGCCATACATGATGTTGCCCTGCAGAATCTGCCGGTTGTTTTCTGCCTGGATCGGGGGGGACTGGTAGGCGACGACGGACCGACACATCACGGGGTATTCGACATTGCATATATGCGCGCCATACCCAATATGATCGTTTCGGCGCCCATGAATGAAGAGGAACTGAGAAACCTGATGTATACCGCGCAATTGAAAAATCATGGCCCGTTCTCCATCAGGTACCCCAGGGGAAGGGGGGTAATGACCGAATGGAAAACACCGTTCAGGGAAATCCAGGTCGGAAAGGGCAGGCTGATCCGGAACGGTACCGATATAGCCATCCTTACGATCGGGACAGCAGGAAACCTCGCTTCGGAAGCCATCGAACAGCTCGAAGATGCACACATCAGCATTGCCCACTACGATATGCGCTTTGTCAAACCCCTGGATGAAGATCTGCTGCACAAGGTATTCAAGCGGTTCAGGCAGGTGATTACTGTTGAAGACGGATCGCTTGCCGGGGGATTCGGCAGCGCTGTGCTTGAATTCATGGGCGATCATGGGTACCAGTGCCAGGTAAAGCGCCTTGGGGTTCCCGACCGATTCATCGAACATGGAACGCAATCCGATCTCTACAAGGAATGCGGCTTTGATCCGGAAAGCATCGCCACAGCCATCCAAACACTCGTCAAGCCCAAGGTCCTCCACCGCGCTGTATAATTTCCGTTACGATTAAAGGCTAATCAAAATTTGCATAACGGCTGATGGCATTGCTGAAAAGGAGCCTCTCTTTTGTGTTATTCGCACAAAAAGAAGCGCCGTGCAGATCAATGCCTGAGGCCGGCAAATTTTGAAAGACCGTTAATCGAGGTCGAATTCAATGCCCTGGGCCAGTGGCAGTTCGGTGGAGTAATTAATGGTATTGGTCTGCCGGCGCATGTAGGCTTTCCAG
>CAZVLG010000166.1:0-7166 GCA_964627835.1 uncultured Bacteroides sp.
AATAATGATTCAAATGTCGAGGATCGGGCCAGGATAATGACCATTGAATTTTTCTCCTATAAAAGCCCTGTGGCTAATATAGAAACCAACAAATATATAGCGGAATCTAGATATAATTTTATGGATTTGTCTCAAGACGAGGACCAGGTCCCGGTTCATCAATATTTTGATTACGCCAACACCGGTAAATATTTTGCCATTACACTCAGGGGGTCAAACCATACAACCTTGTTCTATGCATTTGGCATTCTTCCTGTGAAAATGTTTAAAGGGATCCAACCCAGATTCTCACCCAATGGATTCTATCTGTTATGCATGGATGGACCGGACATCTGGATATATGTTGCCGATGAAACCGAGATGATGAGATTGTTTTACTCTGATCCATCATTTTATGATCAGCCTGATAATCTGTTCGGGTGGTACTTCTAATTCTAGTCATCCTAGAATTACTCGGGTTCCAGATCATCAATATCATAATCATCCATATGAAAGTGGATGTCTGGATTCTGCTGTCCGGTGGGAAAAATATTGTTGAATATTTGCCTGGGAAGTATGTATTGAGATGAGGCCATGATCAGGAAAATGATCCAGGGCACAAGAATGGATCTTAATAATAACTGTTTTTGCTCCTGGATCCAATCTGTGAATCCAGAAAAGGGAAGGGTAAGCAATACAAGCACACTCAGGGTTATGAGCGGGTAGATTTGAATCCCCATTAAAAGGCTTCCACCCGGCATATGTTGAATTTTCATTGAAAAACCGGCAGTCACCAGTGCTAATGCCAAAAAGGCAAGTGCTGACACAACCCTGAGGTATTGGTTTTTCTGGAGGTCTAAAATGGAATGCACCATCAGCATAGAAAATCCGATACTGAAACCAAAACCAACAATTGTAATTAGAATACTTCCACCAGGCCATGCATTTAATTTCATAAAAAATCCGAGAAACAACAGAACAAACAATACGCTGTATAGCCGAATCTTATTTTTGTTAACAATAAACAATAATCCACAAAAAATTGGCAGCGGGATTGGACCAATTATAGGGGAAACGGGGAAGGAATCAGCAATCATTGCAATCGCGAGACATATCGGAACCAATATTGCTGAAGAGATCCAAAGAAGTCTGACGATCTGTTTTTTGTCTTCAAAGGCATAGATGAGAAACGTTATTAAAGTAGTCTCTGCAATGAAGAAGCAGGTAACCAGTAGGCCTAACCATATTTCGTTGTCCAAAGTCAAATATAATATCAGCAATATTGTACACAGGAACACTGAAATGCCTGCAAAATAAATTGCAGCCTTCTTCTGATGAGGTTTCATTGGAGCAAGGATTTGATTAAATTTATTAAATTAAATTTGAATAGCTTATTCAATTTTTTTAAAAGTATAAGATCGTGATCTCGGTCGATGGGTGGAAACATAGATTAAGCAAGGTCAAGGACCGGATTGAGAAAGCCGACCTGATGAATGAATTCAGCTGGAAGGCGCGGTATGAAAATCCCGAGTTGTCCGCTCTGTATGCGAATAAGGCGCTGGAGACGGCGGACTGGGAAAAATACCGGAGGGGAAAGGCTTATGCCTGGCTGAATCTAGCATACGGGCATTTCCTGAAGTCGGAAAACCAGAAGGCACTGGAATACCTCACAAAATGCCTTCGTTTTTTTGAAAAGGAAGAGGGCGAACAGGGCTTGCCCATTGCGCTGTACCTGATGGGTAATATTCACGAAAGTTTCGGCGATTATGAGGCCAGCCTGGAAATGTGCCAGAGGGCTCTGAAACTTGCCCGCAAAAATGAATTAAAGGAAATTGAAGGGGAGGTGCTGAGTGTGCTGGGACTGGTTTACAGCAGGCTTTCGGATTTCGACAGGGCCATCCAGTACTACCAGGAAAGCCTGGATATCAGGGCTGAAGAGGGGGATCATAAGGCCATGGCCTCGTCCCTGAACCGGATTGCCAGGATCCATGCGCTGAAAAAGGAATATGAGACAGCCCTCGACCATTACCAGCAAAGCCTTAAGATCCGGCAGGAGCAGGGACATATTTCGGCCATACCATGGACCTACCTGGGAATGGCCAGCACCTATGAAGAGATGGGAGATTACACAAGGGCCATCGAGTATTACAGCAAAAACCTGGAGGCCGGTTGCGGGGATATAGACCAGCGTTGCCGTTTGCAGTGTTTAATTGGCAAGGGCCGTTGCTGTTTTAACAATAAGGATTTCGGCAAGGCTCAATCCCTGTTGGAAGAAGCCATAAAACTGGCTGAAGAACTGGATGCCAGACCCCTTTTGTACGAAGCCCATCTCGCAGTGGCCCGGTTGTTCGAGGCGCAGGAGAATGCCAGTAGCGCACTTTTCCATTATAAAAGGTTCCAGGAGATCCGGGAGGAGGTGCATAACGCGGAAACCCGGAACCGGATGAAGAACCAGCAGATCGCATTCGCAGTGGAAAAGGCCGAGCAGGAAAAGGAGATCTTCCAGCTCAGGAACGTGGAACTGAAGGCAGCTTTTGATGAAATTGCCATGAAGAACCAGGCCATCACGGACAGCATAAATTACGCAAAACGCATTCAGAATGCCCTGCTGCCGCAGCGGTCAGAGATGAGAGGATACATGCCTGATCATTTCATACTGTTCCTCCCGAGGGACATTGTAAGCGGTGATTTTTATTGGGCCTCAAAAGTGGAAGGGAAAATTGTCTTTACTGCCGCCGATTGTACGGGGCATGGGGTACCCGGTGCATTCATGAGCATGCTGGGACTGGCATTTCTTGACGAAATTGTGAACAAGCAAAAGGTACTGCAGGCCGACAGAATACTTGACCTGCTCCGGAGGGAAATCGTCGCCGCACTGAAGCAAACCGGGGCTGAAGAGGACACCAAGGACGGAATGGATATGGGGCTCTGTGTATACGATCCTGCCAAAAACGAGATCCAGTTTTCGGGCGCTTACAATCCCATGTACCTGTTACGCAGTAATGAAATCATCGAATACCGGGCAGACCGGATGCCCATCGGTTACTACAGCAAAGAGGGGCAGGCTTTTACCAATCACCTCATCAAGCTTCAAGCGGGAGATACCATCTATCTGTTCTCGGACGGATATGCCGACCAGTTTGGCGGCGATAGAGGAAAGAAGTTAAAATACAAGGTGTTTCAGGAGTATCTGTTGGAAGTCCGGTCCAGTCCCATGGCCGATCAGCATAAAACCCTGGAAAGAAGATTCTACGAGTGGATGGGTGATTATGAGCAGATTGACGATGTCGTTATTATGGGTGTAAGGTTTTAGTTTCCCTCCACCTGAAAGACCTTTCATCAATCGCACGCATGGTGGCAAGGATGCCGTCCAGGTGGTCGTATTCGTGCTGCAGGAGTTCGGCCATGTCTCCATCGAGTTCCCATACCTGTTCCTCCCAGTTTTCGTCCCGGAATTTCATTTTCACCGAGCAATGCCTCCTGACCCTGACGAACAGGTCCGGGAAGCTCATGCAGTCGTCCCAGATCTCGCACATTTCTTCGCTTTTCTCGATGAATTCAGGATTGTAAATGGGGTAGGGTCGTCCGATATTGATCACGATCATTCGTTTCTGCAGTCCGACCTGTGGGGCGGCAATGGCCCGTCCCTGCCCGTATTTTTGCCGGAATGCCAGGACGCAGTCACCCATTAGCCGGATGGCGTCAGCGAAGCCGCTGATCTCACCCTGATCCACTGGATCACAAACTTTGTATAGGTCCGGGTGGCCGATCTTGAGGATATTGTCGAGTATATTATGCATGTTTGGAGTAAATAGGATGGATTGCTCGCGGACAAAATCGGATCTTCGCATTTCGTCCGTGGGCCCGGACATGATTCATTTCTTCGGATTCAGGTATTTTGCGAGCATGGTCGTTAGTTCGACGGGTGATATGGGCTTGGCGAGGTAATCGTTGCAGCCGCTTTCGAGTGCAAGTTTACGGTCCGTCATCTGGGCGTATGCTGTCTGGGCGATGATCGGGAGCCCCGGATGCTTCTTCCGTATTATCCGGGTGGCCTCCAGGCCATCCATTTCGGGCATGCGGATATCCATCAGGACCAGGTCGATGTCTTTGGTACCTCCGATAATGTCTACGGCCTGCTTTCCGCTCCTGGCCCATATGATCTCAGGTGAATACCTGTTCAGGAATGTTTCGAGGAAAAGGTAGGAGGATCCGTCGTCTTCGGCGATGAGGATTTTCTTTCCATTGAGATCAAGCTCTAATTCCGCAGGTTTGAACTTACCCGCTTCTTTTCGGATTTCAGGGATTTCGGTCAGGATATGTTTCATCCGGAAGATGAATTCAGAGCCCTGCCCCTCAGCCGAACTCAGGGATAATTCACTGCCCATCAATTCCAGCAGGTTCTTGCATATGGCAAGTCCCAGTCCCGTTCCCCCGTATTCCCTTGTATGAGAATCATCGATCTGGCGGAAGCGATCGAATATGATCTCTTTCTTATCCCCCGGAATCCCGATGCCTGAATCCCTGACAAAAAAACGGATTTCATTACGATCACCCAACTCGAAACCAATTTCCACGAAGCCACCGGGTGTGAACTTGAGGGCATTCTGGATCAGATTGACAAACACCTGTTTCAGCCTGGAGGGATCGGTATTGACAATCATTTTTTTCTCCGGGTCCGGCAGGTTCAGGCGGAACTGCAGATCACTCCGGCTTTTCACCTGGGCATCCGCCTTGAACTCATTGTAGATCTCACGAACAAAGGGAAAGATCTCCACCGGTTCCATCTTAATGTAGAGGTCCCCGGCTTCGATCCGGGAAATGTCAATGATGTCCGAAATGATCCGTAAAAGGTCCCTTCCTTTGCTGTTGATGATATCAATATAATAATCGGTTTGTTCCTTTTCCAGTTCGCCTTCCTTAAGCAGGGAGGAGAATCCGAGAATGGCATTCATCGGGGTCCGGATCTCATGCGACATATTGGCCAGGAAGGCGGATTTCAGATGGTCCGACTTTTCAGCTTCTTCCTTGGCCTTGCGAAGGTTCTGTTCGGCGATTTTCCGCTCCGTTATCTCTTCCAGGATGGCCACAAAATTACTTGCCTTGTCATGCTCATCCAGCACCGGTGAAACCGTTATGGACAGCCAGACCTTTTCACCGCCTTTTTTAATGTATTCAAGCTCCCCTTTCCACACTTCGCCGTTCTTGACAGAGTCCCAGAGGTCGCTGTATTCTTTGAGGGGCACCTGTCCCCTGGTAATCTCAAAAGGATTCGCGCCGATGAGTTCTTCCGGTTTCATTCCCGAAAAACGTGAAAAGCTATCGTTCACGTACAGGATCCTGGTCTCGGGGTCTGTGATGATCACGGAAACGGGACTCTGTTGCAAAGCGGTCGAAAGCTGGCGGACCTGTTTTTCCGCTTTTTTCCGATGCCTCATATCGGAAAGGGAACCCACAATACGTTCGGGTTTCCCGGCCTCATCAAAGATGATCTTGGTGTTCAGGGAGCAGGGTACCGGGCTGCCGTCAATATCTTTCACATCCAGGTCATGTTCGAGGATCTCTCCTTTTTCATACAGGGCCTTAAGCAGGGGCTCTCGGGCGGAGGGGTCGAAATAGAAGACTTCCATCGGTTGTCCGATAAGGTCCTTCTGCTTGTACCTTGTGATTCGTTCGACGGAGGGAGTGATATTTAAAAGTTTCCCGTCCAGGCTCGCCTCGAAGAAGATATCGGCTACATTTTCGAATATTTTCCGGTATTCCTGTTCGCTTTTGCGCAATTGGTCTTCGGCTGCTTTCCTGGCAGTGATATCGCGTGAAAAAGAAACGACGTATTCCAGTCCCTCAAACTCGATGAGATTGGCAATGATCTCAACCGGGAACTCCTCACCGCTTTTTTTCCGGTGCACCGTCTCCATGGTGAAGCTTTTTTCCTTCTGCAGGTTTTTCCTGAGTATTTTACCTGCTTCGTCTGTAAATTTCGGATCGAAATCAAGTATGGTCATTCCAAGCAATTCTTCCCTGCTGTATCCGAGGGACCTGCATGCGGCAGGATTCACGTCAATCACCCGGTAGTCCGGGGCCGACAGCCAGAAAACGGCTTCCGAAAACCGGTCAAGGGTAAATTGTGTCAGGCGCAGTTTGCTGGTTAATTCCTTTCGGTTCAGTGCATTGTAAAATATATTGGCAATGTATTTCAGGAGATAGCCATATTGCCTCGGCCATCGATGGCTGCTGTTTTCTTCTGCGGCAAATCCGAGCATGCCCGTGAGCTCATCTTCGGATATCACGGGTACAAAAAACAGCGGATTGAATCCATTCTTCCGGCACCATTCCCTTTCACCCAGGGCATCTTTGGGAAGCTCATCGATGGTATCCAGAACCACATTTTCCAGCTTATAAAGTTTTGATGCAAAATAACTGAAGCCCGTCACAGGAAAATTCTGGATCATGGCTTTCTGTCTGAGCGAGGGATCTGTATACCATTCATGCAGGATCGACAGGCTTTTTTTATCATCACTGAAGAGACAAAGACCTCCCCAGCGTGCTCCGATGAATTCGCAAACTTCCTTCAATGTTCTTTCGATCCCCTTATCGATCAAATGATCCGGCATGTTCACAAAGCGGCTTGAAATATTTGATACGATCTTTTCGAACATCAGGTGCATTTTTGTCTCCTCTTCCGCCTTTTTCCGATCCGTAATATCCCTGAGCAGGGAGAGCATCATTTTTTCGCCCTGGTGATTGATGAGTTGTGCATGTACTTCGACCTGTATGACCGTTTTGTCCTTTCTCGTAATGATCCTTTCGAAAAGCACGGGTTTGCCGCTGAGGATCTTTTTTTCAAGTGAGGTGTCTTTCAATCCGCTTTGAGGATATCCCAGGTCCGGGATATTCATCCGAAGCAGTTCATCCCGGCTGTACCCCGTTATTTCCGAAGCTTTTTGATTGCATAGTACGATACGTCCGGGCTGGGTGTCGGAATTCAGATGATGGATCAGGAGGGGATCCGTGATCCCATCGAGAAGATCCCTGACGTTCCCGGAACTTTCCCTGAATTCTTGCTCGCTCCGGGTCCGCATGGTGATGTCCCTGCTAAGTGTTTGAATGGCATAGAGTTTTCCTCCCTTGTAAAGTGGTGTTGCCCCGATCTCGATCACGATCTTTCTTCCGGCTTTATGTCTGGC
>CAZVLG010000167.1:0-13696 GCA_964627835.1 uncultured Bacteroides sp.
AATTCCTATCAGCCATTCCGGGATTTCTTCCATCGATATGATCACCTGCACGGCGGGTACGACATCTATGGTATCTGGCAGGGATGGCCCCGGCTGGGGCTGGATAACCGCAACCAGTGGGACTTGTTCCGGGACCTGCCGGGGGGTACCGATTCCCTGAGGGCAATATCCCGGTATTGCAGGGATCATGGATCTGCTTTTTTTATTTCTTATAATCCCTGGGACGAAAGCACCCGCCGGCTCGATCACCTCGAGGGAATGGCTGAGATCATCCGGGAGACCCGGGCCGACGGGGTGGTCCTTGATACCCGCGGAAGCTCAAGCACAGAGCTCCAGGCAGCAGCGGACAATGCAAAAAAAGGAGTGATCATGTATTCGGAAGGTATGGCGGTCCCCAAAGACATGCCCGGCATTGTCTCGGGGCGTGTCCACAATGCCATCCGGATGTCCCCTCCCCTGAACCTGAACCGGCTGGTCAAGCCCGGATTCCAGGTATTCCGGGTGCTGGACCTCAGGGACGGGAGGATCCGCCGCGAAATGGCCATATCACTGTTCAACGGGAACGGAGTTGAGTTGAACCTGTTCTCCCCGGCCCATCCCTGGTGGCTGGAAGAGGAATACGCATTCATGGGCCGGTGCCTGATGATCCTCAGGCAAAACCAGGGGGCCTTCCATGATGATGGCTGGATCCCGCTGGTGGAATCGCCTGACAGCATCTGGGCGAACGAATGGCATTTCGGAGAAAAAACGGTTTACACACTTCTGTCACTGAAACCGGATGGCCATTCCGGTCGTCTGATCCGGGTTGAGCCGCGAGAACCCGGGAACGATCGGGATGACTTTCACTGGGTTTCCCTCTGGGATCACGAGGAGGTGCCCCTGGTTGAAACCGAAGACGGAACCTGGCTTGAATATCATGTGGATCCTTTCAGTCCCCATTGGTCAGGAACCCGGAGCGAAGGATCGGTGCAATGCATTGCCGGTTTCCCGGAACTTATCGGCTGGACGATCACGGCAGATTCGCTCATAATAAACGTACCGGCAGGCAACCGGCTGACCGCCTGGAAAGGAAACCCTTCCTACTCCAACCGAACGAAGGAAGACCATGAACCGGGGGAAGACCGCCTGGTCAAACTCCCCCTGTCTGCCTGGGTGCACCATCCCGAGGGTAAGATTGTGATCCAGCTTTTCGGCGGGAATGAACTGCTGGATGAAAGGATCGTCCATACCCGCCTGGCAACACCGGTCAGAATCAACGGGAGCCGACGCACTAAATCCTTAAAGAAAGCTCCTGCTGGAATGGTTGAAATCAAGGGAGGAGCCTATTATTTCTACCGGGGCAACGATGCCGACTTTATACCCTATCCCGGCAATTTTGACAGCGTCCTGGTAGAGGTGGAGGATTTTTACATGGACCGCTACCCGGTTACAAACCGGCAGTTTGCCGAATTTATCAAAGCCAGCGGTTACCGTCCCGCAAACCAGAGCAACTACCTCAAACACTGGAACAACGGCCCATTCCCCGAGGCGATGGCAGACTACCCTGTGGTATGGGTCAGCCAGGAAGATGCAAGGGCCTACGCGGAATGGAAGGGCTTGAGGCTTCCCACGGAAGTGGAATGGCAATACGCAGCCCAGGGAACAGGCGGAAGGAAATGGCCCTGGGGCGACCTGTACGACAGCACCGCCTGCAACCAGGCACTCGGCCACCCGACCCCTGTGCACGCTTACCCGAAAGGCAGAAGCCCCTTCGGAGTGGAAGATCTCGTCGGCAATGTATGGCAAATGTGTGATGACGAATACGATAACGGCAGTTTTAGCTTTTCGATCATCCGCGGGGGATCCTTCTACAAACCCACCTCGAGCGGGTGGTATATCCAGGGCGGGGCGCAGCCCAACGACCATACTCAGATGCTGCTGAAAACCTCCCCCGGATTTGACCGCAGTGAAACTATCGGGTTTCGTTGTGCGGCGGACTGGTAACCCGGAAAGCGGCGCACCAGGCGGTTGATCCTCCGGTGTAATTTGACATTCTGCTCGAATTGGCCTAAATTTATTAACGGCATAAAGAGACCTCAAATCCCAGCCCCATACCTAAAACCACCGGCCATGACAAGATTCTCAGTCTTTCTCGCCCTTTCCGTCCTGTTCCCATCCTTATCCGCACAAGTAGTAGTTGACTCCATTATTGATCTCCGTGATAACCAGGTATATAAAGTTGTCAGGATCGGAGAGCAGTGGTGGATGCAGGAAAACCTGGATATTGGAACCCGCATTGATGGTCTCGAAGGTGCAACAGACAACGGGATTATCGAAAAATACTGTGCACATGATATTACCGGGAACTGTGATGTATACGGAGGATTATACCAGTGGGACGAAGTGATGAATTACCATCAATCAGATGTTGGCAATCCAGGAACTACAAGGGGAATATGCCCGTGCGGCTGGCATCTCCCGACCGAATTTGAATGGGTCGAACTTGTTGACTACCTCGGAGGGGAATATGTTGCAGGAGGTAAAATGAAAGATACTACAACGACGCATTGGTTCAGTCCGAATTTCGGGGCAACAAATGAATCCGGATTTACAGGCCTGCCTGGTGGGTATAGGCTTTCAAGCGGTTATAATTTACTTGGATACTTTGGGAAATTTTGGTCGGCCTCATCCGGGGGAAGCGATATAGCCACACAGCAGGAATTATGGTATAATTTGGCGGAAACCGGTAGCGGAGCCGGACAGAAACTCCACGGATACTCGGTACGATGTATACTTGATACTTCTCAATTCAGCTACCTGGTTCTGACGGATATAAAACTTGACCCATTGTCGGATCTTACTATGACATTAGATCGAAACCGCGACACCATTGTAATGATCAATACCAATGCCAGGAAGGATATTACCATTATTTCCATCACAACAAACGGGCCGGCATTTTCTGTAAGTGCTTCTTCCACAAGCTTGTCTCCCGGTGACAGCACACACATGATTGTGGAGTTTGATCCGCCGGAGAAGGGAGTCCAATACCTGGATACCATTCGCATCAAAAGCGATGACCCATTTAAACCACTGATTACCATTCCAATGATGGGCTACTTGCCCGAAATGGACTCAATCGTTGACATACGCGACGGACAAACCTATGATGTGGTGAGGATAGGAGCCCAGTGGTGGTTACAGGAAAACCTGAACATTGGAACACGTATTGAAACAGATCCGTCAAGCATAAGCAACGGTACCATCGAAAAATACTGCTTTAACAACGATGAAGGGAATTGTGATGTTTACGGGGGACTTTATTCCTGGTTTGAGGCCATGGATTATAGTTCGCCGCAAGACGCCGACACCGGCACGGTACAGGGTATTTGTCCCCCGGGATGGCATATGCCCACTCAAACTGAATCGGAAGAACTGAAGGATTTCCTGGGAGGCTTTCAGGTGGCCGGGGGAAAGCTGAAAGCAACCGGTACGGATTATTGGGGCGATCCGAATACAGGAGCAACGAACGAAAGCGGGTTTACCGGCCTGCCAGGTGGCAGGCGTTCAACCAGCGGTACCTTCGCAAGTAAGGATCTCTATTCCTACATATGGACTGCAACCCAGTACGATCCATCGAATTACCGGTACTGGAGTATGAGCTGGAACAAGGCATGGGTTACAACAGGTAATGATTCATGGTCGTATGCGCATTCGGTTCGCTGCCTGAGCGATACCGGCAGCTTCAGCCTTCTCACGGTTGCCGACCGAAATTTTAAAACCGTCTCCGAAATAAACCTGTCTGCAGGCCACCCAGGGGATACCATTCTGCTGATCAATGCCGGCAAGGCCAATTTCATCATCCTGACTTCCATTGCAACCAACGGACCGGTATTTACGCTTGATAAATCATCGGCCGTTCTCTGGCCGGGAGACAGTACCACCCTTACCGTACTGTTCACCCCCGCCGGAATCGGTCATTTCACGGACAGCATCCGAATCGAAAGCGACGATCCCTACCAGCCGGTCATTCATATTCCGCTCAGCGCCTGGTCGCACGAGGTTGACAGCATAACAGACCTGCGCGACGGACAAAGCTATGAGATCATCAGGATCGAAGGCGAATGGTGGATGCAGGAGAACCTGGCCGTTGGCTCCCGGATCGGCCAGGACGAGAACGGAAAGGACAACGATACCATAGAAAAGAAATGTTACAACGACGACCCTGCGAATTGCGAGGTTTACGGCGGACTCTACCAGTGGGATGAAATGATGGATTATAACCTGCCGGATTACGGGGTCATCGGCACCACGCAGGGCATTTGTCCCCTGGGCTGGCACATCCCCACACGACTTGAATTCGATAGCCTGGTGGTCGCAATAGGAAGCACAGACGCGACCGGTAAACTAAAAGAAATCTCGGATTTCCACTGGAAACTGCCGAATTCCGGGGCGACCAATGAAACCGGTTTCAGCGCCCTGCCGGGGGGGGTCCATGAAACAGGTACCGGTTACATGTACCTGGGCGAGCAGGCACAGTTCTGGACCTCGTACCCGGGACGTAACCTTGAACTCTATCACGATGCAGAGTATACCATGAGCACTCCCCTGAGTACAACGGATGCCAACTCAATACGTTGCAAGCGTGATCCGGGACCGATGTCGTACTTGTCCGTCCGCAGCCCGGACCTGGAAACAGTCTCCGAACTGGTCTATTATCACCCCAAAACCCTTGACACGATCATCCTGGTCCATTCGGGAGCCGGACAATCCCTCAACATCTCCTCCATCGGCACCAAGGGATCCGCCTTCAGCGCCAGTAAATCGAACGCAACGATCCTTCCGGGTGATTCCACCCTACTCCTGGTGACATTCTCCCCACCCGATACGGCCATCTACTACGATACTCTTACGATTCAAAGCGACGACCCGTATATCCCGGTGATGAACATTCCGCTGTTTGGAACCTACCCGCCGGAGATCGAATGGACAGAGGTTCATAATATCTCCTGCAAAGGATTCGACGACGGGTCCGTGCGCATTGCACCGATGCTGGGTGCCCCGCCTTACACGATCAACTGGTTCGGCGGCACCATGTACCAGGACTCCACCTTCACCGGCATGATCCCGGATTGGGATTACTGGGTGGATATCACCGACAGCCGCAAATACAAGGCCAGCGATACCATTGTTCTGAGCGAACCGGATACCCTGATCACCACTGCAAGCTATTCCGATACGATCTGCCTCAACGATTCGGTCGGTTTTATTCATAGTACACCTTCCGGCGGAACCCAGCCCTACCAGTATGCCTGGTCTAACGGTGGATCAACGGCATCCCTTATCGGGCTGGAGGCAGGTGATTACCAGCTCGTGGTCACCGACCACAGGGGCTGTACGGATACTTCCAGGTTTAGCATCGAAAGCGCAACTCCCTTCGGAAAAGAAGAGATCTGTGTGGTAACGGTGGACCTGTTAACGGGCAGAAATGTCGTCGTGTGGGAATCAACCCCCGGCCGCGGTATTGCCCATCATAATGTATACCGCGAGAATGACCTGATCGGTACGGTTCCGTACGGCAACCTCAGCATTTTCACGGATACGGTGGCCGACCCGGAAACCAGGCCCTTTGTATACTATATCTCGGTGACCGATACCTGCGGAAATGAGTCTGCAAAAAGCCTCTACCACAAACCCCTGTTCCTCCAGTATGTCAGTTCGATAGATGGTGTGAACCTTCGCTGGAGCAAGTACGAAATGGAAGGCGGGGAATTGAGTTTCGATGTCTACGACATCTACCGGGGATCCGACTCGTTAAGCCTTTCGCCATTCGCCCAGAACATCCCCACGATTGTGGATGTATATACGGATAAGGATTCCGAAGCCCTTACTAAGAAATATTACTACCGTGTCGCCGGGATACTTACCTATCCCTGCATGCCCACAGGTTCCAGGAAAGAGGGAACCGCACCCTACAAGCATTCCCTTTCCAATATGGACGACAATAAAAAACTGATCGGCACGGTCCTGAATGAATTCACCAGCGGGGCGGTTCGCATACACCCGAATCCCTTCTCTGAATCGGCATGGGTCACTTTCCCGAATGACAGGGGACTGCCCCATACCCTTGAACTGTACAACCTGGAGGGAAGCCTGGTCTGGAAAATAACAGGCATTACCGGCAGCAGCGCAGAGATCCGGAGGGGAAGCCTTGAAAGGGGACTCTATGTCCTCAAGCTTACCGGTCCGCAGGTTTATACAGTTAAAATTGCCATTGAGTGAAACCGCCCGATGGCAGATCGCGGTCCCCGAAGAAAATTGCCAGTGAATTGAGTCACCCAATCGCAGATTATAATTCCCGCTGATAATGGCCTGCGATAGCCGGAGTTCATTTCGTCAGACTGCATATAAATGATGGCCCCACTGCTGGTATCATATTTTTAATTATCTTGCTTAGGTTCCGAACCTTTAAGATCAGACCCATGAAACGCATTGCTGTAATTCTTCTGATTGGTATATTATTGACCGCCTGTAAAAAGGACCCGGTGCCGGAGACCGGAGACTTGTTCATTACCGTTGAGTACGACGGTTTCTTTGAGGAAAATGTGGAAGTCTGGTTGTATGACTCCTATTACGGCTTCGAGAATTTTGAATACCTGGACAAACAATACTCCGATGCGAATGGTGAAGTTCTATGGGTAGAACTGCTGCCGGGCTGGTATTACCTTGAAGCGGAAATCACCAAACCGGTGAGTTTTTACCTGTATGCTTTTGACTCGATCGAAGTCGTTGCGAATATGCAAAAAAACAAGAGGCTGATCCTGTATCCCCCCAAGTAAGATTTCAGGAATAATCCAATAATTTTTTCCGATAAATCCATTTTATCTACCCCTGTTTTGCCGGGATTGCAGCCTGATTCAGAACACTGCATATTTACATTTTGTTGAACTTTTTAAAACGCTCATCAAAAAAAATTGCACATTCATGTATTTGAGACTAACTTGTTTTACCGATCCCTGAAGGAGAAAAGCATTTTGAGATTTTTTATTCTTTTTTTGTTTTGATCTCAGGACTTCCCCAACAGCATTTGAAAACTATGATCGGAATTATTAGTAACTTATATTCCCCGTTCAACCTAGTAACAATTATAATCAAAAATAAAAACCAATACCATGAACTCTTTTAACCATTCCATTCCAGAGATTATCAGGAAAAGCATCCTTGCGATTTTAATCGCTGGGTACAGTTTGTTATCGTATGCCCAGCCGAAGGACATGACCGGCACCTACACCATTAACGGTGTCAGCAATTTTGGCGGGAAAACTTTTGCCACATTCGCCGAAGCCATTGACTCGCTTGAAAACAGGGGAGTGTCCGGACCGGTGATCGTCCAGGCCGATAACGGTACCTATGATATACATGTTACGATCCACCCCATCCCGGGTTCATCCGCAATCAACTCCGTTACCTTTAAATCCGAGAGCGGCGATTCAACGGACGTGGTCCTCACTTACTCAGGGTACTCGACCGTTGATAATAATTACATTATCCGGCTTCTTGGATGCAGTTTTATCACCATCCAGGAGATTACTTTTGACGCTACACCCAATCCTACTTCCGGGTTTGGAAATGCCATCATCTTCAGGGACGATGTTGACAGCATTACGATCAAGAATTGTAAGTTCCAAGGTAAAGATGGTGGAGGATCCTATGAATACAAAGCCCTCATCCATTCCCAATATTCCTCATATGCCAACAAGACTCTCCTTAATGATTACAATACGATTGAGAACAACCTGTTTAAAAAAGGCGAAATAGCTGTTGTTTTCTACTCATACGGTAGTAGTTACAGGCATACAGGAAATGTGATCCGCAACAACATCTGTGAGAACCAGGGAGAAACGGCTGCCATCGCATCAAATTATGGTTCGGCCATTACTATAGAGGGAAATTACATTACCAACAACCAGTATAATACACCCGGGATCGATTTAAATGATGTTGACGGAGCGAACCGGATCACGGATAACCGGCTTGTCCTATTAAATCCAACCAGGGGAATCTACCTGTATAATTGTGAAGCATCAGGGGTAACCGAAAACACCAAGGGTCTTCTGGCAAATAACTTTGTGAGCCTGAATTCAGGAGGGAACAGCAATTACGGTATCCAGCTGAACAATGTGGATTATTACCGTGTGTACCACAACAGCGTGAATATAAGTTCCGGGAACAACACCGGGAGCTGTGCATTCCGACTGGAAGGAAGCTCCAGTGAGGGAATGGACATCCGGAACAACATCTTTGCCAATTTTGCAGGCGGCTATGCCTATTATGTCCGTTACAATGCTTCGGTTACGACATCTGATTATAACAATTATTTTACTACAGGTAATTACCTGGCCTTATGGGATGACCAGATCACACCTTCCCTTGAGGACCTCTATACTTACAATACCAAGGATTATAATTCCCTCACTGTCAATCCCATTTATTTTTCCGATGATGATCTGCACACCACCATCTTCCACCTCGAAAGCAAAGGAGTGGATGATGCGAACATTAAAACCGCCGTACCAAATGACATCGACGGAAAGGCCTGGGACGGAACACCCGATATTGGAGCAGATGAATTCGACGAAGCAGGAGAGGCCATGGTCGACATCTATACCATAGGCGGCACCAACCCGGATTTTGCCACGATCAAAGAAGCCGTTGACTCCCTGAATGAAGTAGGCGTTTCAGATAATGTTTATTTCCATATCAGGGATAAGGGAACGCCCTATTCTGAACAGTTCGAGATCCTTCCGGTTTCCGGGGCAGGACCTGACAAAAGGGTATGTTTCATGCCCGAAAACGGGGATAATGTCGTGATCACTTACGCGGCAACGTCCGATAATAATTACACGATTAAAATGGTCAGGGCTTCCTATGTGGATTTCAAGGATTTGACGATCAATGCCACCAATACTTCAAATTCCACCGTATTCAATCTTACCGGAATGAGCTCCAACGACAGCATTGTGGGATGTACGATAAACAGTACCGGTGGAGCTTTGGGTACGGCTGCCATTTACAGTACCAACAGCGTGATCGATGGATTCCATATTCACAACAGTACCATCTCGGACGGGCTTTACGGGATCTGGGTTGACGGACCGGCTACTGATGAATATAATCCTGAGAACATTACCATTGTCAATAACGATATTGGCGGACATTATTATACAGGTGTTTACCTTAAAGAATGTGATGCCCCTCTTGTGGCAATGAATGAGATTACTAACGGTGTCTCAAACACTGACTACTGGGGCATCTACCTGGATAATTGCATCAACGACTTCCAGGTTCTGAGTAACATCATTCATCTCAATGTCGATGACGGCGGTATCTATACCTACCGTTCGGACGGGACAGCATCATTCCGCGGCAAAATCATCAACAATTGCGTGATTGCCAATGAATCCGGCGGTAATACCATATACGGTATTGAGACCAACACCAGCGATTATATTGATATATACTATAATACCGTACATATTTCAAAGGACAACACCAGTACCAGCAGCCGTGCCTATTATAATAACGGCGGATCAGACCTGAAGGTTAAGAACAACAACTTCGTGAATTTTGGCCCGGGAATGGCTTATTATTCGAACTCGACAACGGCTATCGAGGAAAGTGATTACAACAACCTTTTTTCAGCCGGTTTGTACCTTGCTTACTGGGGAAACAAGAACATGGCAAGGATGTCCGATCTGCTTGCAAACAACGATGGAAAAGACACACATTCCTACAACATGATCACCAATTTTCTGACAACGATCGGTCCCCAAATAAACAGTCCCTTCCTGGATACAGCCGGGGTGGATATTTCGACAGACCCGGATTCTCCGGTGTCGGATGATATCTACGGAGTATCCCGCGGATCCTCACCATCCATAGGGGCTTATCAATATTCAGCTTCCGTGACACCGATTGCCGGGGGAACCTATTCCATCGGTGCGGGAGTGCCGGCACCCGGATATACAAGCATTCTGGAAGCCTTCACTGATCTTCAGGACAGGGGGATTACCGGACCGGTTATCCTGGAAGTCAATTCGGGAGATTACAATGAGTATATCGGAAAGGTTTTCAAGATCCCGGGAGCCAGCCAGATCAATACCATTACGTTTACTTCTGCCAGCGGAGATCCGGAAGACGTATCCATCTTCTACTCAACCGACAATACCGATTATAACATCATTTTTGATTTCATCTGTGTAGACCACCTTACCCTTAAAAACATGACCATTACTTCCACCGGGGTTTCCTACGGCCGGCTGATCCATTTTTCAGGGACTTTTGAAAACAATACCATTGAGAACAATAACCTTGTTTCAGGCAACTCAGCCCACGAGGTGATATGGATCGAAGGCACGAACAATGATGTGACCATCAAGGACAACACCATCACGAAGGGTTCCATCGGTATTTCATTTTATGGGAACTCTTCGTCGGCTGATTTCTATGCAAGCAATAGCCTGATCATTGGAAACGATATCTCAGAATGCGACGATTACGGGATAAGAATGAGATACCAGTTTGAACCCAGGGTCATTGCCAATACCGTAACAAATGAATTAAGCACCTATTATGATGCAATCAGCATCGAAGACTGCCGTGAAGAGATGCTGATTACCGGCAACCGGATATTTAATAACAATCACGATAAGGGTATATATCTTTATAATTGTGATGCTACGACACCAACCTTCCACGGCCTGGTTTCCAATAATGTGGTGCATGTCGGCGGGACCTATATGGCCTATGGAATTGAGCTGAACAACTGTACCGGCACCCGGCTTTACAACAACAGCATCTACCTGACCAGTACTTATTCATCCACCAGTTCCACACGCGGTATTTACGTACAAAGTAACAATAACGATATTGAGATCATTAATAATACCGTTCACAACGCCGGTGTCGGTTATGCTTACTATGTTGTAGACGACCAGGACATGCTCCAGTCGGATTATAATAACTTCTATTCCGCTTCGAGTGAAACCTTTGCCTACTGGGAAGGAAGCAATTACCTGACTCTTGCTGAATTAAAAGCAGCCAGCGGTATGGATGCGAATTCATCCGAACTGGATCCTTTGTATGTATCCAGGTTCGATCTTCGCAGCGGACAGCCCGGTTTACATAAGAAAGCAACTCACCGGGATGATGTAACGGTTGACATCGACAGCGTTCCCAGGGATCCTGCAACACCCGATATCGGTGCGGTGGAATTCTCATGCGTCAAACCCGTTTTTGACATGATCGTGGCAGCAAGCTGTCTTGGGGATTCCACGATTATCATTGATAATTCCGACAGCATTGCTCCGGGCTCTACCGTTGGTTATAATTTCAGCGGAGGGGTGTCGCCTGAGGTTTGGGCCAGTCGTGCAGGAGATACGATTAGCTGGTTTTTTACTACGGCTGCCGATCACCCCGTCAAATACTTTGTATACCAGATTGCCGGATGCAGTGACGAGTATTCCTTTAACGTGAAAGTCCTGGCACCTCCGGAACTGGAAATCACTACCCAGGGAGCGTACTGCGATACAGACGATGGCTGGGCTTCGGTACGTGTGACCAAGGGTGAGGGTCCCTATTCTTATTTCTGGTCCAACGGTTCCACGGACACCATTGCCAAGGATCTTGCCCTGGGTACAATCACGGTTGCCGTCAGCGATGCCAACGGATGTTCATCTACGAAAGACACTGTCATCTTAGAAGCCATACAGGTCACCGTGACCCAGCTGAAGCCTTCCACCTGCGGGATTGCAGACGGGGCAGCGATGGTTTCAGCCACGGGTGGAGACCCCCCTTACAGCTACGTCTGGTCGAACGGCGAGACAACTGATACCAATAAGGTCATGACGGCGGGATTGCATTATGTGAACGTAATCGATGCTAACGGCTGTTATGCACAGGGATCCATCAACCTGGCCAACGACGGCAGCGGGCCCCAGATCACCCTCAATAGCCTCACTTCCAACGACTGTTACGGAGACCGGGATGGGGCGATCGATATCAGCGTTTCAGGTGGGACTGGCACTTATTCCATCGAATGGTCGAACGGTGCCGCCACCCAGGATATCGACAGCCTTGCAGCCGGTATATACAATGTGATAGCCGAGGATACCGACGGCTGCCTCGGTGCCGCGAGCTTCCAGATCACACAGCCCACGGCCATCACTATTTCTTCCGTTGTGGAAAATGCAACCTGTGCCGGTTCGGACGGAAGTGCCGTTGCGGTTGTCAGCGGAGGGAACAAGCCTTACATCTACAAATGGTCTACCGGCGGTATCTACCAGATCGAAGAGGGACTTGCAGCCGGGGTGTATTCCGTTACGGTGACCGATGCAAAAGGCTGTAAAATGGTTCAGCCTATCCTGGTCAACAACGTGGGAGGTCCTGTCGTTACCATCACTGACGTGCAGGGAACCGGCTGTACCATTACCACCAATGGATCCATCAGCACCAGCGTGAGCGGCGGGGTACCCTCATACAACTATCTCTGGTCTCCCGGGGGACAAACCACCCCCAGCATAACCGGCCTTTCTCCCGGCTCTTATCAGGTCAGGGTCACCGATTTTAATAATTGTGTCGGTGTCAACAGCACGGTTATCAGGCAGGAACCACCCGATGTCAACCCGATCTGCCTGGTTACCGTGGATACAGCGACCGACGTAAACATGGTGGTCTGGGAAAAGCTGAATACAACGGATGTTTCCCATTACAACATTTACCGCGAAAGTTCGGTCAAGGGTGAGTACCAGCTTATCGGAAGCAGGAATGTGGACAGCCTCAGCGTTTTCGTGGATCCGGTTGCCGATCCGACCGTCAGGTCCTGGAGGTACTGTCTGAGCGTGGTGGATGAATGCGGGAACGAGTCCAAGCTGAGCGATCCGCACAAAACCATGCATCTGACCATGAATCTGGGACTCAACGATGCCGTGAACCTGATCTGGGACCACTACGAAGGTTTCGATGTACCGACATACGATATCTATAAATACCTTCCGGCTACGGGATGGGCAAATCTGACCAGCCTCGCCGCAAACCTTACTTCCTATACGGATGCCAATGTGACGGATGAAGGAGTCTATTACTTCATTGAGATCATGGCCCCGGAGCCTGGTTGTACGGCGACGGACTTCAAGGCGGCTACTCTGAATTCTTCCCGTTCCAACCGCAAAGGTAAACTGAAAATCTCTTCGGGTATCGAATCCATCATCGACCTGAGCAAGCTGAATATCTATCCAAACCCGAGTTCCGGTATCATTAACGTTAGTATGGAACTGAAAGGAATGGATAATGTTACCCTGACAGTCTTTGATGTTAACGGTAAGAGGATCATGCAAAAGAAATACGATAATGTTCCCTACTACCTGGAGACCCAGGTTGACCTTTCCGGTTACGGTGATGGTATCTATCATGTGCAACTGAAAACAAGCAATGCTTTGTTGCACAGGATACTGATCAAAGAATAATGCGAACGAAAAGAATCTGATTTCACCTTTTAAGGACAGATTCTTATGGCTTGAAAGGGGCCGTCTCAAAACAAATTGATTCGGCCCTTTTTTCGTTTACCCTCCAAGGATATAAAAACGCCGCTACATCGCTTCCCGATGTAAGGTGGCTTTTTAAACATCCTTTTCGAGTATTTAAAGGGACTATCGATAGT
>CAZVLG010000168.1:0-1798 GCA_964627835.1 uncultured Bacteroides sp.
AATACTTACCGCTACCGCAACGGGGCTGGTTTCGGCAACGACGGGAGGCTGCACTTCCTCTGCGCCGATACGGCCGACTATGCCATACAGACCTGGTACCAGGTCAGGGTGGAGATAGATTTTGTCCGGCAAAAGGCCAAACTGTGGCTGGACGGAAAATTCATACTGGAAACGGATGAATGCATCACCCCCAAGGACGGGTTCAACGATTTTGCCATAGGCGGGTATAATTTCTCTTCGGGGACCAGCACAGCGTATTACGACGACATAAAAATATTTGTCAGGAAGAAGTACTGAGCCCGGGCCTGAAACCGGATTCCTGAACCCGTACCCGGGATCTGAAAGGAACCCGGGATCTGAAACGTTTTCCCCAGATCTGAAGCGGGCACCCGAGAGCGCCTGGCTATAATGGCTTCCTTTTACGGATTCTATTCGTGCCGGAGGGTGTTGGCCGGATTCTGCAGGGAGGTCCGCCATGCCTGAAATCCCACGGTCAGGACCGCAAGAAGGCATATGGATGCCCCGACCCCTAAAAATATCCAGATGCTCAATCCTCCGGTGTAGGCAAAGACAGTGAGGAATTTTTTCATCAGCAGCCATCCCAGCGGCCATGCGATGAGGGTGGCCAGCAGGATGATCCGGAGGTATTCTTTCGAGAGGATCCTGACGATTCGCGTGGGACTTGCACCCATCACTTTACGGATCCCGATCTCCCTGGTCCTTCTTTCGGCCATGAAAGTGGAAAGGCCATACAGTCCCATGCTCGAAATAAGGATGGCCAGCAGGGTGAAATACCACATCAGGCGCTCGGCGGCGTAGATGGTTTGTTCCTGGGGGAACCGGTAGTCCTCCACAAAATTGTATTCGATGGGGAAATCCGGAAAAATTTCCTTCCAGGCGTCTTCGATCTGTTCAAGGGTGCGCGACCTGTCCGCTTTACCTCCTGCTTCCAGGCGTACCAGCAGGTAGTCGCTCCCCTCAGGGTGCAGTGTGAAGATCAGGGGAGTGATCTTCAGTAGAAGCGGGACGTGATGAAAATCTTTCATAACGCCGATGACGTTGTAATACCTGCCCCTGTAATAAAATTGTTTCCCGATGGCATCATCCCATTCCATGGCCTTTGCCGCTGTTTCATTGAGCACTACAGCACTGACGGAATCACTGGGGAAATCGCGCGAATAAAATCGGCCCTGGGCCATTTCAATTTCCATGGTTTTAACATAATCATAGTCCACCCCCGCAGCACACAGGTACCGGGCTTTCTCATCCGACCTGCCCCAGGTCTGGTAATACCCACCGGCGATCAATATCGGGAGGTTGGAAGTATTGGTGATTCCTGATATGCCCGGCAGGGAAAGAAGATCGGTCTTGATGACCTGGGACTTTTCCCTGGTCTGATCCCTCAGCCTCAGGTAGAGAAGATCCTCCTTATCGTATCCCAGATCCGCATGGTCCATATAAAAGAACTGCCGGTTGACAACCAGTGCCGTGATCAGGAAGAGAGTGGCAAAAACAAACTGGGAAGTGACCAGGATTACCCGCAATGCCGATCGCCCCGATCCGGCATGCCCCTGCTGCTGAAAGATCCGGACAGGCAGCCTGGAAGCCAGCAGGATGGATGGATAGGACCCTGCGATAAAGCTGGTGAAAAACCAGATGAGCAACAGGATGGCGATCCATTCAGGCTGCAGGTAATTCAGGCTGATCTGCTTCCCGGTAAGTGTATTCAGCACGGGCAGGAACAGGATAGCCATGATAAGTGCAAAATTCAGAGATATCAGTGCGTAAAGGAAAGTCT
>CAZVLG010000169.1:0-13936 GCA_964627835.1 uncultured Bacteroides sp.
CGATCCAAGATCAAAAGCCATGCTTGATTCCTTTACGCTCCGAATGCTGATATCGGAAACCTTAACGATATTGTTGACCGCTTCAACCAGATTGTTGGTAGATGCGAGAACGGTATCGATCAAATCACGCTGCTGCTGGTCCAGTTTAGTATCACTCAAAAGGTTACTGACCAGGGTTATGTTATTCAGGGAGGTCCTCAGCTGGTGAGAGAGCCTGGAAATGAATTCATCCCTTGAGCGTGTTTCGAAGGTTGCCTCTTCGAGGGCCTTGTCGAGCTTCATAACATTTTTCAGCCTCAGATACTCAAACGCATAGATAAGAATGAAGATTCCAAGGTAGGTGAAAATATACCTTATGCTGAATATCCGGTCATACTCCACGCTGGAAAAGGGGAAATCACCGAGTAAAACAATCCCTGCCAGCAGCAGAAAGACCAGGGAAGAAATACTCCCCCGTTTCAGTCCCATGAGAATCAGGGAGATAATGGGAAAGCTAAGGGCCCATAAGTATCCGGTAGCATGGGTCCCTCCCGTTATCAGAAGGAAGAGCAGAAGTAAAGCCATCATTCCCAGGAGGAAGTGGATGGAGTGCTGTATCTTCAGGGTCCGGACCATGTATATCATATTCAGGACCGTCAGAGCGGTGGCGGCAAGCAGTATGTAAGTAACCAGGTGTTCCCCGTTGTAAATGGCCAGGGCGGCAAACATGATAAAAAAAAGGATGCCGAGAGCACTGAAAATATTGGTTAAAATAATCCGGGTTAGAATATGGGGTTCCGTTTTTTCATCCAATCCGAAAGAGAAAAATTTGAGTATTTTCTCTTGTGTGAGCATGAATTCCTGGCCTATTATTGTTTAAATTTGTAGGTGTCTGAATTACAGATTTTTCATAAATATAAGTAAAAAAACGATCTTCGGAAAAGCCGAATGCATTCCTGCTGCATCGGATAATACTCCAACAATTGATACGTTGTTTGATTGTATTGCATGAGGTTTGGTAAAAAGATCAGATTATGGATGAAATGAGACAGCGTTCTGGATTTTACACATGTTTCTGCATGCTGACATCCTTATTTCTTTTGACAGGTTCCCTGTTATTTGCCCAGCCTGATTCCCTCAATATGGTAAAGTACACCCCTGAGTTTAATTTCCAGGATGGTATTTTTCTGAATTTTGAGCAGGTGAAGAATAACAATCCCATTCCTCAATCACGCATCCTGACCACAGTTGATTACAGTGACAGAGACTTTTATCTGAAAGTTCTCGAGGAGAAAAACCTGTCCTTCTACGATCATCTCGGGATGAAGCAGGAAGTAAAGTCAGACCTGGTATGGGGTTTCAGCCGGAACGGTATTCTGTATATTGCGCTGGATGACAAGTACCACCGCATCACCATTGTAGGAAAGATCTGTCATTTTGTGGCAACGATCACTACCTATGATACGAGATATTACGATCCGTACTATTACAATCCGTACGATTATTACTACCGGTACGGGGGGTACCCTACCAATACGCAGTCCTCCGAAATGCGCCAGTACATAATGGATTTTGAGAGCGGAAAAGTATATGAATACGATGTCCAGAGTCTTGAAGTCCTTTTAATGCAGGATCCGGAACTGCACGATGAGTACGCGCAATTGAGGAAGAAAAAGAAACGTCAGCAAAAATTTGTATACCTTAGGAAATTCAATGATCGGAATCCCTTGTATTTGCCCAAACGATAAAACCACTATTATCATGAAAAGATTCAGCCTGATTATCCTGTTGGTCCTCCCCGGCATCCTGTTGTACAGCCAGTATGTTCCCACGCCTGAGGACCTTGAACATTTCTTAACGACCAAGACCCTTGTCGTCAGGGACCAGAATCCGCTGAATACCTTTGACGGTGAAATGCAAACCGTCATGGATCAGGAATGGGATATAACGGAATGGGATATAATTCCCTATGCCGAATTTGAGGAGAAACGGAAGAACCCTGAATATTCCTTCCTGTTTATGACAACCATAATCTTTGAGAAAGACAAACTCCAGGCAAAGTACAAATTCCTTAACCTTTCACTTGGAGGCGATTATGCCAAGCTGAACATGATGCCTGACCTGGTGTCTGTACCCGTGGCCTATGCCAATGTTGAGGATGACTCCTATAATTATAAGCTGGGAATACTTGTGCGTTTCATCCAGAACCATATACGCCTTATCCATGAGCACCCGGAGATCATCTCAACCAATGTTTTCAAGCATTATAATGACAATATGAAGGATGTGAAGACCAAGAACCTCTACCTGCTTCCGGGGGAGATGGCAAAGGATGTAAATTCCGCGGCACGCATCCAGAAGATTTATCCGCATCCCTTCAAGCTTGTCGAAAAGGATGATATTCGGGATGCAATCAGCAAGCGGGATCCTGAAGTAGTTTTTTTGCACAAGGTGGGTCCCGAGGGCACCCGTCTGAATGCCCGATGTTACAAAATACTTATCGGTGCGGGTGATGCCAGTTTCTACTATTTTGATTATCACATGATTGATGATAAGAATCCCGATGGCTTCCTTGCCAAGGATTTGAAGAAGATCAGCAAATAGACCGAATTTTCCGGTGAAGAAAGTCAGCATACCAAAAGGGACCCGTGATTATTCTCCGTCGGACATGGCGCGGCGGAGTTATATTTTCAATACGATCGAAGAAATCTTTAGGATGTTCGGATACCAGCCGATCGAAACCCCTGCCATGGAGAACCTCGACACGCTGCTGGGCAAGTACGGTGAGGAAGGGGACAAGCTCCTGTTCAAGGTCCTTAATTCCGGTAATTTTTTAAGCGGTGTCGACGATTCCCAATTAAATGCAGGTGATCCTGCACGCCTTTCCACCCGGATTTGTGAAAAGGGATTGAGGTATGATCTGACGGTTCCTTTTGCCAGATACGTGGTTCAGCACCGCAATGAGATCAATTTTCCCTTTAAACGATACCAGATCCAACCGGTCTGGAGGGCCGATCGCCCGCAAAAGGGCAGATACCGGGAGTTTTACCAGTGCGACGTGGACATCATAGGCAGCAAATCCGTCCTGAATGAACTTGAATTGATCGAAATCATTGACAGGGTCTTCCAGCGGCTGGGCATTGGGATCATTGTAAAGATAAACAACCGCAAAATACTGGCAGGTATCTCAGATATCCTTGGAGAAAGGGAGAGGCTCACGGAGATTACTACGGCACTGGATAAGCTGGAGAAGATCGGAGTGGAAGGGGTGAACCGGGAATTAAGAGAGAGGGGGGTATCGAATAATGCCATCGAACGCCTGCAGCCAATCATACGACTGAGCGGTTCTCCACAGGAAAAACTTAACTCATTAAATGAAGTTCTTTCGACATCGGAGGCAGGAATGGAGGGGATCAG
This sequence comes from uncultured Bacteroides sp., assembly GCA_964627835.1. GTDB lineage: Bacteria > Bacteroidota > Bacteroidia > Bacteroidales > SM23-62 > SM23-62. Next base: position 3,397 of record CAZVLG010000169.1, read on the forward strand.
GGAAATGGAGCATCTCTATGATTATCTGGAATCACAAAATCTTGGTACACGGATTGAACTGGACCTTACACTGGCCAGGGGACTGAATTATTATACCGGTGCCATTATTGAGGTGCTGGCCAGAGATCTTGACATAGGAAGTATCTGCGGAGGGGGCCGCTATGATGACCTGACCGGGATATTCGGATTGGAAAACGTTTCCGGGATTGGTGTCTCATTCGGTGCTGACCGGATATACGATGTGATGGACCAACTCAATTTGTTTCCGGTAGAGGTAAAGACCGGCACCTGGCTTTTATTTGTGAATTTCGGTGAAACAGAAGAAAAATATATCCTGGGCATACTCCACTATTTCAGGGATGCCGGCATTCCCTCCGAGATTTATCCCGATCCTGCCAAGCTGAAAAAACAAATGAGCTATGCCAACCAGAAGGGCATTCCCTATGTAGCCCTGGTAGGCGAAAAAGAAATCCAGGGGAATATCCTTTCCCTCAAGGATATGGAGTCGGGGCAGCAGAAAGAATTGTCTGCACAGGAGGCCATCGACCTTATTCGTGCCAGGTATGTTTAATAAAACATCACGGGACTCTCAACTTTCTTATTTTTACAGATTACTGACTGAACCTGGATATGCAATATCATGCTATTTCCCCCGATGAACTGGGATTTTCCCGCATCCGGCAGATTATGGAGGAAGGAATGCCTCTCCGGCTCTCTGAGAAATCCAGTGACCTGGTCCGGAAATGCCGGCTATACCTTGACGATAAACTGGAGAAAACCCAGGAACCCCTGTATGGCATCAATACGGGATTCGGCTCACTTTATGATCGCCTGATCAGTAAGGAAGATCTTGGGATCCTGCAAAAGAACCTGGTTTTATCACATGCCTGCGGGCAGGGGGAGGAGATTCCCAGGGAAATCACCCGGCTGATGCTCTTTATGAAGGTTCAGTCCCTTGCCTACGGAAACTCGGGCATCCAGTTATCCACGCTTCAGCGCCTGGTTGATTTTTTCAACAAGGGCGTCATTCCCGTTGTTTACAGCTACGGTTCGCTCGGTGCCTCAGGTGACCTGGCCCCCCTCGCGCACCTGAGCCTGCCGCTTATCGGGGAGGGAGAGGTATATTATAACGGAAGGAAGAGATCTGCAAGCTCCGTATTGAAACAGTTGAACTGGGAGCCTCTCACCCTGGCATCTAAAGAGGGACTGGCCCTGCTGAACGGGACACAATTCATGAGCGCCTTCGGGGTTTATTGCTGCCTTCGTGTATTTAAACTCTCCGAACTGGCCGATATTATCGCCGCTCTTTCCCTGGACGCATTTGATGGGAAAATAGAAGCCTTTCATCCACTGGTCCAGGAGATACGGCCGCATCAGGGACAGATAAAGACGGCGCGGCGGATCCGGTATCTGCTGGAAGGGAGCGAACTGATCAACAGGCCGAAAAACCATGTACAGGATCCGTATTCCTTCAGATGCATCCCACAGGTCCACGGGGCATCCAAGGATTCAATCAATTATGTTGCCTACGTTTTCAAAAATGAGATCAATTCAGTAACGGATAATCCGACCATCTTCCCCGATGAGGACCTGATCATTTCTGCCGGTAATTTCCATGGACAGCCCCTTGCGCTTGCGCTGGACAATCTCTGCATCGCCATGTCTGAACTGGGCAATATATCCGAGCGGAGGACCTACCAGCTGCTCGGCGGGCACAGGGAACTTCCCCCCTTCCTTGTGGCCCGGCCGGGATTGAACTCGGGATTTATGATCCCGCAATACACGGCGGCTGCCATCGTAAGCCATAACAAGCAATTATGCACTCCCGCTTCGGTCGATTCCATTGAGTCAAGCCAGGGACAGGAAGACCATGTGAGCATGGGAGCCAATGCCGCAATAAAAGCCCACCAGGTCCTGTTAAACCTGGAACGGATTCTTGCCATCGAACTTTTCAATGCTGCACAGGCCCTTGATTTCAGAAGACCTGCAAAATCATCTCCCTATCTCGAGGAATTTATCGCCCGGTACCGCAAGCGGGTTAAATTCGTGGATGATGACCGCATCCTCTATCTGGACATTAACGAAACCATCCGGTTCCTTCAGGAAGTGGAGCTGAACCTTCCCGAAGAATAAATCGCAGCGGAAATACCCGGGCCCTCTGTGCAGATCCCCCGGAAAGCATCGGGATCAGACACCGGAAAGGCCCTTGAAGTTCCCTTTCATTGTTCGCCAGACCAGTAATCCCAGGGCGGCAGTCAGGAGGCCGGCCACGGATTCCAGGGGCCGGTAAATCAACCCGTACACCATGATCCATGCATTCACAAGCAGAAACAGAACCGGCAGAGCCGGGTAGGGCTTCAGCCTGTAGTGCCTGACCGGGCTGTTTGGCTTGCGCTGACGCAGGATGATCATCCCAAGAACAGCCAGCATGGTCATCAGGTTCAGCGTGAACCCAATATAGGTGATCATCTGTTCGAAGGTCGAACTCAGGAGGTACACGATTGCCAGGGCAGCTTGAATATAAATGGCCCTGGCGGGCGTATCCATCTTTGAAGTATGTGCAACCCAACGGATAAACGGATAATCTTCGCCCATGACCTGGGTGATCCGGGGACCCGTAATGATCAGTGAACTGACGGTTGAGAGGAGAAGCAGACTGAAGAGTATCCCCATGACCCTGCTTGCATGAAACCCAAGAATGCACTGCCCGAAAAGGAAGCCCACCTCGATCCGTCCGTACATAAGACCTATGGGAATGACCTTTAGAAAAACCCAGGTGATGCCAAAATAGAGTAATGTGACCAGAAGGGTTCCGGAAATCAGGCTGATCGGGATGTTCTTCCCCGGTTGTTTTATTTCACCAGCTATATACGCTGCAGCATTCCAGCCAGAGTAGGAAAAACTTACAAAGAACAGGGCGATCGCGAACGGCGGACTGATGATTTCCTGAAGGGACTCCCTGTTCAGGGTAAACTCAATGGAAGATTGAGCCTGACTAATCCAGCCAAGGTATATGAAAAGCAGCAGGACGATGATCTTTAAACTTGTGGCGATGCTCTGGAAACCGGCTCCCGCTCTTTTATACCTGGCATGCAGAACGGTGAGCGAGAGAATAACCAGCAGAGCAAGCGCGGTCTTGAAGATATTCTCATCCAGTCCCCAGGGAAGCTCGACAGCAGCCACAAAATAGCTGCTCAGGGCCATGGATGCGGCAGCCGTCGGGGCGGCAAAGCCAACAATGAAAGATACCCACCCCGATACAAAACCGAGTGCGGGATGGAAAATCCGGGTAAGGAAGTGGTATTCCCCGCCTGAGCGGGGCATCAGTGTTCCGAGTTCAGCATAGGCCATTGCCCCGATTAAGGCCGTAATGCCCCCGATGATCCAGAGCATGAGCAGGGCAAAACCCGTATGCAGTTCCATGACCAGGAATCCAAGACTGGTAAAGATGCCGGTACCGATCATGTTGGCTACGACAATCGAGATTGCAGGGTATAATCCGTATCTGGTTCTCAAGGTTCGGGAACGCTTTAATCCTGAATGGGATCCTTAGGATGGATCATCGGAACGAATCGGACGGGTATGATGTTCTTGCGCTTTATGCCTTTATGGTTCTTGGTAATCAGGATCAAATCCTGGAAGTGGCTTCCGACAGGAAGAACCATCCTGCCATCGACGGCAAGTTGCTCAGTCAGTTTTTCAGGTATGGTTTCCGGTGCTGCAGTGATGATGATACAATCAAACGGGGCATGTTCAGGCCAGCCCTGGTACCCATCGCCCCATTTAACCACTACGTTATGATAGCCGAGTTCATCCAGTCTCTGTGAAGCTTGCTCTGCGAGCTCCCGGACCACCTCTATCGTATAGCAGGTGTCAACGAGCTGGGACAGGATTGCTGCCTGGTATCCCGAACCCGTGCCGATCTCCAGTACCCTTTCGCTGCCGGAGAGCTGCAGGTATTCGGTCATAATGGCCACAATATAGGGCTGTGATATGGTTTGCCCGGAGCCTATAGGCAGGGGGTAGTCCCTGTAAGCCTGTTCTATGAGACTTTCCGGTACAAAAAGATGCCGGGGGGTGATTTTCATTACCCTGATGACACCCTTATCACTGATCCCCCTGGCGATGATCTGGGTGTCGACCATCTTTTCCGCCCTGCTGATCCACCAGGATTCTTGTGTGGACTGATTTCCGGTCATGTCATTTTTGCGTGTCGTCCCGGAACAATTCAGGAACAGTACATAAATGACGCTCAGGTAAAAAAAACTTTTAAACATAAGCCGCTGATTCCTTCCGGGCTTATGTAAAATTACGACGAAATTCTGAATGGTTCAAGAGGTGCCGGGTTTACTGCCTGCCCGGTCCTCGATGCGGTTCGCCCCGTTCTTCACGGATCCGTTGCAGCATATACTCCCTGAATTGGACTTCCGTGATGTAGAACTCCATGATTTTTTTTGCGGGAAGAATTTTTTTCAGCTCATTATGGAATTCCAGATCCAGCTGTATTTCTTTCTGGCGGATCTCCATATGGTTGTCTATGATTTCCTCCGCTTCCTCCTCGGTGAGTTCCTCGGCCTGCTTGGAAAATTCCCGTGATCTCATCCGGCGGTTCTTCCTGAGCTGATCCTTTTCCTGTTCCAGCTGGTTGTACAGGGGCCAGAACTTTTCCGCTTCTTCAGGGGTAAGTTGAAGATTTTCAGTGAAATATGCAATTTTCATGGATCGGTACCTTTCCATTTTCTCAGCATGTCTCTGGGGTTGCTGTGCTGCGGCGGACAGGCTGAAAAATGTCATCAGAATGAATAGGAACCATTTGGACGAAGTTGATTTCATGGCCTAAAATTTAAAAATCATCTAGTAATTCGCTGAAATCGATGTCTTCTTCTGAAAGATACTGAATTATTTCATCGCTTGCATCGGAAGATTCACCGGCAAGGGTGATGTCGGACTCAAGGACTGCTGAGACCAGCAATTCTTCATCAATGTCGTAGGCAAGGTATTCCATGGCTTCCCTCAATTCCTGTTCACTGAGATAAGATCCATTATCCCGACCCGAAAGGATTCGAAATCCTGCATAACCCACGGCAATCAGCCCGATGAACATGGCTGCCATGGCCAGCCTGGGGCGAAGATTCAGGTTCCGCGGCCTTGTACCCGCCGATACACGCCCCTGGATCCTCGCAGGAAGGTCCTCAAAATAGGATTCCGGGACATCAAAAGGCAGTTTTTTACCTGAGGCCCGAACGACATCCGGTATGTTTTCTTCATTAATCATTTCAAAATCTCCAACATTTAGACGATTTTCCGGTTAAAAGGTTTAATCTTCAGTCAAATACTGCTCAAGTTTCTTTAAGGCATGGTGGTAAGAAGCTTTCAGGGCTCCCACCGAGGTTTTCAGTATTTCTGACATCTCTTCGTATTTCATCTCATCGAAATATTTCATATTGAATACAAGACGTTGTTTTTCGGGTAGCCGGATAATGGCTTTCTGCAGTTTCATCTGGATTTCATCCCCGTTACAGTAGGCATCGCTTCGCAGCATATTTTCAAGATGATGCAGATTCTCCCCAAGGGGGAGGAATGAAGTCCTTTTTCTCCGCTTAAGCAATGACAGGGATTCATTGGTGGCAATCCTGTAAAGCCACGTGTACAAGGATGCATCCTCCCTGAACCTGTGAAGTGCTTCAAAGGCTTTGATAAAGGTGTTTTGCAGCACGTCGTCCGTATCATCGTGGGAAATGACAATTTTCCGGATGTGCCAGTAAAGTCTTGTCTGGTACTTCCGGATGATCAGATTAAATGCATAATTCCGGTTGCTTCCTTCCCGGAATTGATGTATGAGCTCCTTATCGCTAAGATCAGCCAACCTGTCGGTTTTTGAGAACAATCTGCTTTGGGATTACGCTTGTTTGATTCCCTGCGGGATACATAGTTTAATCAGGGCTTAAAATTAATACAATTCAATGGCTGAAGAACTTCCTGCCCGGACCTCGAATTTCTTGGTGATCGTGCTGAATGTATTTTTTGAGTTTCCGGAACGGAAAACCACCGTGTAAATCCCGGGCTGGATGGCGAGGGACTGGTTGGACTTCCGGTTGTCGAGGTTGGCTATCCAAACCAGCTTTTCTCCCTCTTCCTTGTATAAACTCCCAAAACCGTTTGCAGTGGAAATAAAGGTAACGATTCCTGGACGTGGGATCTCGATCGTGGTGGTGTGGCTTTGTTTGACTTCAATATTTGACAGCAATATTTTTGGAACGGTCGGGAATTCAAGGTCGTATCTGCCGATAAGGTATTTTTCCTGGTCGTTGATCTTCTGGTGGTGAAGGGTTTTCATCTCCCCATGCCTTCTTACAATGAACTGCATATCCCGGTAATGGGTTCGCCCAATGGTCCGGGCCTCCAGATATCCCTGCGGAGCGTCGGCTGCGATGATGGTATGTTTGCCTGCCGTTACCCTGACCGTATCAATCGTGATGGGTGGAATGGTATGGATCTCGAGCCGGTATGAAATCAGGGGGTCCAGGAAGAGTGTATCCGGATTCCCCTTATGGTTCATGGTGTGAACGAAGTTGTGTTTTACCTTACCCGAGAACAGATCGTAGAAGGTCATATTCACATTTGTTTCCGTCGGCAGGTTTTCCTGGTCAAGCAGGTTAACCTGAGCGGTGGTGGTGTTAAGTGCCTGGGTGATCACCACACGCAGAACTTCCTTGAAATTCTCCTCCTTGGCGGCATTGTAATAGTACCCGACGCAATCAAAGGTTTTTTTAAAATTAGGATCGATGCCTATGCCTATCACAAAAGGCCTCAGGGTTATGCCCTGTTCCTGGAGCTTACGTGAAACGGCACAGGGATCGCCTCCACATTCTTCGATCCCATCCGTGATCATGATTATGATGTTACGGCAATCTGCACATGGAGGAAAGTCATTGGCTGCCTGTTCAAGGGAGTAGGCAATCGGAGTGTTGCCATTTGGCTTGAGAAAACGGAGTTTCTGTCTGATTTTATGTGCATTGTTCACATCAAAGGCCACTTCCAGTTTCGTGTCCTGGCAATCCTTCATGAAAACAGGACTCTGGTGCCCGTATACCCTGAGGGCCATCTGTACATTGGGGAGTGTCTCCAGGCTGTCAACCACTCCAATCAGGAAATTCCTTGCGATGTTTATCTTCTGGTCGCTTTCCCAGTATCCCGACATACTCTGGGAGGCATCGAAAACAAAGAGTATACGGGTTTTTATGAACCCGCCTACCTGGTCTTCCTGTGCCCGGAGCCGGTCAAGCGGCAAAATGCAGAGAAAAAAGATTATAGTCAGGATGCCCTGACGAATCCAGTTCATGGATATATATCTGATCCGGAAGTTCATGTCAAATAAGGCTTTTCATCACCCTGCCAGGGCAGACCCAAGTTAAAAATACTTTATTAAAAAACATCCGCCCGGTTTGTTAATAACGAAAAGGTATGCCCGAAATTTTCCCGGAAACAGAAAACGGTCAAATAGTGGATATGCGCAAGACATAAGGGAAAGAAGGCCTTGCATAGTGGCAGATACAGCCAGCTTGAAAGACCGGGCCTTTTCCGGTGCCGGCCAGGTATCCGCTTAATCCTGTTCGGCCAGGTATGCCAGTGCCTGGTTGAAAACATTATCGGCGGTGAAGCCGAATTTTTCGTCCAGCACTTTATAGGGAGCAGAGTAGCCAAAACTGGGCATCCCGATGCTTCTGCCTTTTGGTCCCACCAGACCGGCAAGGGTGACCGGCAATCCGGCAGTAAGTCCAAGGACGGGCATCCCTTCCGGGATGACCTCCTGCTGATAAGCCAGGTCCTGGTCCCTGAATAGTCCCTCAGAAATCGCTGAAACCACCTGTATTTTCAATCCTTTTTCTTTTATCAGCCTGGCCGATCCTTCCAGCAGGGTCGAGACCTCAGATCCGTTTCCGATCAGGACCAGGTCTGGTACGCCCGCTGCATGCTGCACGATGTAGGCACCTTTTTGTGCATGCAGGGCATCCGAATACCGGTCGGAACCCTCAAATGCCGGGATATCCGGTATATTTTGCCTGGAAAGGATAAGGGCGGTAGGGCTGCTTGTATTCTCCATGGCCATTTTCCATGCTACGGTTGTTTCAACGGCATCGGCAGGCCTTAGCACAAGACAGCTTCGTTTGCCGGAATGGTTGCGCAGTTGTTCCATCAACCGGATCTGGGCTTCCTGTTCCACAGGCTGGTGTGTGGGACCATCTTCCCCGACCCGGAATGCATCGTGCGTCCATACATATTTAACCGGTAATTCCATTAATGCGGCAAGTCTCACAGCAGGTTTCATGTAATCGGAGAAAACAAAGAATGTTGCACATACGGGAATGATTCCGCCATGAAGAGCCATGCCGTTGGCAAGGGCCGCCATGGTCAGCTCAGATACCCCGCATTGCAGGAAAGCCCCGCTGAAATCCTGCCTGGCAAATGCTTTTGATTTTTTCAGGAATCCGTCGGTTTTGTCCGAATTGGAAAGATCAGCAGAAGCTACGATCATGTTTTCAACATATTCGGCAAAGTAGGCGAGTACGGCTCCCGATGCCCCGCGGGTTGCAGAATCCTCTTTTTGCTTGATCTCCAAATAATCAATTTCTGGAACCCTGCCCGAAAAAAAGGTTTCAAATTTCTTGGCCAGAATCGGGTTTTTCTTCGCCCAGGCAGATTGTTCAGACTTCCGCTGCCTGGCCTGCTCCGCTTTCTGTTTCAGGACATTTTCAAAATACGCTTTGACATCCGGGAAGACCTCAAAGGGATGATCCGGGTCCCCTCCCAGGGCTTCCACTGTTTTTGCCAGCGATGCACCGGCAGCGCCAAGGGGCATGCCATGGGTAGACACCTCCCGTTCAAAAGGTTCACCTGCCTCGGTGCGGGCACCTTTACCCATGACGGTCTTTCCGATGATCAGGAAGGGCCTGTCCTTTTCCTCACGTGCCTCTTTGAGGGCCTTGTGAATTTGCTCCACATCGTTCCCATCGATGGTCTTGACCTTCCATCCCCAGGATTCGTATTTTTTAGCAGTGTCTTCGCTACTTACTGCATTGGTCCTGGTAGATAACTGGATATCATTCGAATCATAGAACATAACCAGGTTGTGAAGGCCGAGGAACCCTGCAATTCGTCCGGCTCCCTGGGAGATCTCTTCCTGTATCGCTCCGTCCGAAACGAAGGTGTAAATATCATGTGCCATCCATTCCCCGAACCGCTCACATAGAAACCGTTCGGCTATGGCAGCACCAATGGCAATTGCATGGCCCTGTCCCAGGGGACCCGAAGTGTTTTCAACGCCTCTTTCCACATCCAGTTCGGGATGGCCGGGGGTGGGACTTCCCCATTGCCTGAAATTCTCAAGGTCACTGATGTTGAAAGCTTTTATGAGCGTCAGGATGGAATAGAGCATGGGTGACATATGTCCGGGATCAAGGAAGAACCGGTCACGGTTTGGCCAGGACATATCTGAAGGATCAAATCTTAAAAATTCAGAGAACAGGACGCTTATGAAATCAGCGCCCCCCATGGCTCCGCCGGGATGTCCCGATTTGGCTTTTTCCACCATGGCGGCTGACAGGATACGAATATTATCTGCAGTTTTGGTTAAGATCTCCTTGTTCATGATGTGATCGTTATGATTGATTTTATAAAAACAGGGCTTAAAATTAGAATTTTATTGGCTCTTCCTGTTAATAAACATAGAAGTTTTTTTTGAGAACCAGGAATTTATTCAGACTGAATACAATTGTATATTTGTACCAAATAAATCTCTCCATGGCTTTGAATTGCGGAATAATCGGGATCACCAACACCGGCAAAACGGCCCTGTTCAATTGTATTTCAAATACACGGGCGGAATCTTCCAGTTTTGCCTTCAGTACCAATAAGTCAAATCTTGGCGTGGTGAACGTACCCGATCCAAGACTCAACAGCCTGGCTGCCCTGGTTAAGCCGCAAAAGATTACGCCGGCCACCGTGGAGATCGTCGATATTCCCGGCCTGACCCGCGGATCCAGCCACGGGGAGGGCGTGGGAAACCAGTTCCTCGGGGATATCCGCAACACCGACGCCCTGATCCATGTACTGCGCTGTTTTGACGATGATCGCCTGCCGCATATCGACGGGACGGTAGACCCGGTCAGGGACATGGAAACAATAGATCTGGAATTGCAGGTCAAGGACCTGGAATCCGTCGAAAAAAAGATGGAGAAGCTTTCAAAACTGGTCAAGGCAGGGGAGAAGGATGCTAAACGGGGACTGGAAGTGCTTCAGCAGTACAAGGAACATCTTGAATCATTTCAGCTCGCGCGGACAGCCCCGGTTGAGCAGGCTGACCGGAAGCATATTGATGATCTTTTCCTGCTGACTGCCAAACCGGTCATCTATGTCTGCAACGTTGATGAAGCTTCAGCCGTAACCGGCAATGCTTACGTTGAGCAGGTCCGCAATGCACTCAAAGACCGGGATGCCGAGATACTGGTTATTGCAGCGGGATTGGAATCCGACATTGCCG
>CAZVLG010000170.1:0-6069 GCA_964627835.1 uncultured Bacteroides sp.
AAAGCAAAACTCGCAAAACGATATAATTGACCGAAACTATAATTCAAACCTCAAGTATTACTGTCTAATTGTAAACGACCGGGTTGATATTTTGCTGGACGATCAGTACAATGCTGCCAACAGGCTCACGGTGAGTGCCACCATCGAGGAGGATTTTGGCTCGCTCACACCGGAACAAAAGGCCAATGCCCCTGCCATTGCATTTGATAATAATACATTCGACTTTTTGGATATCAAGCAGGGTGACAAGGTGGAACATGTTTTTACCATCAGCAATAACGGGAAATCCGACCTTTTTATCCGCAAGGTTAAGGCAAGCTGCGGATGCACTGCTGTAAATCCTGCCGATGAAATGATCCCTGCAGGAAAGAGTACCACCATGAAGGTAGTTTTCGATTCACGCGGAAAGGTCGGCAAACAGAACAAAACGATTACTGTCATTTCAAACGATCCAAAACACCCCAGGACCATCCTATGGGTCAAGGGAACCGTATCCCAATCCTGAGGCAAATCTTCAAAACAGCCTTTCGTACCGGCAATATTTGCTAACCTCCGGTATTATCAAAACGTCACTGCAAAATTTCGGTGCAATACCGGAGGAATTGTCAGACAAGGCGCCTGACTCCGCGGCAGCTGAGTAGCGCCGTTCTGACATTCCGCTGGTACCGAAATTTTAGAAGGTGACTTTTTTGATAACACCTCCGGTTAAGCAACAAATGTTGCCGGTACGGGATTTTTAACTTTTTTGTAGATTTGCATCGACAAATCTATATATATAAATTATATCAAGATGATTTTGCATACCAATCTCAGGCATATTGCCGATTCCTCTCAATACGAGAATGTACTTAGTGAAAATGAAAATGTGATGATCAGCCTCGGACGGATGGGCCCCATGTGCATCCCTGTCTACCAGTCGATGATCGAACTGGAGTCGACCTACCCGCAGGTGGCATTCTTCGACTTTGCCTTTGATGTCCCCGATGCACAGGTCATACGGAGTCTTCCGGAGTGCAGGGGATTCATGGGACTTCCCTTTACGGTATACTATAAGAATGGCAAGGTAGTGGCCGCTACCTCTGGAATACAGACCAAACCTCAGATCCAGCAGATCCTGGACACTGAATTTGCCTGATTTGCAGGCATGACCTGGGTCCGGCTGCTTCCTGGGGAATAATTCCTTTCTTTTTTAGTAATTTCGCTCTGTCGAATCAGGGATAAGGGAAATGGCACAGAAAAAAAAGGGAAAAAAAACACTGCAGGTCAGGGAGGGCATTGAACCGCCCGGTGCCATTCACCCGGATGCTTTTCAAAAGTTGAAGCAACACCGGAAACGCCTTCTGGAATCCGGTGACTATATACAGGGCATACTGTCGGGTGACCGCAGTCTCCTGAGCCAGGCCATCACCATCATAGAATCTTCCCTGCCCGGGCATCAGGAACTTGCCAGGGAGATCATCCGGGAATGCCTTCCCCGGGCCGGAAATTCGGTGAGGATCGGGATCACCGGCGTACCGGGTGTGGGCAAAAGCAGCTTTATCGAAGCATTGGGGACCCGTATCACATCCTCCGGTAAGCGTCTGGCTGTGCTGGCCATCGATCCTTCGAGCGAGCGTTCCGGGGGAAGCATACTCGGGGACAAAACCCGGATGGAAGATCTTTCCTCTGATCCCAATGCATTTATCCGGCCCTCCCCATCCGGTGGTTCTCTTGGAGGGGTCGCACGGAAGACCCGGGAAACCATCATCCTCTGCGAGGCCTGCGGTTTCGATGTTATATTTATCGAGACCGTTGGAGTGGGACAGTCCGAAACGACGGTTCATTCCATGGTCGATTTCTTTCTCCTCCTGATGCTCGCCGGAGCAGGCGATGAGTTGCAGGGGATCAAGCGGGGCATCATGGAGATGGCCGATCTTATTGCCATAACCAAGGCCGATGGTTCGAACCGTGAACGGGCCGGTCAAGCTGTAACCGAATACACAAATGCCCTGCATCTTTTTCCAGCGGCTGATTCCGGATGGGTCCCAAGGGTCCTGACCTGTTCGGCGCTGGAGGGTGGGGGACTGGGCGAAATCTGGGATGCAGTCGGGGAATACATTCAGTTTACACGCGAGAATGGTTTCTTTGAACGGAACAGGAGCCAGCAGGCCCGGTACTGGATGTATGAATTTATCAATGATTCGCTGCGGACGCACTTTTATGCCGAACCCGGAATCCGGGAACATTTGCTCTCCCTCGAAAAAGAAGTCCTTTCCGGCTCCAAGAGCTCCTTTCATGCCGCCATGGAGATCCTGGACAAATACCGGGGAAGAAATAGCCCTGCTTAAGTCCAGACCGATTTGACAAAGATCATCGTTTGCCGGGGATTTTTATCTTATGTTTATCCCACCGAATTTTAAACTGAAACCCTATGCAAAGGGCATGGCCGGCAATGCCAATATCTCCGTTTCACTCCGCCCATTCAACGGTTCAATACAATAAGTTTTTAAATGAAGAAAGGCTTTCTGATTTTTGTGTTGTCAATCATTTAAAATGAAATAACCATGTATAAGAAAGTCCTTATAATCGTTGTCCTCACCACTATCCTGCCGGCCATAACTTCCCATGCCTCCAGTGCCAACCTGGACATTGGTTCCTGGCTGCCTGCGGTCCAGGAAGATACTTCATCTACTCAATACCAGGCTTTTAATGTAAGCCATGGGCGGCATTACAAGTCGATCAGTCCGTTTAATTCCATGGAAGTTAAATACGACGGAAAGGTTCGGGTAAGCGACGATGACCGTTCCATAAAAAGCATTTCCCCGGGCGGATACCTGAAAATCAGTATCCGGACTTTCGGCAATAGCCGTGAGCTGCTGGTTAACAGCGATTCAAGGGGAAAACTAACCTATGAATTCAGAGAAGGGCGCAACGAGGTTCCCTTCGAGCCCGAGGGCAGGAGATGGATGGAGGATGTGCTGCTTGATGTGATCCGTTCATCGGGGATTGATGCCGCGGGACGTACGGCGAGGATTTATTCCCGGGGGGGACTGGACGCCGTCCTCGATGAAATATCCTACATCCACAGCAACAGCGTGATGGGCATGTATTTTTCAGCCCTGCTGGATAATCAGCAGCTGGCGAAAAAGGAACTTTCCGATATGGCCTATGCAATCGCCGGGAAAATGACCTCCAATACCGACCGCGGAAGGCTTTTCCGCAAGTACAAGGACGTTTTTCTGGCCGATCCGGATGTGGCCGCTGCCTATTTCAGCGCCATATCCAGGCTCAGCTCCAATACCGAACGGGGAAGGATATACCGGAATATCGACCAGCCGCTTGATTTTACCAGTGAAAAGCTGACCGAGTCTTATTTTGCAGGCATAAACCGGATGAGCAGCAACACAGAAGCGGGATCCGTCCTGAGACATACCATCGAGTTCCAGAAACTGCCCGTACAGGCCCAGGCAGCCCTTCTGAGATCCGCTGCCAAGCTTAGCAGCAATACGGAGGCCGGCCGGGTCCTCCGCAGCCTCGGTGAACTTGATTTTTCGAGTCGCTTGATCAGGGAATCCTTTTTCTCCACGGTGGATCAACTCAGCAGCAACACGGAAGCTGGGTCCGTGCTTCGGGATGTCCTCAGTAAAAACCATCTGGAGGGTGCCTCCATGATGGCCTTTCTTAACAGCACACGTAAACGAAGCTCCAGTACGGAGGTCAGCTCGGTGATCCGCACGGTTACCAGGATCAATCTTAACGATGCCGGGATCAGGGAGGCCTATTTCGATGTGATCCGAACAACCTCCAGCTCGACGGAGCAGGGAAGAATGCTCAGGTACACCCTCGAGAACCATACCCTGAACACGGGATCCATGATTAATCTGTTTGAAACTACCAAGCGGATCAGCTCAAGCACGGAGGTCAGTTCGGTATTGCGGGCATCCATCCCGAAGATGATCTATGAGACCCCGGTCCTGGATGCGTTTTTCGCCTGTGTGAACAGCCTTTCCAGTTCAACCGAACATGCAAGGGTGCTCAGGCAACTGGCCGAAGTTCCGGGTCTCAGTAAACCTGCCATCTCGGGCATCCTGCTGAGTGCACAAAAGATTTCCTCAAGTACCGATACGGGTTCCGTACTCAGGGCCGTGGCCCCGAGGATCAAGGAAGGGGACAAGGAACTGAAGGATCTCTACCTTGAGACGGCAAAAACCCTCAGCTCCGATTCTGAATACAGACGTTCCATGGATGCCATTATGTAATCCTGTTCCAAAACCTTATTTTTGAAATATGAAGGGCAGGGTTGCCATACGGATCCTCCTGATCGCTTCCCTGTATGCGGTCCTGTACATTGCCTATACCTTTTTCAGCCTGCATGGAACCCTGACCGGGATCTTTTCTGAATGGGGCTCATTCCTCTTTGTGCTGGCACTGGCTTGTCTGGGCAGCCTTGCACTCTATATGCTTCTGGACCGGATCAGGGAATCCTGGAGGGAAAAATCCAGCCATTCCATTCCATTTTACCTGACGGGATCGGTAATCCTGCTCTCCATACTGCTGGTTAACCTGGTTGGGGGACTGATCTATAAATATGCCTTTTTAGGAGACCTAATCCTGGTGGAATTTGAGGAAATCTACCCTGGTGCCCTCCTCCAGGCAGGAGTGATCGCTGTCTTCTCGGCAATTGTATATGCAGTGGCTGATCATAGCCTTGATTCTTTCAACTACCTGCAGGAAATCCGCCTGTCAACCCGGAAACTTCAAACCCAGCAGGTGAACCTTCGATTCGAGTCGCTCAGAAGCCAGATATCTCCCCATTTTCTTTTCAATTCCCTGAATACCATATCCTCTCTTATTTACAGGGACGTAAAAATAACCGAAAGATTTATCAGGAATCTTGCCGGCGTTTACCAGAATGTGCTCAAGAATTATGAGAGTCCCACAGTGCACCTGTCGGAAGAGCTGAAACTCGTGGAAAATTACGGTTATTTGATGCAGGTGAGGTTTGAAGACGCTTTTCAGCTTGAGATCGATCTCCCCGGCGGTACAGGCACATTCTGCGTACCTCCCCTGAGTGTTCAGATGCTTATTGAGAATGCCATCAAGCATAATCATATGTCACAGGAAAACCCACTGAAGGTACGTATCACCACCCGGAATGAGTACCTGGTGGTCAGGAACAACTTTATCGGTGATCCCGTGCATTTGAAAATAGGCAAGGACCTCTATAAAAAACCAGTCCCAACCGGATCCCCGGGAATCGGGCTGCAGAACATAAAGAACCGGTACCGCATGCTCTGCAGCAAGCCGGTGCTGATCAGCAAAGACGATTATTTTACCGTATCCCTGCCATTGATCCATTCAGGTGAAACAGAAATGGCATATAAATAACATCTCCTTCCGGATCCTTTTTCCGGTCCTGGCTGGGATCACTCTTTACCTGGCCATGCTCATGGTTTTCGGCAACCTGAAAAACCTGTCCAACACCTTTTTCAGCCAGGAAGCCCTTTTCATGGTTATCCTCACCTATACCAACCATGAACTGGCAATTTTTATGCTGGGCAGAAGAAGAAGCCAGCAGGTACTTGAATCGGAGGATATCATTCCAAAACTTTTATATTTCGTGATACTTCTTCTGCTCACAATTCTGTCGAGTTTCGGGATAATCGTCGTTTATTTTATGCTGATCCTCGGATACTACCATTTTCTTACCGAGCTGATAGCCATCAATATATTAATGTTCATTTTTCAGGTCCTCGTACATCTGTATTATATCAGCATGCAAAATATCCGGCGTTATCATGAATTTTCCATGGAGCAGGAAGAGATGCTGACCAGGCAGGTGGAACTGGAGTTTGATACGTTTAAAACCGAAATGAACCCGGACCTGCTCATGGAGTGCCTGGAAAATCTCCTTATCCTTATGCATATAGATATCCAGGAATCCGAGCGCTATATACTGGCACTTTCCAACCAGTACCGTTATCTGCTTGATAACCGGAAGAAGGAATTTATCAGCCTGGAAGAAGAGATAAAGGCAGCCGGGGAACTGGTCTACCTGCTTAACAAAGGAAGTGATGCTAAACTGATCCT
>CAZVLG010000171.1:0-9225 GCA_964627835.1 uncultured Bacteroides sp.
TATGCACCGGGCAAGGCGGCCAATGCGGGAGGAGTGGCTACCTCGGGGCTCGAAATGTCACAGAACAGCATGAAACTGAACTGGCAGCGCGAAGAAGTGGACAAAAGACTTCATGATATCATAAACAATATACACGAAGCCTGTGTCGAACACTGTACCGAAGAGGACGGCTACGTGAACTACGTGAAAGGAGCCAATATTGCCGGCTTTATGAAGGTGGCCAGTGCGATGCTGGACCAGGGCATAATTTGAGGCGGTTAAGGAATGAATACTCGCTGGCTTTTTGCGGCAGTAACCGCAAAAAAAGGCTTCGTATTCATTCCTTAACCTTTTTTCAGACACTTGCTGGCTTTTTGCGGCAGTAACCGCAAAAAAAGGCTTCGTTTTTATTCAATAGGCTTAATAAATCCGAATTGATTAATCCCGAAGGCTCAGCAGATATTCCTTGAATCCTATAAAATCGCTCGACAGCGGTATGCTCGATTTCTTTCCGGAGGAGGCTTCTTTAAGTTGATCGGGGATTTCAATGCTCGAATTTATAACTTCTTCAACCGTCTGACTGAATTTTCCGGGATGGGCTGTTTCAAAGAATACACCCGGGGTCCCTTTATGTTTTGGTGAATGTTCCTGCAAGGCCCGGTAAGCCGCCGCGCCATGCGGATCAAGCAGGTATCCTGTACGCAGGAAGACTTCTCCTATGGTTTCCCGGATCTGCGCGTCCGTGTAAGCATAAGCATGCATGGCTTTCCGGATGGAGCTATGAGAATGTCGGAACAGATCCAGTATCCTGGCAAAGTTACTTGGATTGCCCACATCCATGGCATTGGCAATGGTTGGAATGGAGGGACGGGGCCTGAATTTGCCTGTTTCAAGGTATTCCGGCACAACGTCATTTACATTGGTGGCCACGATATAATGCTTCACCGGCAGCCCCATCCTCCCTGCTATCAAACCGGCTGTCAGGTTGCCGAAGTTGCCGCTGGGTACCGAAACGTAGAATTCAACCTCTTCCGGAAGCCTGGCCCAGGCATTAAAATAATAAAACGACTGTGGAAGCAGACGTGCGAGGTTGATTGAATTTGCGGAAGTAAGGATCAGTTTCTCAGCAAGATCCCTATCCTGGAAAGCCGATTTTACCATCCTCTGACAATCGTCAAAACTGCCTGATATCTCCAGCGCCGTGATGTTGCCTCCCAGGGTGGTCAGTTGCATTTCCTGAAGCTGGCTTACTCCGCCGGAGGGATACAGGATAAACACCTGCAGCCCCTCCACGTTCCAGAATCCGCTGGCCACGGCACTGCCCGTATCGCCTGAAGTTGCGACCAGTACATTGATCCGGCGTTTCAGTCCCGAGGTAAAATGACCCAGCATCCTGGCCATGAAGCGGGCCCCGACATCCTTAAATGCCAGTGTTGGACCATGGAACAGTTCAAGCGCATAAACCCCTTCTTCCACCCTGACCAGGGGCGTATCAAAATTGATTGCGGCATCTGTTATCTCAAGGATCTCTGATTCGGGCAGATCCTCCTGGAAAAGGAGTAAAGCAATTTCACCGGATATTTCAGCAAAGGTCTTATTTCTGAATGAGCTCAGCTGGTCTTTATTGAGAACGGGTATGTGTTGCGGCATATAGAGTCCACCATCAGGTGCAAGTCCACCAAGAACCGCATCTTTCAGCGATTTCACAAGCCGTTTGTTCCCGGTGCTGTAATAATTCATGATCCCTTTGCCAGAACCTTTATTCCCTGTTTGTTAACCTTTGAAACAAAAAGATTGCTGCCAATGCCTGCTGCTGAAAATACTTCTTTCATCGCATTCCCGGTAATGGCTGCCGTTTCTGCATTCTCACTGAGCGCGAAGATGGAGGGACCGGAACCTGAGATGCTGCATCCGAGTGCACCGGCTTTTAATGCGCTTTGTCTGACATGCTCGAATTCGGGGATAAGGAAGGATCGGATTGGCTCGGCGATCACATCGTGCATGGAATCCCTGATAAGCCTGAAGTCAGAGGTTATGAGTCCGGTTACAAGTCCCGCCACATTCCCGCATTGCGTAATGGCCGTTTTCAGGGGAACACTGGTTTTCAATATCCTGCGACTGTCTTCCGTGGCAATGCTTATATCGGGATGGACAACAGTGCAGTGAAGTTCCTCCGGGCTTGGTATCCTGAAAACATCCAGCGGATCATAGCTCCTGACCAGTACAAATCCACCGAGGAGGGCCGGAGCAACGTTGTCGGCATGGGCTGAACCACTGGCAAGTGCTTCGCCCCTCATGGCAAAGGGAATAAGTTCCGCTTCCGAAAAAGGCCGCCCAAGCAAAATATTGGCACCGTATACAGCTGCAGCGGAGCTTGCTGCACTGGAACCGATCCCGCTGCCGGCAGGTATTTTCCGGATAAAACTCAGATGGAATTTATCCTGGCTGCCAAGCGCTTGCAGCAGGGCATCCAGGGCCACGGTGGCTACATTCCTGTCGGGGACAAGGGGAAGATCTACCTTCGTGTCGTTCTGGATGGTATGCTGTTTCTCAAGGGTTCGTTGGATCCGGATCACATCACCCGGGGCATTCAGGGCAAAACCAAGAATGTCGAATCCGGGACCAACATTGGCAACCGTGGCCGGACAGAATATGTCAATGCTTTGCTCCATGGGTGTTATATGTTGGCTATCCGGATCACATCGGCGAAGATCCCTGCAGCCGTTACCTCGGCACCCGCCCCGTAGCCTTTGATGATCATGGGATGCTCCCGGTATCTTTCGGTGGTGATCATAATGATGTTATTGCTTCCTTCAAGTGCGTAAAATGGATGATGCATGTCCACCTCGGCCAACTGCACGGAAGCTTTTCCGTTTTTGAGGCAGGCAACGTACCGCCATTTCCTGTTTTTTGCTTCCAGTTTCAGGCGTCGCTGTTCAAACTCATCATCGTAGCGCATGACAGTTTTCCAGAATTCATCAAGACTGCCCTTGAAGCAATCCTCGGGAAGCAGAGGAGTGATTTTCACATCTTTCTCTTCGATCCGGTATCCCGCTTCCCTGGAAAGGATAATAAGTTTCCGGACAACGTCTATCCCGCTGAGATCGATCCTCGGATCGGGTTCGGAATAGCCCAGCTCCTTGGCCTTGTGTATGACATCGCTGAGTTTATGGTCCGCATCCAGCGTATTGAAGATGTAGTTCAGTGTTCCGGAAACAACCGCCTCCAGTTCAAGGATCTTGTCCCCACTGTTAATAAGATCGTTGATGGTATTGATTATGGGAAGGCCGGCTCCGACATTGGTTTCATAGATGAACCTGACCGCCCTTGATTGGGCTGTGCTTTTCAATTCCCGGTACCGGTCATAACCGGAAGAGCAAGCGATCTTATTCGCAGTCACCACCGAAACATAATTATTGAACAGCTGCTTATAGGATTCAGACACCTGCTCTGAAGCGGTGCAGTCGATGAATACGGAATTCCGAAGGTTCAGCTCGGCAATTTGCCTTGTATATTCATCCAGGTCGGCTGTGAGTCCCTCGCTCAACAATTCCTGGTAATGTTCGATACTGATCCCTTCGGGATCGATGAGCATCTTTCGGGAGTTGGACAATCCGATCAGGTTGACTTTCAGCCGATGGTTAAGAAGAAGTTTCTCCTGCTGGATCCGGATCTGTTCCAGCAGCCTGGAGCCAACTGTACCTACCCCGACCAGGAATAAATGAAGTTCCTTGTAATGGGAAAGGAAAAATCCCTCGTGGATAACATTCAGGGCTTTACGCAGGGAATGATGGCTTAGGACCACGGATATGTTCAACTCCGAGGAGCCTTGTGCGATCCCGATCACGTTGATACCGTTCCGGCCGAGCGATTGGAAAAGTTTTGCTGATATTCCCGGTGTATGCCTCATTTTCTCGCCGACAATGGCGATGACGGAAAGGTCTTTTTCAACCAGAATACGGATGGAATGCAGATTTTCGATTTCATGAAAGAATTCCTCATGGATGGCCTGTTCAGCTTCCCGGGTTCCGTCAGGGGCTATGGCAAAACTGATTGAATATTCAGAGGATGCCTGGGTAATCAGGATGATGTTTATATTATGCTTTGCCAGGGCACCGAAAAGCCTCATGGAAGTACCAGTTACTCCAACCATGCCCGATCCCTGGAGCGTGATAAGGTCTACCTTGTCGATGGAGGATATGCCCTTGATGGGGGATTGATTCTGTACGGTTTCCTGGACACCGATGAGGGTTCCCTTCTTTTCCGGTGAAAAGGTATTTTTAATATGGATCCTGATCCGTCGTTCGAGTACTGGATGGATGGTTGGGGTATACAATACTTTTGCGCCGAAATGCGATAGTTCCATCGCTTCTGCATAACTCAGGGATTCAATCGCATAGGCTTTATCAACTTTTCGGGGATCGGCGGTCATGAATCCGTCCACATCGGTCCATATCTCAAGGACGCTGGCATCTGTGGCTGCCGCGAGAATAGCTGCTGTATAATCCGAACCTCCACGTCCGAAGGTAGTCGTTTCCCCCTTCTCATTGCTGGCAATGAAACCGGGGACTATGGCATATCTGTGAAGGGATTTGAAATGTTCCTGTATCAGCGGATTGCTCTGGTTGAAGATTACCCCTGCCTTCCCAAAATTACTGTCTGTCTTTATCAGGTCCCGGATCTCAACAAGATAGGCCTCATTGATTTTCAGGGATATGATAAAGGCGGAAAGCCTTTCGCCGAAACTGGAAATTGCATCCTGTGTCTTGGCAGTCAGATCCTGCAGGAGGCACACTCCATGCAGGGTCTCTTCCAGCTCGTTGATCAATACCTTGATACCGGCAAGGATATTGCTTTGCTGGTTGACCGGGAATAATTCCTTTACAGCATCGTAATGACGCTGTTCAATTTCATTTAAAAGGTTTTTATACCCTTCGTCACGCACACATGCCATTCTGCTTACCTTCTCAAGCTGGTCGGTGATCCCCTGGAATGCAGAAACAACCACGATGCTGGGCTCGGCCTGGTCCTCCACAATCTTTTTCACCCCCAGGATCCGCTCCGGTGTGCCAACTGACGATCCGCCAAATTTTAATACCTTCATTCGAACAATCTTAAAGCAGGGAACTGCTTTGGGTTATAATCTGTTACAAAACAGCAAATTTAACTAAAAAGCTTGATACGGTTACTTTTCGAGCAGGAAAAGACAGTTACATTGCGAACGGAAAGGCGGGATGCATCTTAAGGCTTTCAGGCACTCGCCACGGGCACATCCCCGTCGACCTTCCTGATTAATCCCTGCAGGACTTTCCCGGGTCCCACTTCGGTGAATGAAGAAGCCCCGTCCCGAAGCATGTTTTTTACGGTCTGCGTCCATCGCACCGGAGCAGTCAGCTGGAGCACCAGGTTCTGCCTGATCGTTTCCGGTTCGGTGGTTGGCTCAGCCGTGACATTCTGATATACCGGGCATATCGGTTCTATGACAGGGGTAGCCAGGATGGCAGCTTCGAGTTCCTGGCGTGCAGGTTCCATGAGCGGGGAATGAAAGGCTCCTCCCACACTGAGTTTGATGGCCCTCCTGGCACCCAGTTCAGACAGCTTTTCCACTGCTTTGTCAATGCCCGGGATGGATCCGGAAATAACGATCTGCCCGGGACTGTTATAGTTTGCCGGCACAACCACTTCTTTAATGTCACTGCATACATTTTCCACGATGCTATCCTCCAGGCCGATAATGGCAGCCATCGTTGAGGGTTCGGCTTCACATGCTTTCTGCATGGCCGAGGCCCGCTGAGCCACGAGGCGCAATCCATCCCCAAAAGTCAGGGCCCGGTTGGCAACCAGGGAAGAAAACTCGCCGAGGGAATGGCCCGCGACCATTTCAGGCCGGAAATCTTCAATGGTGCCTGCAAGAATTACGGAGTGCAGGAATATGGCAGGCTGGGTAACCCTGGTCTGGCGCAGGTCTTCCTCCGTGCCTTCGAACATCAGCCGGGTAATGTTGAATCCAAGTATCTGGTTTGCTTCTTCAAATAGAGCTTTTGCAGCTTCATACTGTTCATAAAGATCCTTTCCCATTCCGGGATACTGGGCCCCCTGCCCGGGGAATACAAATGCCTTCATTGCCTGAAATTTTGCAGGTCAAAAATAGTATAAATTTGATAAATGCAAGGAAGCATATCCACCTCCGGCAGGCGAAATAATCCTTTAAGCGGCCAATAATGCCCGGGCCCCTCGCAGGCGGAGTACTTCACTCCGCCACCGGTGCAGGAAATGGTTGCCGTCCCTAAACCAGCCTGGTACCAATGAGCTGGATGAATTCCTGCCGCGTGCTGGTATTGTTGAGGAATTCGCCGGTAAAAGCGGAGGTTGTGGTTACCGAATTTTGTTTTTGGATCCCCCTCATTACCATGCAAAGATGCTTTGCCTCGATCACTACCGCAACGCCCAGGGGATTCAGGGTGGATTGAATGCAATCCCGGATCTGCATGGTCAATCTTTCCTGGATCTGGAGCCTTCGGGCATACGCTTCAACAACCCGAGCGATCTTGCTCAGCCCGGTAATATGGCCATTTGGGATATAGGCAACATGGGCTTTCCCCAGAAAGGGGATGAGGTGATGTTCACAGAGTGAAAAGAGATCGATGTCCTTTACGATTACCATTTCCTGGTAGTCTTCCCTGAACATGGCGGTGGTAATGATTTCCTCAGGTTGTATTCCATACCCCTGGGTCAGGAACTGCATGGATTTTGCCATTCTTTCCGGAGTAAGTTCCAGCCCTTCCCTTGTGGCATCTTCTCCGAGTGTGTCAAGGATCTGGCGGTACATCCCGGTAAGTTTCCGGGTTTTATCGTCATCAAATTTATCTACCCTGTCGTATCCTTCATTATCTGAAGTTCCTAGTCCGTTATTGATTATTTCCATGAATGAAATACTTAAGATCCAAAATATTCGACAAAATTATTTTCGGTTTCTTCAAGCTTTACGCAATGCAGATCAACCTTAAGAGTCTTGATTTCCGTCTCGAGTTCCTCCCAGATGGCGATGGCTATGTTTTCTGTTGAGGCTACCTTTCCTTTCATAAAATCTACTTCCAGGTTGAGATTCCTGTGGTCGAGCTTTTCGATGATGGTCTCCCTGATTATTTTACCGAGTGTCTTCAGGTCAACCACATATCCCAGGTCGGGTTTCATGTCTCCCTTCACGGTCACGTAAAGTATGTAATTATGCCCGTGCCAGTTGGGATTGGAGCACTTGCCATAAACTTCCATGTTCTTCTCGTCTGTCCAGTCGGGCCGGAATAGCCTGTGAGCTGCATTAAATCGCTCTCTTCGTGTCAGGAAGATCATTTTGATTGTTTGAGTATGTAAATTGAGTCATTTTCGAGCTTTTTTCCAAAACACAAATGCATTTAGGACAAAAAAATCCAATTCGTATCTGGACTCTTTTCTGACATTTCAAGCAAGCGAGTTCGTTTGAGTCCCCTGCCAGGATCCCGTCTAGCTCTTGGCCATAGCGTTTAAATCCTCGATGAATCCACGGATATCTTCTTTTCCGAAGCCTTTTTCAATAGCCGCTTCCTCAAGTGTTCCCCATATGGGTTCCCCGCAAGCAATGCATTTGATTCCCTTCCGGGATAGATAGGAGACCGAGGCAGGCAGTATTTCCACCAGTTCTTCAATGCTGATCTTTTCGTCGATGGTTTTTCCCATGAGTGTAATTGAATGATTTTCGTTTACAAAAATTATATTTGTTAAGCAGAACACCAAATGCACCTCCATCATGACTCGCGAGCAAGCCTTTAACCATCTGAAAAAACACGTCAAAAACGAGAAAATGCTCTACCATTCCCTTTCCTCCGAAGCAGTGCTGAGAGCACTGGCCAGGAGACTGGGCAGGGATGAGGAGCGCTGGGGTCTTGCGGGATTGCTTCACGACATTGATGTAGAAGTAACCCAGGCCGATCCCTTGGTCCATGCCCTGAAAGCGGAAGAACTGCTGAGGGACCTGCCCCTTGACGAAGAGATACTGGATGCCATACGTATGCATAATGAGATGGCAACCGGAAAGCCCAGGAATACGGAATTCCAGCATGCCCTGGCGGCTGGTGAAACCATCACCGGGCTTATTTATGCAACGGCCCTGGTATACCCCGACAGAAAGATAGACTCCGTCAAACCTAAATCCATCCTGAAGCGGATGAAGGAAAAAGCATTTGCCGCATCCGTCAGCAGGGAAAATATCATGGAATGTGAACAGATCGGCATACCCCTGCCCGAATTTGTGGAGATCAGCCTCAGTGCCATGAAGGAAATCGGAGGGGAGATCGGGCTCTAAATCCTCCCGGCCGGCCTTATTCCGACATTGTCAAAACGCCGCTGCAAAATTTCGGTGTAATACCGGAGGAATTGTCAGACAAGGCGCCTGACATCGCAATAGCTATGTAGCGCCGGTCTGGCATTCCGGAGGTACCGAAATTTTGAAAGGCGGCTTTTTTGACAATTTCTTCATCGGGTATTCCGGCCGGGAGGGATTTGCATGCCCGGCTCCTGAACCAGCTTTAATGGGACGGGTTAATGGCGGACGGAGTTCAGGATCTGGTAGGCGATCAAACGGTCATACCGGGAGGTGTTTGTGGACAGATACACATAGACCACATAATCATTCTCCGCTTCATAATAGCTGCCTTCAAGGTAGGTGGCATCCGGGAATTTAGAATCATCCCGGATAAATACGTATTCATAATTATAATAGCCCTGTTTAAGCATAATATCCAGTTCATATGCCTTGTTATCAAAATTATACTCCATCCGGTTTATGTCATTGAACTCCCAGTTGTTCAATGCACCGGACACGTAGAGTTCCCCATCCACGACCGGGGCATCCATGGGAAGGGTGAAATGCACATGTACATAATCTGACTCGGTCTCCCTGTTCACGCCTTCCTGCACTTCAATGTAAAACCGCCCGTTAAGGTCTTCCCTGTAAAAATACCTGCCCTTATCCCTTGCTGCATCGGGGTATAGGTATACATGGTAATAGGGCGGCTGGTAGTCAATGTTCTGTATCCTTTCTGACATGTAGCGCATGCTTTTGATATCGAAATATCGGTATTCATTACCTGCCTTGAATATGTTTTCAGACTGGTGGTTGTAGTCCAGTTCATTCTCCCTTACAAAAAGCGGTTTAAGGTTCCGGATGGACATATTCCAGCGGTTGTTCTGCTGTATGGCAACTTTAATATC
>CAZVLG010000172.1:0-6270 GCA_964627835.1 uncultured Bacteroides sp.
ATTATGCCGAGACCATCGAAGCAATGGCAACCACGTTTCTGGTCAACCCTGCCCGCAGGAAAAAGGGATTGTTCCGGACTATTACCGGGAACCAGGCGACCGCATGGGGACTCCTGGCTGCCGCGGAAAAATCCGGGAGGCCGCTTTTCCTGGGCTCCTATCCCATAACACCTGCTTCGGAGATCCTCCAGGAATTGTCCACCCGGAAACACCTCGGAGTAAAAACATTCCAGGCTGAAGATGAAATCGCAGGGATATGTTCTGCCATCGGTGCAAGCTACGCAGGACTCCTCGGGGCCACTTCAACCTCCGGGCCGGGACTTGCCCTGAAGGGTGAAGCCATCGGACTGGCGGTGATGACCGAATTGCCCCTGGTCGTGGTGGATGTGCAGAGAGGGGGACCATCAACGGGCCTTCCAACCAAAACCGAACAAGCTGATCTGATGCAGGCCCTGTACGGACGTAGCGGCGAAAGCCCGGTCGTGGTCATCGCGGCAAGCACACCGGCCGATTGTTTTCATTATGCCTATATGGCCTCAAAGATTGCGATCGAACACATGACGCCTGTCATCCTGCTCACCGACGGTTACCTTGCCAACGGTTCCGAGTTATGGCATATCCCGGATGTAAATGATCTTCCCGAGATCAAAGCCCCCATTGTTAAGGACAACGATCCGGATTATCAACCCTATTTCCGTGACCCGAAATCACTGGCCAGGTACTGGGCGGTACCCGGACAGGAAGGCCTCAGGCACAAGGTGGGCGGTTTGGAAAAGGAAGACATCACAGGAGAGATCTCACACGACCCCCTGAACCACCAGGTCATGGTGGAACTGAGAAATGCAAAGGTGGAAAAGGTGGCGGATTACATCCCGGAACTCGAAATCATCGGCAAGCCTGAAGGCGATCTTCTGGTTATCGGCTGGGGAGGTTCCTATGGCCAACTTCTTACTGCTGTCGAGGAATTGCAGGAAGAAGGCAGAAGCGTCAGTCTTGCCCATTTCAATTATATACGGCCATTGCCGAAAAACACTGCTCAAGTGCTGAAAGGATTCAAGAAAAGGGTGGTTTGCGAGCAGAACCTGGGACAATTTGCCGACTACCTTACCATGAAACACCCGAAATTTGATTACCTGAGGTTTAATAAGATCCAGGGACTACCTTTCATGATCTCGGAATTGAAACTAAAGTTTAAAGAATTACTGGAGGATTTGTAATGAATGAAGCATCGATGAATACCGGCGAACTGACCAAACAGGATTTCAAGGTCGACAATCCGGTTAAATGGTGTGCCGGTTGCGGGGGACATGCTGTCCTGTCAACCGTACAGGCTGCACTTCCCGAAACCGGGGTAAAAAAGGAGAATATTGTATTTGTATCGGGCATCGGTTGCTCTTCCAGGTTTCCATACTACATTAATACCTATGGCGTTCACGGTTTGCATGGCAGGGCCGCTGCCATAGCTTCGGGTATTAAGGTGGCCAATCCAAACCTGAGTGTATGGGTGGTAACGGGAGACGGCGATTTGATGGCCATCGGCGGGAACCATTTTATTCACATCCTGCGCCGGAACATCAACGTTAACATCCTTCTCTTCAATAACAAGATCTATGGACTGACCAAAGGCCAGTATTCCCCGACCACCCCGATGGGATCCGTTACAAAAACATCCCCGGAAGGGACCATCGAAAACCCGTTCAAACCCGGAGAACTTGCCATGGGTGCACAGGGTTCCTTTTTTGCAAGGGTCGTGGATTCCGAACCCAAAATGATGAAGGAGGTTTTCATAAAAGCAGCCGAACACAAGGGAACCTCTACGGTTGAAATCCTGCAGAACTGCGTGATCTTTGCCAACGAGGTCCACAACGAGATCACCGGCAAGGATGTACGGGACGATCACCAGATCTATCTGAAGCACGGCGAACCCATGATTTATGGGAAAGAACGGAATAGGGGACTGATCCTTGAAAAAGGAAGACTGAAATCTGTTACCATTGGCGAAAACGGATTTACCCTTGATGATATACTCGTGCACAATGTAAGTAATCCGGACGATACCGTACATTATATGCTGACCCGGATGTCACTGCCAGAATTGCCCGTTGCAATGGGGATTATTCGTGCATTTGAGAGCAAGGTCTATGAAAGCATGCTTACCGAACAGGTGGAGCATGCCAGGAAAACCACCAAGATCAAAACAGTGAACGACTTGCTCAGATCGGGAAATACCTTCCAGGTTGATTAACATTACGAACATGAATGAAAAGGCCGTCCCGGCATCCGGGACGGCTTTTTTTTGATCTGCAGCCTGGTGCCCGGGAACAAGAGCGGTTTATTTTTAGTAATTTTACAGTGCAGACCAGATCCGGGATGGCTAAGAATCACGATCATAGAGAAGTTGAAAGGATTATCGCCGAAAAAAAAGAGCGGTTAAAGGAACTGGCATGCATTAACCGGACAACCCAGATCCTCCGGGAGGGGAAATCCCTCGATGAAACCCTGCTGAAGATTGTCCAGATCCTTCCAGATGCCTGGCAATACCCGGAACGGACCGTTGCCAGAATGGTGTTCGAGGGACAGGAATACAGATCCCAGAATTATAGGAAAACGGACTGGTGCCAGCGTCAGGAAATCCAGACATTCGGAGGCAAGAAGGGCTCAATTGAGATTTACTACCTGCAGAAGTTCAGGGACTATGATGAAGGCCCTTTCCTGAAGGAAGAAAGGGACCTGATCAATAATCTGTCAAGCATAATCTCCAATTTTATTGACAGCCTGG
This sequence comes from uncultured Bacteroides sp., assembly GCA_964627835.1. Taxonomy (GTDB): domain Bacteria; phylum Bacteroidota; class Bacteroidia; order Bacteroidales; family SM23-62; genus SM23-62. The sequence goes on from CAZVLG010000172.1 coordinate 2,780, forward strand.
AGGCTAAGGAGGTGCTCCAGCAATCCCTTGACCAGGAAATGATTAAGCCCGAGATAAGCGAATTTCAAAGGCCCAGCATCAATTCCAGGCAACTACTCCAGAAATTCCTGAACAAACAGAATGCAAACCGGGATATATTCCACGACCTGATGCCCTACAAGGTAAAGGAGATCCTTCTCGTTGCAACCCTCTATGATGCATACAGCATCGAAAAGGAGGGACATTTCTCAGAGCATATCCTCGGGGAGTATCACCAGTTGAATCTTACATCCATGCCGCGTGTAACCGGTGTGTCTTCCTATGAGGAGGCATTGGATCAACTGGAGTCGAAGCATTTTGATCTGGTGATTTTAATGATCGGCAGTGATAGCACGATTCCGATCAGGATCGGCAGCAAGGTCAAAAAGCAGTTTCCATACATACCCATCTACGTTTTGCTTAATAACGACAAGGAAATTACCCGGTTTAAGGAGAACCGGGACTATATTGATATCATTGACCGGGTTTTCGTCTGGAACGGCGACAGCAAGATATTTTTCGCGATGGTTAAACAGCTTGAGGACCAGGTAAATGTGGAAAATGATACCAGAATAGGACTGGTAAAAGTCATCCTGCTCGTCGAAGATTCCGAAAAGTACTACTCAAGATATCTGCCATTGCTCTACAGCAATGTCCTGGAACAAACCAAGAGGATCATCGAGGACGTGAGCACGGATGACCTTTTCAAGGTGCTTCGCCTGCGTGCCCGTCCGAAGATCCTGCTTGCCACCTCCTATGAGCAGGCCCTGGATATTTTTAATAATTACAAGGAACATCTGCTCTGCCTTATTACGGACGTGAAATACCCGCGGGCCGGTAAAATCGACGAAGAAGCCGGATTTCGTCTGGTCAGGCAGGTTCGGGAGCAGTTCAAGGGCTTGCCGACGGTGATCCAGTCCTCGGACATCCAGAGTTCGCACCGGGCCTTTGAGCTGAAGTCTGTTTTTATTAATAAAAACTCCGAGACCCTGATGCAGGATATTGAAAGTTTTATCAAACATCACCTGGGTTTCGGGAACTTCGTCTATAAGGATTCAAGCGGGAAAACGATCGCAGTTGCGAAAACCCTCAGGGAGTTTGAGAACCACATCGATACCATCCCTGCAGAATCCCTGATATACCACGGGAAACGGAACCATTTCTCCTTATGGCTGATGGCAAGGGGAGAAATCAAGATCGCAAAAATGATCCATCCTGTGAAGGTTTCGGATTTCAGCGATCCCCAGGAATTCAGGAAATATCTGAAATATATCATTCGCAAATACAGGAACGAGACCAACATCGGGCAGGTCATCCCATTTGAAGAAGCTGCAATACTGGATGAAACCAATATCGTGAGTCTGGGCACCGGGGCGCTCGGAGGAAAGGGCAGGGGACTCGCCTTCATCAATACCCTGATCTATAACCTCAATTTTTCCGAAATTATCCCTTCCACACGTATCCGGACACCCATCACCCTGGTGATTGGCACCGATGAATTTGACCTGTTCATGCAGGCCAACCACCTGAATGACTTTGTGTTTACCTGCGAGGATTATCACGAGATAAGGAAAGTGTTCCTGGAAAGCCAACTATCCTATACCCTTGATAAAAAACTCAGGGCCTTGCTTAAAAGAATAAGGAAACCCATTGCCATCCGTTCTTCCAGCCTGCTTGAAGACAGTACTACCCAACCTTTTTCCGGCGTATTCGCCACCTATCTTCTGCCCAATAACCACACGGATTTCAACCTCCGCCTCAAGCAGGCGTCGGATGCAATTAAACTTGTTTATGCCTCCATCTATTCCAATAACGCCCGGAGCTATTTCGAAGCAATAAACTTCAGGGCTGACGATGAAAAGATGGCCATCATAATCCAGGAGGTTGTGGGGAACCCGTTCAATGGGTGCTTCTATCCCCATATCAGCGGTACGGCCCAATCCTATAATTACTATCCGGTGGCCCATATGGAACCTGAGGACGGGTATGCTGTATCTGCATTGGGATTAGGACAATATGTGGTCGAGGGAGAAAGGGCCTTCCGGTTTTCTCCGAGGTATCCAAATCTTCAGAATGACACAGCTCAGGATCTGGTAAAAGGGTCGCAGGTCAGCTTCTATGCCGTCAATATGGAAGAGAAGGAACTTGATCTGCTGGAGCAGGGGCAGGATGCCGGATTGATCCGGCTCGATATCGGTGAAGCAGAAAAACACGGGACCCTGAAACATTGCGCTTCGGTGTATGATCGGGAGAATGACAGGATTGTACCCGGACTCGACACCTACGGTCCCCGTGTACTTAATTTCGCAGACATCCTGCAATATGAATATGCCCCTCTTGCCAAAACCCTTGAATTGATCCTGAACGTTGTCAAAGAAGCCCTGGGCGCTCCGGTGGAGATCGAATATGCTGTGGACCTTGAAAAAGACGAGCTGGGCAGGACATCCTTTTACCTGCTCCAGATCAAACCGCTTGTCGGGGCTGCCAGAGATTTTGAGATCGATATGACTGGGATTGATACAGACAAGGCCATTCTGTATGCAGAAAGAAGCATGGGCAACGGAAAAGTGGAAGATATCAGGGATCTCGTTTTTATTAAACCTGATAAATTCGACAGGACCCATACAAAGGAGATCATCCCGGAAATAGAGGCAGTCAATGCAGAGATGAAACGGAAAGGCAGGAAATATGTGCTGGTCGGTCCGGGGAGATGGGGAACCCGCGACCGGTTCATCGGGATACCGGTGGCATGGCCACAGATATCCAATGCAAAGGTCATTGTTGAGATGAGCCTTCCGGATTTTCCCCTCGATGCCTCACTTGGCTCTCATTTCTTTCATAATGTTACTTCCATGAATGTCGGTTACCTGTCGATCAGGCATGATTCACGAAAGGATTTCATCGACTGGAAAAAACTTGAAATGCAAAAAGTAATCTCAGACCTGGAATACATAAAACATGTGGAATTTGATGAGCCCCTGACCATCATTATGGATGGTAAAAAAAGGACATCCCTTATAACCTGGAGCAATCATGTGCCCGAATCCAAACCAGCATGAATCCCCTGAAAAAAATAACCACGCCCACCATTGATTTTGATCATACTGCCTTCAACCTGCTTATGCAAAAGCGTATCGGGAAGGTTCTCCTGATCTGCAGTAATTACGATGCATTTATGCTGGAGGAGGATGGCCGGATCGACGAGCAGATCTTTAATGAATATGTTTCCCTGAACCTTCGTTATCCACCGGTATTCATCCAAACAAGTTCTGCGCGTGATGCATTCGGGATACTTGAAACCAACCAGATCGACCTGGTTATCGAGATGCTCAATATCGAAGACCTTGACCCCTTTGAGCTGGCCAGGCAGATCAAGTCAAGATATCCTTCCATTCCCATTGTGACCCTGACCCATTTTTCCCGGGAGGTTTCCGTCCGGCTGCAGAAAGAGGACCTGGATGCCATCGATTATG
>CAZVLG010000173.1:0-2525 GCA_964627835.1 uncultured Bacteroides sp.
TCGTTCGATGACAAGGAGCTAATCTGGGATTCCGGCAGGATAACGAGCGACCGGAGCATCCTGGTGCCTTATGGGGGACCCGCCCTCTACCCCGGCAAGCCTTACCTCTGGAAAGTGAAGGTATGGGATAGCCACGGCAACGAATCCCCCTGGAGTGATCCGGGAAGCTTCATTACCGGTCTGTTAACGCCGGACGATTGGAATCATGCGGACTGGATCGGTTTCAGCGAGTTGGACCCGGGAAACAGGGTGGTACCGGGCATTCACCTTCCCATGACCAAGGGGGAGTGGAAAAACAAAACCCTTGGAGACCATATCCTTCCGTTGTTAAGGAAGGAGTTTGCCCTGAAGGAAAAACCTGCCAGGGCCCTGGTATTTCTGTCGGGACTCGGGCATTATGAGTTGAGGCTGAACGGGGAGAAGGTGGGCGATCATTTTCTGGCCCCTGGCTGGACCCATTACGATGAGCAATGCCTGTACAATGTATACGATGTCACGGACCAGGTCCGGCCAGGCGCTAACAGCCTGGGCATGATGCTGGGCAATGCCTTTTACATCGTGCCGAATGAGCGTTGGAGAAAGGTAATGCCAGCCTATGGGAATCCCAAAATGATCCTGATGCTTAAATTGATCTACAGCGACGGGAGCAGCGAGATGGTCCTGAGCGACACGAGTTGGAAAACTGCCCCCGGTCCCATAACATTCTCGAGCATATACGGTGGCGAGGATTATAATGCCACACTCGAACAGGAGGGCTGGGACCAAGCCGGTTTTGATGACGGCAAATGGAGACAGGCCATCAGGGTTCAGTCCCCCACCAAAAACCTCGTCGCGGAAATGGATTACCCGGTCAGGGTTGCATCTGCCATGGAACCGGTATCGATACGGCCCCTGATCAATGGGGATGGATACCTTTACGACTTTGGCCAGAATGCTTCGGGGATCGTCGAGATTAAAGTGAGCGGGAACAGGGGTGATACGATAAAGCTTATTCCTGCCGAACTTATCAGGGATAACCTCGAAGCGGAACAGAGGGCTACGGGCAGTCCGTATTATTTCCTTTATGTGCTCAAGGGGAACGGTATCGAGACCTGGTCCCCCAGGTTTTCATACTACGGCTTCCGGTATGTGCAGGTGGAAGGCGCCGCACCGGATACAGTTGATTCCGATATGCCCCGTATCCACGGCATGAGAATGCTGCATACCAGGAACTCATCGCCTTCAAGCGGTGAGTTCCATACCTCCTTTGAGCTTTTTAACCGGATCCATTCCCTGATCCTCTGGGCCATAAGAAGCAACATCCAGAGCGTTGTAACGGACTGCCCGCACCGGGAGAAACTGGGCTGGCTTGAGCAGACCTACCTGATGGGCGGTGGAGTCCATTATAATTTTGATATTTACCACCTGTACAACAAGGTGATCGATGATATGATTGATTCCCAGACCGAAGAGGGACTTGTACCAGGCATTGCACCCGAGTATACGGTGTTCTGGGAGGGTTTCCGGGACAGTCCCGAGTGGGGAAGCGCATCGGTTATCATACCCTGGCAGCTGTACCTGTGGTACGGGGATACTTCGCAGTTGAACAAAGCCTGGGATATGATGAACAGGTATGTGGACTACCTGGAAAGCAAATCGGAAGGGCATATCCTTTCGCATGGGCTGGGGGACTGGTATGATATGGGACCCGAACGTCCCGGTTCTGTGCAGTTGACACCCGTTGCCCTGACGGCAACGGCCATTTATTATTATGACCTTGAACTACTTCGAAAGATGGGGGATTTGCTGGGCAAAAAGGAAGAAGCCGGAACCTACCGGCAGAGGGCCCAGGTGGTCCGGGAAGCCTTTAATGCACGGTTTTTTGATTCCATCTCCGGAACCTACGCCACCGGGAGCCAGACGGCCATGTCCATGCCGCTTGTTTTGGGACTCGTGGAGGAGGCGGACCGCGGGAGGGTTTTGTCCAACCTGGTCGATTCCATCAATGCCTCCGGCAAAGTACTGACGGCCGGAGATGTGGGCTATCACTTCCTGGTCAGGGCTTTGCAGGACGGGGGCGCCGGCCAGTTGCTATATGAAATGAATGCAAGGGATGATGTACCGGGTTACGGGTACCAGCTGAAAAAGGGTGCCACGGCCCTGACCGAATCCTGGCCGGCACTTCGTATCGTATCCAATAACCACATGATGCTGGGGCATTTAATGGAATGGTTTTACGGGGGACTGGCCGGTATAAAGCAGACCGATCAATCTGTCGCCTACCGGGAGATACTTATCAGTCCCCAACTCGTCGGAGGCATCACATCCGCTTCCGCCAGCTTCGAATCTCCCTATGGAACCATTGTATCTGACTGGGAAAAAACCAATGGCGAACTGCAAATGGAGGTCCATGTACCGGCCAATACCCGCGCAGTGGTCAGGATTCCGGCAGAAGGGAAATACACGATCCGGGAAGGAAATCGTTCGCTTGATCAGGTCGATGGACTGGATATAATATCGCAAGACGAAGAAGGTCTTACCCTCAG
>CAZVLG010000174.1:0-66475 GCA_964627835.1 uncultured Bacteroides sp.
ATTAAAATCCGGGCATAATGTAAAAGGATAATAACAATTCTAACAGACTATTACTATTACCATATAGAATTAAATTATTATTTAAGTAATATATGAATGTTAACAGGGAGGAGATAGAAAGAAAAGGATTCGTTGATCTTAAAATTGATGCGGGTACGGATATCCTGGGTGAAATAAACAGGATGAGAAAAGAAAAGAATGCGATCATTCTTGCACACTATTACCAGGAAGCCGAAATACAGGATATTGCTGATTTTGTAGGAGACAGCCTGGCATTGTCGCAAAAAGCGGAAAAAACAGATGCAGATATCATATTATTTGCAGGAGTCCATTTTATGGCAGAAACTGCCAAAATACTTTCTCCCGAGAAAAAAGTATTGCTTCCGGATCTGAATGCAGGATGTTCTCTTGCAGAATCATGTCCGGTAGACGAATTTAAAAAATTCAAAGAAAAGTACCCGGATCATACTGTAATATCGTATGTTAATACAAGTGCAGAAATAAAAGCCCTGACCGATATCGTATGTACTTCATCCAATGCCATGCAGATTGTTGAAAGCCTTCCGAAGGATGAGAAAATTATATTTGCCCCGGACCGCAACCTTGGAAATTACATTCAAAGCATGACGGGTAGGAAAATGGTAATCTGGCAGGGAGCCTGCCATGTTCATGAAGAATTTTCACTGGAAAGAATACTAGAGATAAAGGAAAAGGAACCGGATGCGAAGATTATAGCGCATCCTGAATGTAAAAAGCCAATCCTGCTGGTTTCGGATCATATAGGTTCGACACACTCACTGTTGAATTTCACAAAAAAAGACAGTTCTAAAAAGTACATTGTAGCTACCGAATCGGGGATCATACACCAGATGCAAAAAGCCAATCCGCTTAAACTATTCATCCCGGCTCCCCCAAAGGATTCTACATGCGCATGCAACAACTGCAATTTCATGAAATTAATTACAATAAAGAAGTTGTACAATTGTTTAAAACATGAGTTGCCTGAGGTGCAGGTTGAAAAAAGCATTCGGGAAAAGGCGGTTCACTCCATTAAAAGAATGCTGGAGATATCCGAAAAATTAGGCATTTGAAAAGCCAGGATACAAATAGAATAAAAGCAGAAAAAACAGGGAAAAACACCCTTCTGTTGATGCTTTTTGTTTTGTTTTGCGCTTCACTAATGGCCCAGGGGGATGTCCCCACTGACGGCGTTGTACAATTTTATTATCCGGATGGGCAATTGTCCAGTGAGGGAACTATGAGGGAAGGAAAACCCGACGGATACTGGACAACCTACTACCCGAGCGGGGTAAAAAAATCGGAAGGAAAACGGGCCAATTTTTTGCTTGACAGCATATGGACTTTTTACGATAACAAGGGAGACACCCTGCAGAAAATCAGCTATATGTTTGGCAAGAAAAATGGTTACCATGTTGTATGCGGCTATGAAAACCAGAAAGACGGACGGGATTATGGCGTGGTTATTTCAAGGGAACTGTATGTCAATGACAAGCGGGAAGGACTATCGTATTATTTTTACGATGACGGCAGGATCAAGAGCGAGGTAAGTTACGTGAACGGGAAGAAGCAGGGACTCAGCAAAGAATATAGCAAAGAAGGAATGATCCGTTCACTTGTATATTATCATAACGGGCAGATGACGGACAGGGAAGAAATTAACCGGCTTGATAAAAACGGGCAAAAGCAGGGGGTATGGAAAGATTTTTACCCGGATGGGAAATTGAAAACCGAACGGACATACCGGGACGGCATGCTGGATGGACTCTACAAAGAATTCAACAAAAAAGGGAATCTGGTTATGGTCATGAAATATGAAGAAGGACAAGTTGTTGCAGAAGACGTATCAAGCGAGGAAAGCATAGAAATACGCAATGAATACAACGAACAGAACCGTCTTGTCAGAAGCGGGCCATATAGACAGAATGTTCCCATAGGCATACACCGGGACTACAGTCCCCAGGGCGACATTATCGCAGCAAAGACTTACGATAATAACGGAAAAGTAATTGCCGAAGGAATCATCGACGAAGAAGGCGACAAACAAGGCCCATGGAAAGATTTTTTCCCCGGGGGAAAACTCAAGGCAGAAGGGTGGTATACAGATAATTACAGGACAGGGAAATGGGTATTCTACAGGCCGAATGGCAGAGTTGAGCAAACCGGGGAATATAACCGGGGCAGGCCGCATGGGTTGTGGATTTGGTACTACGAAGACGGGAGCACCATGAGGGAAGAATATTTTTTCAACGGCCGGGAAGATGGAAGGCTGATCGAGTATGCACCCGACGGAACAGTCATAACCCAGGGAGATTATATTGACGGGGAAAAAGAAGGGAAATGGTATTACAAGGAAGGAGACCAGGTAGAGGTCGGAAGCTATATTACAGGACTGCGGGACGGCAAGTGGGAGTATTTTTACAAGGACGGGAACCTGAAATTTGAAGGTTATTATATACAGGGAAATCCCGATGGCAGGCATAAATTGTTCTATCAGAACGGAAATCTGAAAGAAGAAAGATATTACGTCATGGGCATACGGGAAAAGAGCTGGAAAAAATACGACGAAGAGGGGAATCTTACCATGACAATCACTTATAAGAACGATATCGAAGCAAGGGTGAACGGGGTGAAGGTTGACCTGCCAGAAGGCTCGAGGATCCTGATTCAATAAGGCCTGAAATAAAATGGAAGATAAATTTGGGATACATAGCGGGGGACTGACCGACCAGGACAGGGAATATGAACGAAGATTACGACCACTGAGTTTTTCGGATTTCAGAGGCCAGCCCAAAACTGTGGAAAACCTGAAAGTATATGTACAGGCCGCCCGCCAGAGAGGAGAAGCCCTGGACCACGTCCTGCTGCATGGACCGCCGGGACTAGGAAAGACCACCCTTGCCTATATCATATCCAATGAAATGGGTGTAAATCTCAGGGTAACATCCGGTCCGGTGCTGGACAAGCCGGGAGACCTGGCCGGGATATTGACAGGATTGGAAGAATCGGATGTTCTGTTCATCGATGAGATCCACAGGCTGCCTCCGGTGGTTGAAGAATATCTTTATTCTGCCATGGAAGATTACCGCATAGACCTGATGATCGACAAAGGGCCAAGCGCAAGGTCCATTCAACTCGGACTCAACGCCTTTACCCTGATTGGCGCCACCACCCGGTCCGGCCTCCTTACCAGTCCCCTTAGAGCCCGTTTCAGCATAAAGTTCCTGCTTGAATATTACGATGCGGAGGTACTGAAGAAAATCATCCGGCGCTCGGCCGGAATCCTTGATGTGGAAATTAATGACAAGGCTTCAGGTGAACTGGCTTCCCGGAGCAGGGGCACCCCAAGAATTGCAAATGCTCTGTTAAGAAGGGTAAGGGATTTCGCGCAGGTGAAAGGGAGCGGTAAAATCGACCTGGATATTACCAGGTATTCGCTTGAGGCCATGAACATTGACCAGCACGGGCTGGATGAAATGGACAACAAAATCCTTTCCACCATCATTGAAAAATTCAAAGGAGGACCCGTGGGCATATCTACCATAGCTACTGCTGTAGGTGAAGACGGGGGAACCATCGAAGAGGTCTACGAGCCTTTCCTGATCAAGGAAGGCTATATCAAAAGAACCCCAAGGGGAAGGCAGGTAACCGAGCGAGCATTCAGGCACCTGGGAAAACCATTGTTTGGAGATTCAGAAATCCAGTTCTGATACGGGATCATTCGTAGAGGTTTCCAATGCGGATAAGACCCGGTTCATCCAGGATCTTGATCTTTCTCCCGTTCAGTTCAATCAGCTGGTCCTGTTTAAATTCAGAGAGCAGGCGAATAACGGATTCCGTTGCCGTACCTACAATATTAGCCAGTTCCTCGCGGGTAAGGGAAATCTGCAGGACCTTATTGTCGTCCAGGCCAAAATCATTTTTAAGGTGAATCAGGATCTCCGCCAGACGCTCCCTTACCGTTTTCTGAGCAATGTCGGTGATGTAGGCGTTTGCTTCACCCAGTTCCTTGCAGGTTATCTGCATCAGCTCCATGGAAAAATTCCCATTGTGTTTTACGAGGTGAATCAGGGTTTCGGAAGGAATATAACAGGTAACAGCATCGTCGAGCACCTCCGCGGTGGTACAGGCAAGTTCATTGCTTAGAACCGAACGAAAACCGATAATATCACCGGTCTGTGCAAATCGTATGATCTGTTCCTTTCCGTCGATGCCGGTCTTGAATACCTTAATGATGCCTTTCTGAATAAAGTAACAACCGTTGATCCTGTTGCTTTCACGGTAGATAACCGACCCTCGCTTGAATTGTTCGACGGTCTTTTCAAAATTCAGCAGGTCGAGCTCTTCCCTGGTCAGATGCTTGAAAATGGAGTTTGAGCTGACCAGACAACCATCATCGCAAGATAAGGATTGGGGATTTTTCATACACCACAGATAGACCTACGATAAAGTACGGAAATAACGGCTGTGCAATATACAATTTATCCCTAACTTTGCGAATTAATTATTTGCAAAAATGAAGAAGGAAAAAATCAATCTGAAATGGACGGAAGGCATGTCCTTCGAGGCTGACATGGCGGGTTACAAGGTCGTAATCGATTCAGATCCGGAGTTCGGGGGACAGGGCAAAGGACCCAAACCAAAGCCATTAATGATGTTAGCCCTGGCAGGTTGCACGGGCATGGATCTCATCTCACTGATGAACAAGATGAGGGTTGAATACGATAGCCTGAATGTCGTTATTGAGAGCGACCTGACCGAAGAACACCCGAAACATTTCACAAGAATGAAAGTAATCTACGAGATCGGGGGTAATAATGTTGACCGGAATAAAGTAGAAAAAGCCGTGAACATGAGCAAGGATAAATATTGCGGAGTGAGCTATTCCTACAAGAAGGCAATGGATCTCGAATATGAAATTAAAATACTGGAATGAAAAAGAATGTTATCGCGCCGTGGTACAGGAATTCAGGGTTCGCCCTCATCTTGTGCTGACCTGACGCAGGGACAGGAAAATCATTACCAGGCCGAACGGAACTGGTCAAGAAAACGCTTGTCGTTCTCAAAGTAAAGCCGCAGATCATTAATCTGGTATTTCAGCATGGCAATACGCTCGACACCCATTCCAAAAGCGTAACCCGTGTATTTTTCTGAATCAATATGACAATTCTCAAGTACATTGGGATCCACCATTCCGCACCCCATGATTTCCACCCAGCCGGTATGTTTGCAGACATTGCATCCGCTTCCCCCGCAGATACTGCATGAGATATCCATTTCGGCAGAAGGCTCTGTGAAAGGGAAAAAAGAAGGACGCAACCGTATCTCGGTCTGGTGCCCAAACAATTCACGGGCAAAATACAGCAATATTTGCCGCATGTCAGCGAACGAAACACCCTCGTCAATGTATAATCCTTCCACCTGATGAAAAATGCAATGTGCGCGCGCAGAGATAGCTTCATTGCGAAATACCCGCCCCGGAGAGATGGTACGGATCGGGGGCTGCTGTTTTTCCATTACCCGTACCTGAACAGAAGAAGTGTGGGTACGTAACAAAATATCCGGATTCCTACGGATGAAAAAGGTGTCTTGCATGTCCCTGGCCGGATGATCATGGGGAAAGTTAAGCGCAGAAAAAACATGCCAGTCATCCTCAATTTCAGGTCCTTCGGAAATCACAAAGCCAACACGAGAAAAAATATCTATGATTTCACGCCTGACTATGGAAACAGGATGCCTGGAACCGAGCGGCATCTGTACGCCGGGACGGGTAAGATCTGGCTTTTCTTCGCCGGGGTGTTTATTTACACCGGAAAACCTGAAATCTTCGAGTTTCTGAAGGGCAAGCTGTTTCAGGTCGTTTAGCTTCTGTCCAAATTCTTTTTTTTGTTCAGAAGGAAGAGCCCTGAAAGCATTGAACAACTCAGAGACAAGTCCCTTTTTACTGAGATAGCGAAGCTTGAACGATTCCGTCTCTTCTTGGGAATGGGACTGAAATGCAAGAATTTCCTTTTTTATTCTGTCGATCTGTTCAAGCATGCCATGAAATGTTGAACAAAAATAAAGAAATTAGTTAAGAACCGTGATCCTGATAATTTTGATATCTTCTATGGGGCGGTCCCTTGAATCTGTAGGTACCGATGCAATCTCATCGAGTACATCAAAACCCTCCACCACTGCACCAAAAACCGTGTACGCATAATCAAGATGCGGGGCGCCCCCGGAAGTACCGTACAACGTTCTCTGTTCAGGAGTGAATTTTATATGCGATCCAGAGGCCACCATGGCATCCAGGTCTGCATCGGTCATTTTTCTGCCCTGCACGATATAAAACTGCGATCCATTAGACTCACGGGAAGGATTGACCTGGTCTCCCTGGCGGGCTGCCCCAAGGGCTCCCCTCCTGTGATAAAGGCCCGGATGGAATTCTGCAGGTATTTTGTAACCCGAATCACCGTATCCCAGTGCAATATCCTTAGGCGCATCCCGGGAATTCGGATCCCCCGATTGTATCATAAAATCAAGGATCACCCGATGAAAGAGAAGGCCGTTGTAAAAACCTTCTTTTGCCAGCTTGATAAAGTTTTCAGAATGGAAGGGTGTTTCCTCGTATAGGATACAGCGGAGGTTCCCCATGCTGGTTTCTATGAGCACCGTAAATGCGGGTGTCTGGGAAAATAACTGACGCTGCCCTGCAAAAACCAGAACAAAAAGCAGGAATATTTGTATTCTGTTTATCATCTTCTAGTAACTTGAAGTCACAAAACTAAATCATTTCCCTTGAAAAAGAAAACCATACTGATCGCAGGATATACAGGCACGATTGGGAGCGCCATGGCAGATCATCTGAAACAGCATCGTATTATCGGCATCGGGAGAAAGGATTTTCAGAAAAACGATTCAGAATTTGTAAGAGAATACGAAAAAGCCGATATGATCCTGAATTTTGCCGGGACCCCGGTCATACGAAGATGGACCTCCCGGAACAGGAGGAAGATAATGGAAAGCAGGATCCTAACAACAAAAAAACTTGGTTTGATATTGAATAACGGAACGCCAAAGGAAAGGCATTTAATTAATGCATCCGCCGTTGGCATTTATTCAGGCCAGGGCATTCATACAGAAAAAAGCATGATTAAAGCAGAAGGATTCATGCGGCAAGTCGTGGATGAATGGGAAAAAGAAGCTCTTCAGCTTGCAGGAAAAAACAGCAAGGTTGCGGTTCTCAGGATAGGGGTTGTTCTGAGCAAACAGGGAGGCATGCCCGGGAGGCTGCTGCCTCTGTTTAAATGGGGACTCGGAGGGCGCATTGGAAGCGGGAAACAGGCTTTTGCCTGGATACATATAATGGATCTTTTAAGGGCCACAGAAAATATTCTGGAACAGGGGAAGACTGGGATCTATAATCTGGTAGCTCCTGGCATATGCACGAACCGTGAATTCACACGCATACTTAGCCGGATATTGCACCGACCGGCCATCCTTGCGGTTCCGGTCATTGCACTGAGGCTGATTTATGGAAAAGGGGCAGAAGTGCTAAGCGGGGGACAGTACGTGCTACCGGAAAGATTGAAAAAGGAAGGGTTTGTATTCAGATACCCGGACCTGGAAACCGCCTTGCTGGATATTGTTAATTAATTTACCCTTTGTGCATGCCCTGATTTAACGCGGCAAACTATCTTTGAGCAGAATCTGGTGGATGGCGTGAATCCAATTAAACAATTGTTCGGACAGACGGCAGTTTATGGTTTTGGAACCGTAGTGCCCAGGCTTCTTAATTACCTGCTTCTTACACCCTTTTTCACCCGGGTATTTGAACTTGGCGAATACGGGGTGGTAACGGAATTATATGCCTACGTCGTATTCCTTATGATCATCCTCACATACGGGATGGAAACGGGCTATTTCCGATATGCACAGTTAAATAAAAATGGCGAGGAAGTTTTCAGTACCAGCATGCTGTCGCTGTTGTTCACCTCCGGCGGATTCATTTTCCTTGTAAGTATGTTCCACGGGAATATTGCCTCCTTACTGGGTTATGAGAACCAGCCGGAATTTATTCTGTGGATTGGAATAATTGTTGGTATCGATGCTTTTACAGCCATCCCCTTTGCACGGTTACGATGGGAAAACAAGGCCTTAAAATTTGCCACCATACGCGTGGCAAGCGTGATCCTGAACATAGGCTTGAATTTCGCCTTCCTGTATTTTATACCAAAAGTTGCATCTGAAAAAGGCCTTCCTGACTGGCTGGATGCAGTTTATAACCCAGACATAGGAGTGGGGTATGTCTTTATTTCCAATGTTGCATCGAGTGCGTTTACGCTTTTATTATTACTCGGAACCATCGCCAGGATGAGGTTTCGGTTCAATGCCGGGCTCTGGAAAAAAATGCTGTCCTACTCCTTCCCGCTGCTTGTTGCGGGAATGGCCGGAACCATCAATGAAGCGCTTGACCGGATATTGCTGAAACATCTGCTGAGCGATCCGGATACGGCACTCGCACAGCTGGGAGTGTACGGCGCCAATTATAAAATAGCAGTATTGATGACGCTTTTCATCCAGATGTTCCGGTATGCCAGTGAACCCTTCTATTTTGGACAGGCAGAACGGAAAAACGCCAGGGAGCTTTTTGCAGAGGTAATGAAATATTTCATAATTGCCGCCATCGGGATATTTCTCGTAGTCACCCTGTACATGGATGTGTTCAAGCATTTTATAGGAGGTGCCTTTCGCGGTGGACTACACATCGTCCCCGTAATACTTCTGGCCAATCTGTTGCTGGGCGTGTTTTTTAATTTATCCATATGGTATAAGTTGAATAACCTGACACGCTTTGGAGCCATGATAACCCTTATGGGTGCAGGCATCACTTTCCTGATAAACTGGTTTTACATTCCGGTATACGGATATACCGCCTCTGCCTGGGCACATGTGGCATGCTACGGAAGCATGGTTCTGGTCTCCTGGCTGCTTGGACGGAAATATTACAGGATTCAATACCCGATGGGAAGAATCGGATTGTATGTGTTTATTGCCCTTATTATTTTTGTTCTTGCCTATTATGCAGGAAACATGCCACGCGGCCTTAATTTGTTGTTTAATACCGCATTATTGGCAGGATTTAGTATAATTGTCGTTCTTAAAGAACGCAGGGACATACGAAAGCTCAACACATAAATTAATAAAATGAAAATCAGGATAGTGAACCGATCAAAACACCCATTGCCGGCCTACAGCACAGCCTTGTCCGCGGGAATGGATCTGAGGGCAAACCTGGACGAAGCGATTGTTATTGGTCCGGGGGAAAGAATGCTGGTCCCGACAGGCTTATTTATGGAACTGCCCCCCAATTACGAAGCTCAGATTCGACCACGCAGCGGATTGGCATTGAAAAAAGGCATTACGGTGCTGAATACACCGGGAACCATTGATTCCGATTACCGGGGCGAAGTAGGCATCATACTTATTAACCTGTCGGAAAAAGCCTTTGTGATTAAAGACGGAGAACGCATATGCCAGATGATCGTGGCAAAACATGAAACCATTGAATGGAATGAGACCAACAGCCTGAATGACACCGCAAGGGGAAGTGGAGGATTCGGACATACCGGGCAATAAGAATGCAATGTGAAGCGTAAATAAGAGGCAACGGAGAAAGAAAATGAATGCAAGAAAGAAAATAAAATATTATCTGCTGATTTCAGCGGTAACAGGGATTATGCTGGCAGGATGCAAGGGAACAGAAAAAACCGTTGTGGTGAATGCTCCTAAAACCATGAGCGAAAGCCAGCAGCGGGAATATAATTATGCCCTGACCGAAGCAACCAAGCAAAAACTTTTCGGGAACTTTAAACAGGCGGCTGCATTGTATAGAAAATGCATAGAAGTGAATCCTTACAGCGATGCGGCATACTTCCAGCTGTCGGGCATATATATGGTTGGAAGGAATTTAAATGCAGCAAAGGTTGTGAATCGGAAAGCATGCGTGCTTGCCCCGGATAACTACTGGTATAAAATACAAATGGCCCAGCTGTATTTGATGACCAGGGAAGTTGATAGTGCGGCAAGCGTATATGAAGAAATACTGGAAAGATGGCCGGAGAAAATCGAAGTAAAATATGAATTAAGCCGCCTGTATTCGGAGATAGGGAAAACCCAAAGGGCGCTGAAAATGCTTAATGAAATAGAATCTGAAAACGGGATATCGGAACCCGTTTCCCTGCTTAAAGAGCAAATATATGTTAGGGAGAAAAAATACGATATGGCCATTGCAGAGCTGGAAGCATTGATCCAAGCGGCTCCGGAAGAAATCAGATATCTGGGAATCCTGGCTGAGCTTTACACAACTATTGAAAGAAAAGAAGAAGCCATGGACACCTATAAAAAAATATTTCAGATAGAACCGGAAAACGGGATTGCACAGCTTTCTATGGCTGAATTTTACAGGCTGGATAATAATCGGGATAAACAATTTGAGTATCTGGGATTGGCATTCAGGAACAATTCCTTGGAAGTGGACAGGAAAATGAATGTGCTGATTGATTTTCTTACAAATGAAAGCTTATTCCTGGAATACGAAAGCGAAATAGATACCCTGATAAGGATATTGACCAAAATGCATCCGGATGACTACAGGGTAAAGACAGCCAGAGCGGATTTTATGGCCAAACAGGAAAAATATGAGGAAGCCCTGGAAATATATGAAGAAGTTCTTGAGGAGCAAAAAGGAAATTACTTCATATGGGAACAGACTGTATTTATTGAAAACATACTGGGAAATACAGATAAGGTTTACGAAAAGTGTAAGGAAGCCATGCAATATTTTCCGGACAAACCCTTTCTCTATCTTTTTTATGGGAATGCAGCCATGCAGAAAGAAGAATATAAGGAAGCCATTCGTTCTCTTGAACAGGGATTGAAATATGTAGAAAATAACATTCCGCTTACCGTGCAATTCTATTCTTTTCTGGCAGAAGCCTGGAGAAATCAGGAACAATATGAAAAATCGGATGAATATTTTGAAAAAGCACTGGAAATGGAGCCGGACAATATAATGATTTTAAACAATTATAGCTATTACCTTGCCTTGAGGGAAGAAAAATTGGATAAGGCTGAAAAGATGAGCAGGCAGACCATTCTGGCAGAACCTGAGAATCCCACATACCTGGACACCTATGCCTGGATATTATTTAAAGAAGGAAGGTTAAGCGAGGCTCGGAAGTACATGGAAAAAGCGATGGCGAATGGAGGTAATGAAGATCCCGATATACTTGAGCATTACGGAGATATTCTGGATAAAATGGGAAACCGGAAAGATGCTGAAAAATACTGGAATATCGCCATTGAAAAAGGCGGGAACGCCGAAAATATAGGGGGAAAATTGAATGAATAGTTTTTCACTGAGATACGGAATTAAATTTTCGATATGGATTTTGGCAGCATTGCTTATAGTAAGTTGCCGGGCAAAGCGAATAACAAAAACTCCTGAACCTGACAGCAGCGGAAATGCCGAACTGGCCATGATATCCATTCTGAAGAAAAAAACACATGGATTCCATACCATGAAAATAAACAGGGTTGATGTGGATTTTTCAATGAACGGGGTGCAGGATAAAGTAAAAGGGAAGATTGCAATTTACAGGGACAGTATGATTGCCGTATCCATTATACCCGCCCTGGGTTATGAGGTATTTCGGATACTGTGCACGAGGGATTCTGTAATCCTGATAAACAGGCCGGAAAAAAGTTATTACGCTGACTCATTCGAATATTTCAAACGCAAGTATAATATACCTGTTGGATTTTATGACATGCAAGCCATGCTGGCCAACGAAGTATTTTATTACAAGGAAAACTATGGGGACAGGATTTATGAGAAACAATTAACAACAAGAAAAGAAAACAATTTATTCATCGTAGATGCTTTCAGGGATGGAAACAGGATTACGAACCAGGGTATTGAAATTGACAGGGAGGGAAGGCGGCTTGAAAATATATTCGTTGTTGATTATGAGCTAAAGATGAAGCTAAACCTTGATTATGAGGAGTTTGTGGAATCAGAAGGATGGATGTTTCCAAAGAATTTAAGAGTCGATATGGTGGAAAGCAACAATACCATCCAGGTGAACATTAACTACGGGCAAATCGTATTCGATGATTCAATAAATGTTGAATTTTCAGTCCCAGAGCATTACACAAGGGAAGACCTTTGATCCTTTATGAAGAGAGAAACATATAAATCATCCTTAAGATGGACCCGGCTGTTGGTTTTGATGGTGGTCTCAGTATATCCGGGATTTAGCGCCGGACAAAACCGGAAGGAACTTGAAGAAAGGAAGACAAAGACACAGCAGGAAATTGAATATACGAACAATTTACTGGTTGAAACACAGAGGAACAGAAAAAGCACACTGCAGCGGGTAAAGATCCTGAATACAAGAATTAAACTGAGAAACAATATAATAAATAACATAAACCTGGAGGTAGAATACATCGAGCAGGAAATTGAGCAGAAAAATGACTTGATATCGGATATGGAAAAGGATCTTGAAATAATAAGAAGCCAATATGCCGAATTGATCGTGCAGGCCTACTGGAACAGGAGAAAAAGTGATTGGCTAATATATATCATGTCTTCTGAGAATTTCAATCAGGCATACCGGAGAATGAAATACCTGCAGCAATTCTCAAAGCATCGGAAGGAACAGGCTGAATTGATCCAGAAAATGAAAAATGAAATCATACTGGAGGTTGAAGAACTTGAAAAAATAAAAATTAAAAAAGAAGCGCTGGTGCTGGAAAAGAGAAACGAGAATCATAACCTGGAAATCGAACGAAGAGGTAAAAACCAATTCGTTTCAGATCTGATGAAAAGAGAAGAAGACCTCAGAAAGGAAATAAAGGAAAAAAGAGACATAGCAGATCGGCTGGAAAAGGAGATCGCTGCAATAATCGCCGCTGAAGCGAGGAAAGCAAGGTCAAGAAATGTTTACGAACAGTTGACTCCTGAAGAAAAATTAATATCCGATAATTTTCAGGGAAATAAAGGAAAACTTCCCTGGCCCGTGGAGCGGGGAGTTATAACAGGAAGCTATGGAGTGCATCCGCACCCGGTTTTAAAGCAGATAACCATCGCCAACGACGGGGTTGATATTTCAACGATTAAAGGAGCAGAAGCAAGGGCATTGTTTGAAGGAGAAGTAACGAAAATAGTTGCCATTCTCGGGGCAAATTATACAATAATACTGAGGCATGGAAATTTTCTTACCGTATATCAGAACCTGGTGGATTTAAAAGTTAAACAGGGAGACAAGGTAAACGTAAAACAGGTGCTTGGGACGGTATATACTGATAATGAAACAAATAGTACTGTTTTACATATGCAGATTTGGAAGGAAAGGAGCATTCAGAACCCGGAAGAATGGATCAGCCGAAATTGAAACCCCCCTAAAAAAGTTAGATAAAAAAACCACATCTAAAAAAACAGGTAAAAAAGGTAACCTATTGAAACGTTATTAAGTATAAAGGAATACCTGAATTTAGGGATATGGAAAAAGTGTTGAAAATAGCATCCAGGGTGGATAGCCTCAGGGAAGTTGAAAAAATGGTGGACGAAGTTTCAACCGCATGCAGTATGAGTTCAGAAATATATGGAAATGTGTTAATTGCAACAATGGAAGCCGCGAATAATGCCATACTGCACGGAAACAAACTGGATGAAAATAAAGACGTAAACATACAATTTCATTGGAGCAACGATGAATTGGTATTGGTTGTAACGGATCAGGGGAAAGGATTTAATTATAAGAACATACCGGATCCAACTGCCCCGGGAAATGTTGAAAAGGTTAATGGAAGGGGTGTGTTCCTGATGGAAAAACTATCCGATGAGATATCCTTCAAGGAAAAAGGAAGAAAAGTACGTCTAACTTTTAAGCTCTGAAAGTTGGCCATTCGTTTCCACGATGAAAAAATACATTCCGGGATTAAACAAAAGCGGGCAATTAAATCCTGGGTTAAATCAGTAATAGAATCCGAACAGAAAAAGACCGGAAGCATTAATCTCATTCTAACCTCTGATATGTACCTGCGAAGCATTAACAAAGCCTACCTTTCGCGGGATTATAATACAGATATCATAACATTTGATTATTCGGAAGGATCGATTATAAGCGGCGATCTGTTCATAAGCCTGGAGCGTGTTAATGAAAATGCCGTGACCTATGGAGAAAGCAGGGAAAAGGAACTATTAAGGGTGATCATACATGGAATTTTGCACTTAATGGGATACGGAGATGCAGGGGAAGAGGAAAAGAAGGAAATGAGAAAAAGGGAAGACCAATACCTCCGATCCTATATTGAGGCAGAATAGAAGCCACGTTACTCCCCAATCTTTTGAATTCACTAAATTTGCCATGCAAGAGATGATTAGCAATGGTTGAAAAATATGATATAATCGTTGTAGGTGCCGGGCATGCTGGCAGCGAAGCCGCAGCTGCAGCCGCTAATTTGGGAAGCCGGGTGTTGCTTATCACCATGGACATGACAAAAATTGCGCAAATGTCATGCAATCCGGCCATGGGGGGAATTGCCAAGGGCCAGATAGTCAGAGAAATAGACGCCATGGGGGGCTATAGCGGCATAGTAACGGACAGGTCTATGATCCAGTTCAGGATGCTGAACAGATCAAAGGGGCCTGCAATGTGGAGCCCAAGAGCCCAGTGTGACAGGGTGAATTTCAGTATTCGGTGGCGGGAAGTTTTGGAGGGAATAGAAAAGCTGGATTTCTGGCAGGATATGGTCACGGAACTGATCATTGAGGGAGATAGGGTAAGGGGAGTGAAAACAAGAATGAATATTGAATTTTATTCAGAAACGGTTATACTGACAAATGGCACATTCATTAACGGGCTCATGCATATAGGGAAAAATCAACAGAAGGGAGGAAGGGCCGGAGAGCAACATTCCGTTGGAATAAGTGAACAGTTGAGGGAATTTGATTTTGAGGTTGGAAGAATGAAAACGGGTACCCCAGCAAGACTGGACGGAAGAACGATTGATTTCAGTGTTATGGAGGAGCAGCCGGGGGACAATGAGGGACTGAAATTTTCGTATTTGCCTTATGAGGTTGATTATTCAAAACATAGGAGCTGCTATATCGCGTATACGAATGAAACTGTACACCGGGCGCTTGAAAAAGGATTTGTGGACTCTCCTTTGTATAACGGTACCATAGAGAGCATTGGCCCACGTTACTGTCCAAGTATTGAGGACAAGATCGTCACTTTTGCAGATAAAGACAGGCATATGTTGTTTCTGGAACCGGAGGGTTTGAATACATATGAATATTATATAAACGGATTTTCCAGTTCCTTGCCATGGAATATACAACTGGAAGGGATGAGAAAGATACGGGGATTGGAAAACGTAAAAATTTTCAGGCCGGGATATGCAATAGAGTACGATTACTATCCGCCAACGCAGTTAAAACACAGCCTGGAAACAAAAAGAATCAATGGTTTGTATTTTGCGGGACAAATAAATGGTACCACCGGTTATGAGGAAGCAGCGGCACAGGGGATTATGGCAGGAATAAATGCGTCAAATAAAGTAGCGGGGAAAGAGGATTTTATTCTGGAAAGAGATAATTCGTATATAGGTGTGTTAATTGATGACCTGGTTACCAAGGGTGTGGACGAACCTTACCGAATGTTTACCTCGCGAGCGGAATACCGAATTCTATTAAGACAGGACAATGCAGATGAAAGGCTCACCCCACTTTCCTTCCGGATCGGACTTGCGGGTGCTGAAAGGATGATTGCCTTAGAACGAAAACAAACAACAAGAAAAGAAATCCTGGATTATCTGCGAAATCAGAGCGTATCCCCTTCTGAGGTTAATAAAAAACTAGAAGTTCTTGGAACAGCAGGCATTAAACAGAAGATGAAAAGTGTGAGATTAATAGAACGTCCCCAGGTTAAAATATCCGATTTATGGAAGGAAATCCCGGGATTTGAAAGGGAAATGGATAAACTCGGTGTTGGAACGAACGATGAAATCGTTGAATCGGTAGAAATTAATATAAAGTATTCCGGATACATTGAGAGGGAAAGAAAACTGGCAGAAAAGATCAAAAGGCTGGAAAAGATAAGAATAGAGGCGTCCATCGATTATGATGCTTTAAGCTCTATCTCAACCGAAGCCAGGCAGAAATTGAAAAAAATAAGGCCCGGAACCATAGGGCAGGCAAGCCGGATTAGCGGAGTTTCTCCTTCTGATGTCTCTGTGCTTTTGGTTCATCTGGGCCGTTGATTGTTCCACGTGGAACAATTTGTGGTCTGTTATGTATTTCATGGCATGGGAACTGCCATTCGGGCGGAGAAATTTCCTGATAGATTTGAAAGCTAAATAAACGGATAGATATGGAACATGGCAATACGATTAAAAACTCAATCAGGACCATCCCAGATTTTCCGGAGCCAGGTATAATGTTCCGGGATGTGACAACCCTTATGAAAGACAAATCTGCATTCCGAATGTCATGTGAATGCCTGGCCTCGTCTGCGGGAATGTTTGGTGGCTTTGATTTCATAGTGGGGATAGAATCCCGGGGATTCATATTTGGATCCGTGCTGGCGAATATATTGGAGAAAGGTTTTGTGCCTGTACGCAAACCGGGCAAATTGCCTGCCGATGTCTTAAAGGAAGATTATGAACTTGAATATGGCAGAGATTCTGTTGAGGTCCACGTTGACGCTGTAATTAAAGGATATTCATACCTGGTGGTCGACGATTTACTGGCTACCGGAGGAACCGCAGAAGCCGCCTGCCGATTAATCGAAAAAGGCGGAGGAAATGTGGCAGGGTGTCTTTTTTTGGTTGAGCTGCCGGAGCTTAAAGGACGGGAAAAACTGAAAAACAGAACAGTTGCTTCAATCGTTAAATTTGAAGGAAAATAGCAAACACGAATTCTTAAAATCCATCGTTGAAGTACTTCCTGATAAACCGGGTGTTTACCAGTACTTTGACAGCGAAGGACAACTATTGTATATCGGGAAAGCCGCTGACCTTAAAAAAAGAGTTTCTTCTTACTTTTCAAGTTCAAGGAATGAAAGTTTTAAGCATCGTATCCTGGTAGGTAAAATAGCCGACATTAAACACATTGTGGTCGCTTCTGAATCGGATGCCCTGTTGCTGGAAAACAATCTGATTAAAAAACACCAGCCAAGGTATAATGTATTGCTGAAAGACGATAAAACATTTCCCTGGATCTGCATAAAGAACGAGCCATTCCCGAGAATTTTTTATACCCGAAACCTGGCCCAGGACGGTTCAACCTATTATGGGCCATATACTTCCGTTGTAATGGTTAAGACCCTGCTGGAAATTGCCCGGCGCCTGTTTCCTGTCAGGAATTGCCGGCTAAACCTAAGCCAGGATAATATTAAAAGCGGGAAATTCAAGGTTTGCCTTGAGTATCATCTGGGAAACTGCATGGCTCCTTGTGTGGGGTTCCAGGATGAACAGGAATATTTAAATTCCATTGAACAGGTTAAGCAAATCCTCAAGGGCAACCTGAAACAGGTATCCGGATATTTGAAAGGACTTATGAAAAAATATGCCGGGGAATTCAAGTTTGAGGAAGCCCAGGTTCTGAAGGAGAAATTGGAGGTCCTTGAAAAATACAGGAGTAAATCAACCATTGTAAATCCCAAAATTCGGAATGCTGATGTGTATTCAATTGTTGAGGAAGAAGGTTTCGCTTTTGTGAATTATCTGAAGGTTATCGAGGGTGCTGTTGTACAGGCCCATACCCTGGAGTTGAAAAAGAAAATGAACGAAAGCAAGGAGGAGCTTTTATCGCTGGCCGTGGTCGATATTAGACAGAAGACAAACAGCAATGCAAAGCTTGTTATTGTTCCATTGCGCGTTGACCTTAGCCTGGAAAACGTCCGTTTTGTTGTTCCGCAAAAAGGGGATAAAAAGAAATTGCTTGAACTCTCCGAACGGAATGCACGCCATTACCGGATAGAGCGGAAAAAAAGGCTTGAAAATTTAAAACCCGGATCAAGGTTTTTACGAATACTGGAAACCATGAAAAAGGATCTTCGTCTGAAGCAACTGCCGGAACACATTGAATGTTTTGACAATTCAAACCTTGGGGGCGACGACCCGGTTGCCGCATGTGTTGTTTTCAGGAATGCCAGGCCGAGCAAGCGTGATTACAGGCATTATCATATAAAGACGGTAAGGGGGCCAGATGATTTTGCAAGCATGCAGGAAATTATATATAGACGTTACAGCAGGTTGTTAAAAGAACAAAAGGATCTGCCTCAGCTTGTGATTGTTGACGGTGGCAAGGGACAACTGAACGCTGCTATTAAAAGCCTCGAAAAATTAGGGATTCATGGTAAAATGGCCGTCATAGGGGTGGCCAAGCGTCTGGAAGAAATTTACTATCCGGGAGACAAGTTCCCAATGTATATTGATAAAAATTCAGAGACCTTGAAAATAATACAACAATTGAGAAACGAGGCGCATCGTTTTGGCATAAATTTTCACAGGGAAAAAAGAATTAAATCAATGACCGCATCTGAACTGGACGAAATCAAGGGAATCGGGGACAAGACAAAAACACTGCTAATGGGCAGTTTTGAATCAATTGAGAGGATAAAATCTGCTGATATTGAATTGCTTGCCGAAGTAGTTGGGAAGAAAAAGGCTGAGATCCTGAAGGATTATTTCTTGCGCTCAACCACGTAATTAACTAATTTTTTAAGGGAAGCATTGTGCTCAGTATCAGGCAACTCGGATAAAATTTCAAGTGCCTGGTCACGATACGCCATCATCTTTTTTTCCGAATATTCCAATCCATTATTGGTGATGGCAAATTCAATCACCTCCTGAACCTTTTTAGAACTGTTATTATGTCTTCTTATGGTACGGATGATGTGCTTGCGTTTCGAGTCCGGACAATTTTCAAGAGCATGTATGAGCGGAAGTGTGAATTTTTTTTCCTTGATATCATTCCCGGTCGGTTTTCCAATGATGCCTTTTTTCTGATAGTCAAAAAGGTCATCCTTTATTTGAAATGCCATGCCAACCGATTCTCCGAACTGTCTCATTTTTTCGGTCAGTTCCTGGTCCTGGCTGGATGACCAGGCCCCGCAAGCGGTGCAGGCGGCAATCAGGGTTGCTGTTTTCTTTCGGATGATTTCAAAATATTCATCCTTTGTAATATTCAATTTTCGTGATTTCTGTATCTGCAAGAGCTCTCCCTCGCTCATTTCCCTTACTGCATCGGATACCAGTTGAAGTAATTTGTATTCATTTTTCTCAACCGAAAGAAGCAATCCCCTGGCAAGAAGGTAATCCCCAAGAAGAACCGCTACCTTGGATTTCCAAAGGGCATTGACGGAAAAGAATCCCCGGCGCTCATAGGACTCATCAACCACGTCATCGTGGATCAGGCTTGCCGTGTGAAGCAATTCGATTAAACTGGCGGCATTGTAAGTGGAATCGGTAATCCCACCGGTAAGACCGGCAGTCAGGAATACGAATAAGGGCCGGATTTGCTTCCCTTTTCTTCTTAGAAGGTAGTGGATGATTATATTCACCAGCGGGATTTTGCTTTTCATCGCTTCTCGAAAATGCTTTTCGAATTCTCGCATTTCCTGATTAACCGGTTTCCGGATCTCTTCAAGCTGGGTCATCCGCTGGGCTGGAATTTTTGCAGTGGTAAAAATAGGAATAAAATGGCTCAAATAGCTGAGCGCTTGAATAGAAACATTCCAAATCACTGATATTTATGCAGATGTGACAAATTTTTAAAGATTACAAACCAATTAAGAACAGATATTCATATATTTGTATTTGTAAATAAAACTTATTGTTTTTGCATTGTGCCTTCAGGTATGCCAGCAGCATAATGCGCAGGGCAATCGATAACTAAATAAAATTACTGGAAATGAAATTTGATAAATTAAGTCCGGAAGAATTGGAAAAGGCCGCGAGCATGCTCAAGGCGATCGCGCATCCCATGAGAATCGCCATCCTGAATTACCTGGACGATGGTAAAAAACTCACGGTAACCGAAATTCATGAGCTTCTGAAAATTGAACAGTCGACCACATCCCACCATCTTGGGATCCTTAAGGACAAAGGCGTACTGTCTTCACAGAGGGGTGGAAAAAACACCTATTATTTCTTAAAGCACGACAACCTGAGTAGTATTGTTGATTGCATAAGTCAATGTGCCTGTCTCTGAGGATATTATGGCAAAAATCCGGGTAACCAAGAGTTTTACTTTCGAAATGGCCCACGCTCTGTGGAACTATGACGGGCCCTGCCGGAATATTCACGGGCATTCGTATCAACTGTACGTCACGATTATAGGTGAAACGAGTTCCGACCAGAATTCCCCGAAGCTTGGGATGGTAATGGATTTTTCAGACCTGAAGGCCATTGTTAAGAAAGAGGTGGTTGACCGGTTCGACCATTCGGTGGTCATTAGTTCCAGGGCCAGCCAGCCTGAAATAAAGCGGGTGGAGCAGATGTTTGATAAATTTTACATTGTAGATTACCAGCCTACCTGTGAAAACCTGGTTTTGGACATGGCCATGAGGATCAGGAAGGCTTTGCCTCCGAAAGTCTCACTTCACAGTTTAAAACTGATTGAAACCGCAAGCTCCTGGGCGGAGTGGTTTGCTTCAGACAGTCCTTAGGTTTCAACCCGATCATAAAATCAGGTTGTTCCTGGTATTTACAGCCTTCGCGATAAGGAGGAATTTTTTTATATTGCCGAATGGAGCATAAAAAGCTTTTTTTGCTGGACGCCTATGCACTGATATTCAGGGCTTACTATGCGTTTATTAGGGCCCAGATGATAAATTCAAAGGGATTGAATACTTCCGCGATTTATGGGTTCACAGCAACGCTCGAAGAAATTCTGCGCACGGAGTCCCCGACTCATATCGGTGTGGTATTCGATCCTCCCGGTCCGACATTCAGGCATGATAAATTTCCAGAATACAAGGCAAATCGTGAAGCCACTCCGGAAGAGATCAAGAAATCCGTCCCCTGGATTAAAAAGATCCTTGAAGCATTTAATATCCCGGTCATTGAGGTAGAGGGTTACGAGGCCGATGATGTGATCGGAACCCTGGCTACCCAGGCCAGTTCCAGGGGATTCCTTGTCTATATGATGACCCCCGATAAGGACTTTACTCAATTGGTGAGCGATCAGGTTTTTATGTATAAACCAAGGCGGTCAGGCAATTCGGCGGAGCTTATCGGGATCAAGGAAGTAAAGGATCTTTTCCTGGTGGATTCGCCCAGGCAGGTAATAGATATTCTTGCACTCTGGGGAGATAGCTCGGACAATATCCCCGGGGCCCCGGGGATCGGTGAAAAAACATCGAAAAAATTAATCTCAGAATATAAGTCGCTTGAAAATCTCATCGACCATAAAGAGGAATTAAAGGGAAAGCTGAAGGAAAGCATAATTCAGAACCTTGACAAGATTCTTCTGTCCAAAGACCTGGCCACCATTCGTCTGGATGTCCCGGTGGAATTCAATGAACAGGATCTGGTTTATGGAGGGGCAAACAAGCAGGACCTTGTCTCGCTTTTCCAGGAACTGGAGTTTAAAACCCTCGCGGGCAAGGTATTGTCCGCATTGAAACTGGACGGTGCGGAATCCGGAAAACCCATCCCGGAAGACTCAGTTTCTGATGGAACATATCCGGAGCAGGGGGATTTGTTTTCGGATCCTGCCATGTCCGTTTCCCCAGTATACCATTTTAAAACCATTCAGGACATTGAGCATCGGTATCTTTGTGCGGATACCATGGACAAAGCCCGGGAGCTTGCAAGGGAATTGAAAGGGCTGAAGGCATTCTGTTTTGATACAGAAACCACGGACATCAATGCCCTGGATGCAGAACTGGTTGGCCTTGCGTTTGCATGGGAACCGCACGAGGCATGGTATGTTCCCTTCCCGGATAAACGGGAAGAAGCAAAGAAACTGCTCGCAGTTTTCAGACCCATATTTGAGAATGACGAAACATTAAAAGTTGGCCAAAACCTGAAATATGATATTCAGGTCCTGAAAAATTATGATGTTTGTAGCAGGGGTCCCCTCTTCGATACGATGATCGCCCATTACCTTATTCAGCCTGAACAGAAGCATGGCCTGGATTCACTGGCCGAAGCCTACCTGGGATACAGAAATGTCCCGATAGAAGATCTCATAGGTAAAAAAGGGGCCAGGCAGGGAAACATGAGGGATGTGCCCATTGAAAAGATATGTGATTATGCCTGCGAAGATGCCGACATCACCTGGCAGTTGTACCTGCTTCTCAGGGAGGAGCTCAAGAATGTGGGACTGGAAAGCCTTGCAAAGGATATAGAATTTCCTCTGGTAACGGTACTTTGCAACATGGAGGCTGCCGGAATCAGACTTGACAGGGACAGCCTTGATAAATACGCCGGGGTGCTTGAAAGCGAGTTGATTGAATTAAGGGATTCCATCTATGAACTGGCCGGCGAGGAGTTTAATATTTCTTCTCCAAAACAGCTGGGTGAGATTTTGTTTGATAAATTGAAAATAAGCTCCGATGCCAGAAAAACAAAATCAAAGCAGTATTCAACCGGCGAGGATGTGCTGATCAAGCTGGCCGACAAACATCCGGTGATTAATAAGGTTTTGGAATTCAGGACCCTGAAAAAATTACTGTCCACCTACGTAGAGGCGCTTCCAAAGATGATCAACGCCCGCACCGGCCTTATCCATACTTCTTACAACCAGGCAGTGGCAGCAACTGGCCGGCTAAGCTCAAACAATCCTAACATGCAAAACATTCCGATAAGGGAAGAAAAGGGAAGGGAGATCCGAAAGGCATTTGTGCCCAGGAGCAGCGAATACATTTTTCTGTCGGCGGATTACAGTCAGA
Organism: uncultured Bacteroides sp.; assembly: GCA_964627835.1. Classification (GTDB taxonomy): domain Bacteria; phylum Bacteroidota; class Bacteroidia; order Bacteroidales; family SM23-62; genus SM23-62. Next base: position 22,974 of record CAZVLG010000174.1, read on the forward strand.
TTGAACTGAGACTGATGGCCCATATGAGCGGGGATCCATTGATGAGGGAAGCCTTTCAGAAAGGAGAGGACATTCATACGGATACCGCCTCGAAGATTTTCAACATTGCGGCTGAAGATATTAGCAGGGAGCAGCGCGGAAAGGCCAAAACAGCTAATTTCGGGATCATTTACGGGATATCCGCATTCGGCCTTGCCCAGCGGTTGAACATTCCCCGGAAGGAGGCCAAGGAGTTGATTGATAATTATTTCGACACTTATAAGCGGGTAAAGGAATACATGGATGAATGCATCGCCACCGCCCGGGAAAAAGGATATGTCGAAACCATACTCGGGAGGCGAAGAATTCTTCGGGATATTCATTCAAGGAATGCCATTGTGCGTGGATTTGCAGAGCGCAATGCCATCAATGCCCCCATACAGGGATCCGCTGCAGACATTATAAAAATCGCCATGATCCAGATACAGGACAATCTCCAGGAAATGAATATGATGAGCAAAATGATCCTGCAGGTCCACGATGAACTGGTTTTCGATGTCTATCGACCGGAACTGGAGGCCCTGAAGCAAATGGCAATCAGTAAAATGGAAAACGCCTATGAATTATCGGTTCCTCTGATTGTTGAATACGGTACCGGCGATAACTGGCTGGAGGCGCATTAATAAAAACAGGTATGTCAATTACGGTAAATTATTTGGGGATCCTTGCCGGGAAAGCGGGCCTCGGCAAAGAATTGATTGATCACACCGGTTTAAGATCCGGGGTGCTTCAAAAAATCTTGAAAAAACATACTGCATTCAGTGCGATCAGTTTTGTGGTGGCCATTAATGGCTGCATTGTGCACGAAGAAAAGGAAATACGGGACGGAGACCAGATCACCCTGATTCCTCCTGCTCCAGGCGGCTAAAATTAGTTCCCCGAACCATTGGCGCGGGCGTGGATCTCCGCGGCAGGTTCCCGCAGTGTGCTGAGATATAAATCCGGTTTTTCCAGCACCGTAATGGCCTTGTTTACTTCCGGATCGGATTTAAGTGATGCCTCCACACGGCCCTTCTGATAATAGTAACGGACTGCAATCTCTTCTTTTAGCAACTGCCGGATCTCCTTACTGAAATTATCGAGGTCTTTTTCGTTGTTATGGGCGAGTTTGCCTTCCAGGGCGGTGAATTCATCTTCGGCAAGGTCAAAATACTTCTCGCGCTTGGCCGTTTCGATGAGGGATTTTAACGATTCTTCGCTGTTTGTTTCATAGATGAAATCAAGCGAGGACACCATTTCTTTAAATTCTTCGTAATCCCCAAGCGATAAATCAAAGCGATCTACAGGACCGATACTGTCATGACGGGCGGCAAATATGGTTGCATAATCAAATATGACATTCCTGGTTATCAATGCAATACTGATCTGGCTCAGGATTTCAGGATCCGTTGCAAAATCAGGCTGGATACCTCCTCCGTCGTAAACGGTTCTTCCGTTTCGTGTAAGGTATTCGGAAATCAGGGAATCGGGAATGGTACCAACACTTCCATCCTCGTTCCTTTTTGAATAATCAAGTGCCTGGATGCATCGTCCGGAAGGGATATAGTATTTGGCCGTTGTCACCTTGAGTTTTGTATTGTAGCTGAGATCCCTGGTGGTCTGAACCAGTCCCTTTCCAAATGTGCGCTGTCCGATAATTACTGCGCGGTCAAGGTCCTGGAGGGCTCCGGCAACAATTTCGGACGCAGAAGCCGAACCACGGCTTACCAGGACGGCCAGGAATACGGATGTATCAACAGGCATAAAGCGGGTCCTGTATTCCTGGTCCCATTGTTTGACCCTGCCGTGGGTACTGACAATTTCCTGTCCCTGGGGCACAAAAAGATTGGCTGCATTGACAGCTTCGATCAGGAGTCCCCCGGGATTTCCCCTCAAGTCAAGAACAATGGCATCCAGGGAAGGATTTTTCCTGAGTGCAAGTAAAGCCGATTTAGTTTCCTGGGCCGCCCCGGTGGTGAAATTGGAAAGCCTGATGTATCCGATGTGATCGTTAAGCATGCCGTAATAGGGGACATTGGAGATGGTTATCTTTTCCCTGACAAGGGAAATTTCAAGAGGATCCGGATGTCCGTATCTCTTTATTTTAAGCGTTAGCGGGGTTTTGGGCTTGCCCTTTAATTTCTCGCTTATCTGGCTGATATCCATGTTTTTCATGGATAGTCCATCAATGGACAGAATGGTATCTCCCGCCCTGAGCCCGGCACGTGTGGCAGGGAAACCTTCGTAGGGTTCGGCAATGATCGCATAATCGCCGTTTCTGCGGATCAGGGAGCCAATTCCCCCGTATTCCCCGGTGGTCATGAAATTAAAGTTCTCCCGATCGGACTCAGGAATATAGGTGGTATAGGGATCGAGTTCCTCCAGCATCCCTTTAATGCTGTTTTCCACCAGCTCCTCGGGGTTCATTTCATCCACATAAAACAGGTTAAGTTCCCGGAACAGGGAGTAATAAATTTCCAGGCTTTTAACCAGTTTAAAATCGTCGCTCGAAGACGAAAGGAAAATAAAGGATCCCGCTGCGATTAATACAATAATTGCACAGATACCGGCCCTTCTGGTTAATTTCTTTCTACTCATTTTTAAAAGATGGTGTTAAATGGAAGAACAAATATACATGTTAATAACGGATGTAGGGATCAAAAGGTTTGAAACCCTGTGTTTTTAACTATTTTTTTCATTTCAGGATAAATCATTCCCTGTCGACCACCTCAAAGGAATGCGTCAGGATATTGCCGGCATCGTCAACCAGGGTTAATGTATAGAATCCATTATCCGGGGAGATCCCCATCTGGTGCAGATGCTGGGTAGATCCCAGATAAACATCATTCAGATGCCAGTGGATGCGCGAAGAAGATTTCCGATGCGCAGCTTCCAGGATGATCTCCCCCTGTGAACCATCAAGTTCACGTGGAACAAAAACACGTGCTGAGTGCCGAGGATAGATCATTTCCATGTACACGATGTTTTCGTTCTCACTGCAATCCGGATGCAGGTCGGGAAGTACCCGGTAGCTGGGATTCCTGGAACGGTAGTACCATTCCTGAACAGGAGGGAGCACAAACCAGGATTCGTGTTTCATCTGTTCGGTGTCCATGCAGTCGCTGTTCACCCTGTAACGTCCGTCTTTTGTGAGGTGCACCCTTATATGGTATGGACATGGACGGGAAAGGAGTCCCTTTTCGCATACCAGGATGGTATCTGTTTCCTGGCAATGGGGACCGGGAAGGTAACCGCTCTGGCGGCAGACCGGAGCCGGGAAAAGTTCGTTGAGGGGGGGATGGAACCATGGGGACGGCGGCAGAATACCGAATACGTCAAAAAGAATTGGAGCAGCGGCGGAAATTCCGGTGAGGTCCGGGCGGCCTTCCCCGTCGGCATTCCCGGCCCAGACACCGATGGTATAAGATGGACCGGTACCTACGGCCCAGCCATCGCGGAATCCAAAACTGGTACCTGTTTTCCAGGCAATCCTGGAGCTGGACTCAAATGAACTCCAACCGGCCTGCGACACAGGACGGTTGACTTCAATTAAAGATTGAAACGTAAGCCATATGGAAGCTGCACTGAAGGGATGGGGATTGTCCGCCGAAAAGGAAGGCCGATCAATTGATTCTCCCGTTATGAACAAAGGCGGATGAATATCCTGCTTGCAGTATTCCCCGGTTCTGTTATAATGCCCGAGTATCCGCCCCATTGAAGCATACATACCGGTAATCCACCAGAGCGTTCCTTCCGCCCCGCCGAGGATAAGGCTCAGGCCATAATGTTCCGCCGGGAAATTAAGTGTCTGCATGTCCAGTTCCCTGAGGCGGTGGTGGAATCTTTCCAGGCCATAAGACTGCAGCATCCTTACGGCAGGAACGTTAAGCGAGCGGGCCAATGCCCTGCGGGCCGGAACAGCCCCGTCATAACCCAGGCTGAAATTTTTCGGAGAATACCCGGTGTACTGGGTTGGTATATCCGGGACAAGTGATCCGGTTAGGATCTCGCCTTCCTCGAGCATGAGACAGAACAACAGGGGCTTCAGGATGCTGCCTGTGCTACGGGCAGAACGCACAATGTCCACATCCGGTGAATACCCGGGTTCATCCGGACCGCCGGTATTCCCCACATAAGCCAGAACCTTCCCGCTCATGGTTTCAAGAACAAGACAGGATGCATTGTGTATTTCGTTGTATTGCAGAGACTTATGATGCACTTCCAGAATCTCGTTTACCCTTTGCTGGAGTTCTGCATCAAGGGTGGACCGGAGCCTCTGACCCCTGTAGTTTGTATAAATATGATCCAGCAAATGGGGAGCCGAAGATGGCAGCGGCAAAGGCTCTCCGGGAAGGGGTTCCATCCTGGCAAGGGCAAGACTCAGGGAATCCAGTATGCCGCGTTCATGCAGGAGTTCGAGAAGCCGGTTTCGCTTTGCCAGCAAGAGGGAACGGTTCCGCCCGGGATGTATCAGGGAAGGTGCGTTGGGAAGTACGGCCAGCGTTGCCGATTCAGCCCAGGTAAGTTGATCCGGCGATCGTCCGAAATACCGCCAGGATGCAGCATCGAGCCCCACAACATTCCCCCCGTATGGAGCATGGGAGGCATACAGGGCCAGGACCTGATCTTTCGAATGGCTCAGCTCCAATCGTGATGCCTGCAGAACCTCGATGAATTTTTCCGGGACCGTACGCGGTTTCCCTTTCCTTGACAGGCGGATCACCTGCATGGTGATGGTGCTTCCGCCGCTGACCACCCTGCCTGCCTTTACATTTTGCCGAAAAGCCCTGAGCAACGCAAGCGGGTTGACCCCATGGTGATAATAAAAGTAACGGTCTTCAAAAGAGACCAGGCATTGCGCATATTTTTCAGGAACACTTTCCAGTGGGGGGAAACGCCATTGTCCGTCATCGGCGATCCTGGCTCCGAGCAATTCACCCCGGCGATCCTCCAGCACGGTGCTGAAAGGGTCCTTGAACAAGGGATCTGGAAGGCAGGACCAAAACAGCAGAAGCATTGCCAGTGCTGCAGCGGCAAACAAAATGTATCCCGAAAGGAAAGGCCTTTTATACATGTCCTGTCAGTCAGAAGATCATGGTATGTCACCGTATGGCGACCTACTGCACATCGATCACTTCTACCCACCTGCCGGGGACAAGCGCATTCACCGTTTCGTCGTACATGGCCTCGCAATAGACAGCAGGCAGGTAGAACCTCCCGAGGTAAGCTGCATTCAGCTGAATAACAAAATTTTTGCTCCCCTGCCGCCCGATGTCGAAATAGGTATATACCCGGTCATCCCGTATATCCTGGTAGCCGGGGCGGTCTGAATGGTAGGCCGGACTGAATTCATCCATGCGGGCATTGTGGATCTCCCAGCCGGAAGGAAAGATCTGGGTCAGGGCCATGTCCTTGTAAATTTGCACACCCAATGGATTTGCTAGGCTGACATGGGCGAGAAAATCCGTACCCTGCCGGATCCTTGCAACATCCATGGGATGCCCGGCCATATCGGTATAAGAAACATTCATTCTAAGCTTATTTTCAGCGGCATTTTCCCTGCCGGTTTCCGGTATCCCTTCCATGGTGATCCGTACGAAAAGCATGCCTTCCCCTTTGTTTTCCAGTAGGATCTTTCCCCCGGGTCTTCCTCCGGGCTCTATGTCTATCCTTGCCATGGATAATTTTGTGATCGCATTGACCTTATTCCCATCGTTTACAAGGTAGCTGAAGCGAAGCTCTTTGGAAACCCCCTGGCTTCCGGCAAACTTTGACATGGCCAGCAGGCAATATGCGGTGGTCTGGGTACTCATCCAGCGCTGGCTTCTGAGTTCATCGGAGATTTCCCGGGCCAGGCTGGCTCCCTCGCTTCGCTTATTCATTAATACCAGGGTCTCCAGGACCATGGCCATGTCTCTTTCCCGGGAACCAAAGCTGTAATTAAAGCCGGAATAGGCAGGAATTTCCGGGACACCTTCACGTATGAGTTCTTCAGCGGTTCCCGGCTGGCCGGCAAGTGCGTATGCGGCTGCAAGCCGCCAGCGGGACTGGACCGAGATCCCTTCCATTTCACGCAGGCGGTTCATGGCGCCCAGTTCGGGTTCACCTGCAAGGGCAAGGGTATACAGGCGATATGCCTGAACCAGGTCATCCTGGCGGTACTGTTCCGCATTTCTTTTCCATCGGTTTGATTCCCTGCTCTGGAACCGAATCCATTGCCTTTTGAAATTTACCGGCAGGGCAAATCCCTTGTTCTCCGCTTCAAGCAGGAAATGTCCGGCATAGGAAGTGGCCCAGTGGCTGGCATCACTTGTTCCGGGCCAGTATGCAAATCCGCCGGATGGCAGCATAAAGCTTTGAAGCCGCTTAATGGCAGCTTTGATATTGTTTTCGGTTCTGACCCGTAAAACATCGTTCATCTGGGTTATGTCGCCAAGGTAAAGCTGCGGGAAAGCTGCAGAGGTTGTTTGTTCGATGCATCCGTGGGGATACCTCAGAAGATATTTAAGCCTCCTTCCAAAATCAATAGGAGGAATATTCGAAACCTCAAGAATTGCGGAATTCGTACCGGGCATTCCGGGGAAGGTATAGTTCCGCTCAAGGGATTGCCCGGGGTCAAGGACTTCATCCATGAATTCCGTGACCGGCGGATTTGGATTACGGATTTCAATTTCTATTTCATAAGAAGCTGTTTCTGAACCACTGCTGGCGATTACCTCAACTTTACCTATACCAATTTTCTTTACGACATTGAGCTGAAATGTCTCCAGTTTGTCACCGGTCTGTTCAAACGGGATGCGTTTTTCCTTTTCCCCGGACAGTTCAAGAAATTCATTGGTTTTAATTTCCAGTTTTACGTTGCGGATGTTTTCCTCCATGGCAAAAACTGTGACCGGAAGGCTGACCTGTTCGCCAGGACCAAGCACCCTTGGAAGGGTGGCCAGGACCATTAATGGTTTTTTTACCGGAGTGGTTTTTTCTGTATTCCCGTATGCAAATTGATTTCCGGCAATGACCATGGTTCTCACCGAACCCACGTAATTTGGAAGGGTGATGGAATGGGTATGCGTCTGGCCCTTTTTCAGGGTGAAAGGACCCAGGACCCTGACCATGGGTTTGAAACGCATTGCCCGGCTCTGTGCATCTTCACCGGCTTCCTCTTCATCAAAGCCTCCGCCGATGGCGAATATTTGTTCGATCCTTCCACCATAGGACCCGAGAACTGCATCGTAGACATCCCAGGTCCTGACCCCCAGTGCCTCACGGGCGTAGAAATGTTCCCAGGGACCAGGGGTGGCAAAACGGGTGAGATCCAGGAGTCCCTCATCAACCATGGCCAGCGTATAGGAACATTCCCTGCCGTTTCGTTCGCTTACCTTGATGCTGACTTTTTTCTCGGGCCGCAGCACATCGGGCATCTTTAGTTCCGGATGCAATTTAGTTTCCGGATCTTCCACCATCAGTGGAATTACCCCGTAAAGACGTATCGGGAGATCGTTTTTGGATTGTGCATGAGGCTGGACAAGGGTGATATTCACGTAGATGTTGGGGGCCATTTCGGGACTGATTTTAAAATTAAACCTGGTCTCCGGTTCCATGGCTTCCACCCAGTATGCATCGAGCACACCCGATCCGTTTTCAATGCTTACCAGGATCCGTCCCTGGCCGGAAGCAGGTATGGATACCGTTGCAGTTTCACCCACCTGGTATTTTTGTTTATCGGCACTGAAACTTAGCATGGCCGCCCCGCCGGGATGCTCCCGCTGGGCCCGTCCGGCCCAGCCAGGCCAGTCTATATAGACAGTTTTTCCGCTGGCATGACCGCTCACGGGATCCACCGCACGTATCAGGTACCGGCCCCATTCCGGGTAATCAATTCGAAAACGGAAACTCCCTTCCCCATCAAGGGTGCTAACCTTGCCGCTGTAGACGGGCTGATGCTCGGAACTGCCCACATAGGAGGCCAGGTTATCGTATCCCGCATCCCACCACCATCGCCAGGATACTTTGTAGATCCTGACATCAATATTGTTCCGGTCAATCCTGTTACCATCCGGATCAAGGCTTACCAGTTCCACCGTATGGCTGGTATCGGTGAGCAACATCCCCCTTGCCCTGTCTCCTTTCGGGGTTTTTATCCCAACGTAACTGGAATACGGTGAGTAAAGCATGGAATGACGGTCAATGCTGAATTCGCCGCTTTCTTCAAATACACGCGTGACAAAACCTGCACGGAGCATTCCGGGACTTGAATTTCCGGTTTGTATCCGGGTGGCAAAGCTTGCTTTTCCTTCTTCATCCAACTTCCCATCGAACAACGTATGTTCTTCGGAGTAGTAACTGCGGACCGGGTCGTCAAACGCATAATCCGGATACCTGTCAAAAACAGTCTTAACCTGGTTCAGGACCACGGACACATTTGCCCTGAGATTTCTAGCCACGGCACCATGCAGCCAGGTTACGGCAAGCTTGCCGCGCACCGAAGGATCGGACACGGAAAGCATTTCGGTGCCAAAATCAAGATTGATTTTCAAACGATTGGGTTTGACGCTTTCGATTCTCAACCATTTTGTGAAGCTGAGTCCGCCCACCCGGATCCTGGCGGTCCAGTTCCCGGTAGGGGCATCCGGATGTGTCAGGGTAACAAAAGAATAAAATCCATGGGACGCACTGCTGCGTGTCATTTTCTTGACCAGCTGGCCCTGGGGATTCAGCAATTCAAAACGAACCGGGTGATCCGGAGGCAATTGTTCTTTTCGGTCTTCCAGCATAAATGTGAGGAAAAGGGTATCTCCGGGGCGCCAGACCCCCCTTTCACCATAAATAAAAGCTTTTACTCCTTTCTGGATAACATTCCCGGACACGTCGAAGCGGCTGAGCGAAAGAGATGAACCATCATCCAGGCGTAGATAGCCTCTTTGTTCCCCATACCTGGCAATAAGCATAAATGGCTTATTGTCAAGCGAAAGCGTGGCGATGCCTTTATCATTGGTTCGGGTGGACCCGATGGCTTGCTGCTGATAATTGAAGATTTCAATTTCGACACCAGAAAGCGGCTCTGTTGTCCGGAGATCCGTTACGGCCACAGACAATGAATTGTCCGATCCTCCCTTTGCAATGATCCCAAGATCGGAAGCAAGGATATTGCGGGCCACCGAACGATGTTTCCCGTAATAGGAAGGGGAGCATGGATCCTCTCTTTCGCTCCAGTCATAATAGTAATAATCCTCATCGTAATAATAATTCTCGTAGGAGTCCCAGTAACTTAATTCCGATTCAAATGTCTGATCAAAATCTTCGTCCATATCCTCAAGGCTTACCTCATCCTCTGCTGCTGTGCCGCAGGGGAAAAGGGAATGTTTTTTACGGAAACCGAGTTCGACCCTGTACAGGGCGCCGGGCTCACTTTTGATCAGGTCTGAAAGATCAAGAGAAAAGGCATTCCACCTGCCAAAATCAATGGCCGTACCCGTATTCAACGGAACGGTCTTGCGCAGGATCAACCGCCCGACACGTTTCAACTGATAATCCCCATCCAGGTGGTTCACCTGCAGGAACTGCCCGATATTGTTTTCATAGATGCGAATGATCCGGACCTCGACGGCACTCAGGTTCACCGCCTCAAAAGGAAGGATGAGTCCATCGGAAGAAGGGAGTATAACCCCTTTCCCGAGAAGACGGACGGCTGGCTTCACCTCCTCAAAACTGACCGTATATTCATCGCCTGCCTTGAGTTTATAATCCAGTATGTTTCGGATGCCCGATGAAACCAGTACCTGCATGCTGCCTTTCTGGCGGACCGATGGATAAGCTTTGATCTCGTTGCTTTCGACGATGAAAGAGAGATCGGTTCCATTGTCAAGGGATATCAAGCCGTTGAGGTATTGCTTCTGCTTAAGGGGATCTGAAAATGTAAGGGATATGTATTGTTCCGGCTGTTGTACGACGCTAATATCCATCAGTTTAAAATCACCGAGGGCCGGAATCAGGACTTCCTCTTCTCCCCTGCTTTCTGCCTTGATTTTCCTCCCGTCCCAGGCCAGGACAAGCCGGCCTTCCTTCTCTCTTCGTTCAATACTGTCAATGACGAATGTATGGGTTCTTCCGTCCGGATCCTGTTCCCAGCGGATATTCAGTTCCCCGGATCCCATTTCAGCCTTTACCAGCCCGGGAAGTTCGGAGTTCTGAAGAATATCAGCCGATCGCAGAATTCCTTTCAAATAGAGCCATCGAAGATTATTGAGATCATAGGTCCGGGGACTTTCATGGCTGATTGAAAAGCCCTGTTCTATGGTTTGAAAATCAAATGAAAAAGTTTTGAAGTTCGCAGGAACGTCCAGGAGTTTATCCAGGGCAAAATTCACCTTGTATGCCGTTCCGGATTTCATTTCCTCGTCCGGCCGGAACTCAATGGTCCGGGTATCTATCCAGTAAGCCGATCCTTTTACCGGAGGAGTTAATTGGAATAATTTTTCATCAAGGGCTTCCTGCATCCCCTCGTCGATTTCCTCGGCGAGCCGAACCCGTATGAATGCCTGTTTGCTGACATAGCCCGAAGTAAAAGCCGATATATACGAAGTGAAGCCCGGGTCTATGGGGACCGGTTTTCCGGGTTCGTGCCGGCAGGAAAAAGAACATACGATCAAGGATGCAAGAAAGATCCTCTGGATGATTGCCATGGGTTTTTTCATGGGGTATGATTTTTACTGAATTTCAGGGCAGATGGCTGGGCCATTACCAAATGTAAGAATTCTGGCAGAAAAGTGTGGGACCGGAAGGTTAATTATCGGAGTCGGAATTCAATGGGAACACTTACCTGGATGGGAGCAGGAACCCCGTCAACTTCACCCGGTATCCATTTGGGGAACTTCCCAACCACCCGGAGGGCCTCCTCATTAAAGTATTTCTGGTCGCCGTTCACAACCCTTGGATCCTTGACCCATCCTTTTTCGTCAACGGTAAACAAAATAATAACAGCTCCTTCGATTCCTCTTCGGCGGGCTTCTGCCGGGTATTTCAATTCCTTTTCAATATACTCACGAAGGCTTTTATGTCCCCCGGGAAACACCGGCATCAAGACATAAGGGAAATAATCAACCTGCTCTCCTTCAGGAGAATAACATGTCCCCTCGACAAGCGTGCCGTATTCATAAAAATCGTTTCGGGTCATTTGGCCGTTCGGATAGAATGACTGGAAATTACCATGTTTTTCTCCCCTGTGATAACGGGCTTTCAGTTTCAGGCTGCCGTCTTCCCGCCAGGAGGTATATTCCCCGTCCAATAATCCACCGCTGAATTCCTGCTTGGTTTCGGGCTGACCGGATGCATACCATTCCTCCAGGGTGCCATGCAAAAGATTGTTCCTGTAATGGCACTCCATCTGCTTTTTACCATCCTCATACCGGTATATGAAGTGACCGTCCTTGTTATCGGGACGAATGGACTTATAGGTGCCGGACATCTGGATCTGTCCATCGGGATAATAGTCCTCCACATAAAAACGAAATTCACCCGAGGTATCCATGGAGATATAACGGTAGTAGCAGAAATCAGATGTACCGGCCTGCTCCCAGTTCCGGTCGAAATACATGGTATCCAGCACCTGGGAATATCCCGGCAGGGGCAGCAGCAGCAGCAGTATGTAACACCATCTGATGGGCATGTGCTTAAGTAAAATTGCCTGCCAGTTTCCGGAGCATGTCTCGCATGTTCTCATCCAGGCGCTCGAAAGATATGAATTCGTCCGAAAGGAACAAAATGATCATCGTGATACACAGTTCCTTCTCCCGGAGCGGATCGTAAATGAGGTCCTTGTTAAGCCTATATGCTTCCCGTATCCTGCGTTTCATAAGATTCCGGTCAACGGCCTTTTTAAACTTGCGCCTGGGTACGGAGATGGCTACTTTTGCAGGGAATTTCTGTCTCAGGTCATCCGAAGGCTTCCAGTAAATTTTAAGGGGGAACCCGGATACCGTCTGCCCACTTGCCAGAAGATCCTGTATGGCCAGGTTGCTTGACAGGCGTTCTTGCTTACCAAATGTAAATTTAGCGGCCATGATTGTCTTGGCTGACAGTAAACCACTAAGTTAACCAAAGATTACTTCCTGGAATTCTTATTGAAGGATTTAATGTAAAGGTCGAGGGCCATGGTCATGGAAGGAGCCTCTGGCAGGGGGGCCCTGACATCCAGCCGTAAACCGGCTTCTTCAACCGCACTGGCCGTAGTGGTTCCGAAAGAAGCGATTTTAATGCTGTTCTGCTTGAAATCCGGGAAATTCTGTTTCAGGGATTTTATGCCTGAGGGACTGAAAAATACAAGCATGTCGTATTCCAGAACGAGGAGGTCGGAAAGATCGCTGCATACCGTGCGGTATATGATGGCCTTGTTGAATTTGATTTTGTGATCTTTCAGTGTTTTGGGAACTTCTTCCTTGTGAATGTCGGAGAGGGGAACCAGAAAAGTCTCATCCCTGTGCTTGTTGATCAGGTCCATCAGATCGGAAAACTGGCCGTTTCCGTAAAATATCTTCCGTTTCCGGTAGACAATATACTTTTGAAGATAATAGGCAGTTGCCTCTGAGATGCAAAAATATTTCATGGAATCGGGCACCGTGATACGCAGCTCTTCGCAGATCCTGAAAAAATGATCCGCGGAGGTTTTACTCGTAAAAATTACTGCTGAATGCTCCAGGATGTCGATTCGTTCCTGCCTGAACTCCTTGGCGGGAATTCCTTCCACATGAATGAAGGGTCGGAAATCTATTTGCAGATTGTTCTGCTCAGCTAATTCAAAGTAGGGGGATTTCCCATTATCTGGATTGGGCTGGGAAACAAGTATTTTCTTAATCCTCATGAAAGTATCAATTAAACCTATCCTTCTTGTATCAACAAAGAAAAAAACCTGTAAAAGAACAGTAATGGTAAAATTTCAAGGATACAAAGGTATAAAATCAAATAAAATATTAAAATATCTTTTTTAGTAAAAATAATTTTCAATCCCTTGATAACACGTAAAATTAAGGCTGCTGCCAGAAGTAAAAAAGCGGCGTAAACCAGGTAAACACGCAGGTCTTCATGGATATAGGCGATCCCTATGACCAGCACCAGCAGGTAGATCCCAAGGTTTTTATAGATCAAAAGCAACTGATGCTGGTATTCCCGGAATTCGTAATGTGTATCGAATATATAACCGATGGCATGGGAGGCGATGAATCTCAGGACCAGGAACCCGGTAAGGATCCCGGCATAAGCCAGATAGGACAAAATATCGCTCAGGGGAAAAGGCCTGAAATGGAAATATCCAAAAATCAGGTAGATCCCGGCAGCCCCGATGAGTATAAAATGAAGGTTCAGCAGGAATGCCACCCTTCTTGAAAAGATGTTCTGGTCACGCAACAGCTTCGTGGATAACTGGTAATTAAAGAGCGATTGCATGGTCTGGTCGAAAAATTTATTGTAAAACAGTTTCAGCCATGCAAGAAGGACCAGGCTACCGATAATGAGTCCCAGCAGCCAGTCAGGCCGAAGATCATGTGCCGGGGAAGAATCCGGAGAGGCTTGAGAACGGACCTCGACAAGAGGCAGGGTTTCGGAGGGAATGTCCTGCTCCAGAAAAACGGGTTTCATGGTATCTTTTGAAGAAAAGAACCTATGGCTGAGCTGGCCGAGCGGATTCGGGTCCGGATACCTTGATTCCTGATTGAAATTATATGGGACCGCGGCGGTATCAAAGCCTTTCGGGCGTTCCTGCTCGCGGGAACGAAGATATGTATGGTAGGCCCGTACGCGGGTTATGGAATCAAGCGCTCTTTCCCTTTGTTCCATGGCCCTGAAAATATCATCAACATCTTCCGTACTGAATTTTCGCACGCCGGTGACGGAATCATGCTCAACGGCAGGAGCGGGAACCGTATCAGACGGAGTCCGGACAATGGTATCCTGGGCAAAGAAATAAGTTGAATTCACAGGGGGCAAAGATAGTAAATATCCAGTTTAATGGAGGTTCTAGAAGTAATCCACCGGATCGCTGCTCTCACCCTCAAGCCTGGCGATCTCGGTAAGGATATGGTTGGCAAGACGGCTGGCACCAATCCTGAAAAAAGCAGGATCGAGCCATTCTTCGCCGAGTACGGACCGAATGATACCGGCATAGGAAAGAGCCTGTTCCGCCGTGCTGATTCCTCCGGCCGGTTTGATGCCCGACATGATCCCGGTATCTTCATGGTGATCCTTGATGGCCTGGCACATTACCAGTACGGATTCAGGAGTTGCGGCCGGCTGGATTTTGCCGGTGGAGGTTTTAATGAAATCCGCTCCGGCCTGCAGGCTTGCCAGGGATGCCTTATATATATCTGAGGGACCCGGCAGGAGACCGGTTTCAAGGATCACTTTGAGTTTAGCCGGAGCAACGATCTGTTTGATCCTGCTGATCTCCCGGCTCACAAATTCAAGATCGTTTTCCAGGTACCTGCCGACTGAAATCACAATATCAATTTCAGTTGCTCCCGCCTCCACAGCCATTCTGCATTCCAGTTCTTTCACGGGCAGGAATGTCTGGGAGGATGGAAATCCGGCGCCAACCGATGCAATACCAACCCCCTGGACCCTTAAATTCTCACTGACCGCAGGCACCAGGGAAGGGTATACGCAGATGGCTCCGATATTTGGTGTCGCCGGGAATTTTTCTGGAAATTCGTTTATTCTCCGGCATAGCTCTTTGATCCCGCCAGGGGTATCATGGGTATTCAAACTGGTCAGGTCAATCAGGCTGAACATCAGCCTTAAATTGTCAGGTGAATTTTCCAGATATCCCCGTGATCCGACCTGCTCGAGACGGTTCTTCAGGTCTTCCGGGCTGAAACGGGCAGCATTACTCATTTTTATTAACTTTAGAAACCAAAATTATCAAACATCCGGAAATTATGAGCCACAGACTTTATTTCTTTTCCATAATTTGCCTATTGTTTCATGCATGCAGTACAGACACGGTTGAAGACCTGATGGAGGCAGACAGAAATTTCTCCGGCTGCTCGGTCGAAAAAGGCAAGAAAAAGGCCTTTCTTGAATTTGCCGATGATTCTGCCGTACTGCTGCAGAGAAACAGGATGCCTGTCGTTGGGAAATATGCCATAATGCGTTCTTTCGAATCCTTTTCTGACACCGGGTTTGTCCTTACCTGGGAACCCCTGTCCGGAGATATTTCAAGAACCGGGGACCTTGGTTATACGTATGGCATTTACAGCCTGGTAAATAAAGCGGATAGCAGTATTTCCAGGGGCAAGTACGTAAGCATCTGGAAAAAACAGGAAGATGGATCATGGAAATTCGTTCTTGATGGAGGGAACGAAGGGATATAGCCATGAACCTGGATTGAATTACGCGAGCGCATTCCCCGCAGCTCTGCTGCGTGGGTTAGCGAGCACAATTAAAATAAACAATGAATCGATGATTCCTCGCGGCTTGCCGCGAGGAGATTCAATTCATGAGTGGGATAGCTGTCGGACCCATGCACGGACCTGCTGGATAGGGGTTTTACTCCCTGTTTCTTGAATCCATGATAATGGTGACCGGGCCGTCGTTGACAAGTTCAACCTGCATATAGGCACCAAACTCCCCGGTCCTGACTTCCCGGCCTGAGTCAAGCTCAAGCTGGCGCACAAATTTTTCATAGAGAGGGATGGCGATCTCGGGTTTTGCGGCCCGTATATAGGAAGGCCGGTTTCCTTTTTTAGTGCTTGCGTGCAGGGTAAACTGGCTGACTACGAGTACATCCCCTTTAACATCCTGCAGGGATAGATTCATCACTCCATCCCTGTCACGAAATACACGCAGGCGGGCAATTTTACCACTGAGCCACTCCAGGTCCTGGATCTGGTCTGATTCCTCAATTCCAAGCAGGATAAGAAGTCCCCCATCAATCGAAGCCTTCGCTTCACCCCCGATCGATACGGAGGCATTCTGAACCCTCTGGATTACTGCCCGCATATTGATTTTACCTGAAAGCGGAATCTTCAAGCCCGGAATTGAAAACAACGCTGTCGACGGTCCCGGTGAGTACCTGGGGACCGATACTGAATATAATTTCATGCGGATAAAGTATACCGCTAACCTCCCTGTAATCCCCGTATTTCGTAATCTGAACCATGGGTCCTTCGGGCGTCTCCTCCGTCATTTCCTCCCGGATCCTCAGGCTGGTTTCGGCATCGTACCAGGCCAGGCTTGTTCTCCCGGAGGGATCTTTAAATTCAAGTTTGTAAGCCTCTGTCCCGTCCACTTTTTCGATTGAAAGCAGGTTCAGGGCGTATCCTGCTCCCTGGTAATCCAGTTCCGGCATGAACTGTGCCTGGGTACGAAGGCCCTCAAGTTCCTCTCCTTCCAGTATCTGCTCGCCTCCCTGCATGTCGGCAGATTTGCCGATGGAGCCGTCATACGAGATTCTGGTTAACAGATACTCCCCCGCGGTCATGCTCAGGAAGAATTTATCCGGTGCTTTTCGCAGGGTCTCCGATTCAATCTTCATCCCCTGCATGTCCATGGTCATTTTCACACGGATGTCGCTGAGGGATTCAAGTTTTGATCTGCCCCCGATGGCGGTAAGGTAGTTCTCGATAACATCGCCGGCCGTGAGTTCTGAAGGCAGTGCCTCTGCCATGCCTGCAGGATCGATCCGATTGCCTTCGACGTCATAATAGTTGATGGTTTTTGTGTGTGAGAACGCCGTGAGTTTATCGGCGACCTCATCGGCTTTGCCAACAATGAGAATATGGCAGTTATCAGGTTTCAGGTATTTCCGGGCCGCAGCCTGGATATCGTCGGGGCTAACGGCTGCAATGTACTTAAGGTAATTTGCATAATAATCAACCGGAAGGTCATAACGGGCTATGTTCAGGGCAAAACGGGCTACGGTGCCGGGTTGTTCAAGGGCAAGGGCAAATGTGCCGGACATATAGTTCTTGATTTTTTCAACTTCTTCCACCGGGGCCAGTTCGGTGCGAATCCTGTTCATTTCATAAAGTATTTGATATACAGCAGAATCGGTCACTTCATTTCGGACATCCGTTGAAACAGAAAAACTGCCTATCCATTTATCCTGGCTGAGGAAGGAGTTGACCCCGTAAGTATAGGCATGATTTTCTCTTAAATTCTGGTCGAGCCTGGCAACGCTGCCGCCGAGCATCAGGTTCATTACCCTGGCATTCACGTAGTCTTCCATGCCGACCGTATATATTGCTGGATGGGCCACTTTCACAACGCTCTGGACTGCATGGGGGCGGTCTACGATCGATACCTGAACGCTTTCAGGAGCCGTAGGTATGTCATACCGGTGTTGGGGAACCGTGCCCGCTTGCCATTCGCCAAAGTACTTTCCGGTAAGTTTTTTGGCTTCTTTCAGATCGATATCCCCGACAATGGCCAGGTAGGCAATATTGGGCCTGAAATAGGTACGGTAAAAATCTTCGCACATCTCCAGGGTAACCGACTCAACGGATGTTTCCGTCGTAACCTCCCCGTATGGATGGTCCTTCCCGTAAAGCAGGACATCTCTTACCACACCTGAAATCGAAGAAGGATCCGTTTTATTGAAGGCCAGTCCGGAAAGAGTTTGTTTCTTAATCTTATCAAGCTCATCCTGATTGAAAACAGGATTCAGCAGGATATCCGACATTAGATTCAGGAGTTTCTCGTTGTGTTTTTTGAGGGATGCACCGTACATCGAAGCCGAGGAGGTACTGAGTGAAGCGCCGATAAAATCAATCTCCTCATCGATCTGGTCCTTGGTCCTGGTGGTGGTTGCCGTACCCAGAAGGTCGCCGGCAATGGTTGAATACCCCATACTGTCGCCTTCCGTGAAAGGATCTATGTCAAGCACCAGGGAATACGCAACCCTGGGGATCTTGTGGTTTTCCACCACAAAGACCTTCAAGCCGTTCTTCAATTCAAAGGAACTGTACTCCCCGATCTTTATTTCGGGTGCCGGTCCCGGTTCCGGTGCCTTGCTGCGGTCGATCTGTGCAGACAGAACAAATGATAAGAGGAGAAGAAGTCCGGAGGATATATATCTGTAATTCATCGTATTCGGGTTTTTATTATTCTTGTTCTTTAGGCAGGTAATGAAGGACTACGCGATTTTCCGGAACAAGGTATTTTTTTGCCACGGCAACGATATCTTCCGGTGTTACCGCGAGGTATTTATTGATTTCGGTATTGATCAGTCCGGGATCGCCGAAAAAAGTATAATAACTGGCCAGATTTTCAGATATGCCTGCCATGGTGGTATTCTGACTGATAAAATCGTTTTCGGTCTGGTTAAGCAGTTTCTGGAACTCCCTTTCGGTTAATCCCTCTTCCACAACCTTTCGTATCTCTTCGTCCATGGCGGCTTCGATTTCTTCAAGCGATACCCCGATGTTGGCAACTCCGTAAACGATGAACAACCCTGCATCTTCGAGGGTAAGCGGTACGGCGGTGCTTTGAAGAGCAAGCTGTTGATTGTCCACGAGTGATTTATAAAGCCGCGAGCTTTGTCCCCCGGCAAGAAGGGATTGCAGCATGCCCAGGGCGTAAGTGTCGGGATCGCCCATCCCGGGCATGCGGTAGGCGGTAAATATGGCGGGCAGTTGTATGTTGTCGTAGACGGTTTTCCGAAACTCTTTGGTGGACGGGGGTTCCTTTGCATCCGGCCGGTAGATCAGGTGGCCTCCGGAAGGGACCTCCCCAAAATAATCCTGTACGAGCTTCAGGGTATGTTCGTAGTCTAGGTCTCCGGCAATAACAAGCACCGCATTTTCCGGCACGTAGAAATGTTCATAGAATTCTATGAATTCATTAAGTTTTGCCTCGTCTATATACTGGATATTGCCGATCGGCACCCAGTGATAGGGATGTTCATGAAAAGAATTGGAGAACACCTCTTCCTTGAATGACATATACGGCTGGTTATCATACGTTTCCCGGCGTTCCTCCTTAATGACATTTCGCTGGGTTTCAACACCCAGGCTGTCAATACGAAGATGCAGTAACCTTTCGGACTCCAGCCATAATCCCAGTTCAAGCTGATTGGATGGAAGGATCTCATAATACATGGTATAATCAAAAGAGGTCCCCGCATTGTTAACCCCACCGGCATTCTGAACGTAATTGTCGAAATCCCCCCGCTTGATGTATTCCGAGCCTTCAAACATCAGGTGCTCAAAGAAGTGGGCAAAGCCGGTCCGGTCGGGTTGTTCATTCTTGGATCCCACATGGTAAGTAATATTTAAGGCCACAATGGGTGTGCTGGGATCCCGGTGCAGGATTACATGAAGGCCGTTCTCCAGGTCAAATTCCCGGAATTCTATTTTATTTAATTGCCCGTATGAGAAACTGTACAATGCAATCAGCAAGGGGACAAAGATTAACAGGGTTTTAAAACGCATGATGAATAGAAGAATTGATGGAAGATCAAAATTATAAGAATTTATTTTTCAGGCATCAAGGAATCGGAAGAAAACATGGAGGAAAAGGAAAAAGATCCATTGAATGACCACGAAGTATCTCAGGAGCCTGTTTTCAATACGGATCCTGGCCAGCACGGTTGCAGCCGATATCCCGAGTGCGATGATGAACCATGCCAGGTAGTTTTGAAAGGGGATATGCTGATCCTGCCAGTTCCAGTAGTCGAGCTTCATGGCCACGGGTTCCATGGTATAGTCAAACAGGACCAATCCCAGAGCTGCCAGCACCGGAACGATCCAGGCGGCAGGACGGAGCGACCGGACCAGGGAGGTCATCCCCAGTACCAGCATGACCCAGTTGAATGGGATGATCAGGGGAACCTGCAGTACCTGTATTTTCATGGTGTTGCCGTAATGATAAACCCCGAAGATTTCCCCGCTGGCCGTACCGAGCGCTTCCGCAAAAAAGGTTATCAACCAGGCCGCTGCAAAAAACAGCAGAAAAAACCCGGTCCTGTTCATCTTCAGTATTTTTATAAATACAATGGCATTGGCAGCAAACAGAAAAAGATCTGTGATATATTCCGGGATAAAAGAAAGCGCAGGGACCAGATGGAGAAAAATCCCGACCAGGAAAAACACCGCATATCCCGCTATAATTTTGTTTTCTGTCATTTGATGCCTAAACAATTTGCCTGCAGGCTTGTTTAGGTTATCAAAAATAGTTTATAATTTGGAAGTCGGGCAATGAAAAAAACATTGGTCATAGGAGCCGGTTTCTCGGGACTATCAGCTGCCGCGCATCTGGCCAGGGAAGGATATGACGTGACGGTGCTGGAGAAAAACCCTACGATAGGAGGCAGGGCGAGAAAATTTGAGGCCGAAGGGTTTCTTTTTGATATGGGCCCTTCCTGGTATTGGATGCCCGAGGTGTTTGAGAATTTCTTCAGGACATTCGGCCGCGAGGTCAGTGATTTTTATACCCTCGTGCGGCTTGATCCTGGGTACAGGATGATCTTTTCAAAGAAAGAACAAATCGATGTACCCGCCGGAACCGACGATCTTTACGGGGTTTTTGAAAGCATCGAACCGGGAAGTGCCGGGCGCCTGAAATCCTTTCTTGATCGTTCGGCCGTAAAATACGACATCGGCCTGAACAAAATGGTGCACCTCCCCGGCCGTTCTGTATTCGAGCTGTTCCGCCCGGACCTGATCAGAGGGATGTTGAAAATGGATGTCCTCAAACCGCTCTCTCGTTCCGTACGAAAAGTTGCAAGCGATCCCAGGCTTGTGCAATTGCTGGAATTCCCCGTTCTTTTCCTGGGTGCGACGGCCAGTGAAACGCCTGCATTGTATAGCCTGATGAACTATGCCGATCTTGTTCTCGGAACCTGGTACCCCATGGGGGGGATGCATAAAGTAGTGGAAGGCATGGCAGATCTTGCGTCATCCCTGGGTGTTAAAATCCTGACCTCCACCCCTGTATCGAAGATTGATGTTAGCAATGGCATGGTTTCTGGCATCATTGCAGGGGGGCAAAAATACGATGCCGATGTCCTTGTAGGTTCGGCAGATTATCATTTCATTGAGCAAAATCTCCTGCCCGAAAACTACCGGGGCTATACGAAGGAATACTGGGAAAGCAGGAAAATGGCGCCTTCGGCGCTGATGTTTTTTCTGGGACTCGATACGAAAGTCCCCAATCTCCTGCATCATAATCTTTTCTTCGATGAGGATTACAGGGCGCATGCGGCAGATATTTACGACCATCCGGCCTGGCCGGAAAAACCGGCCATCTATGTTTCATGCACCTCCGTGACGGATCCTTCCGTGGCCCCTGAGGGGAAGGAAAACATTACCGTACTTATCCCTGTTGCCCCAGGATTGCAGGATACGGAAGAAATACGCGAAAGGTATTTCGATTATGTCATGCAGAAACTGGAAATGCTCAGTGGAAAAGAATTGCGAAGCCATGTGATCCTGAAACGAAGTTATGCCCAGAGTGATTTTATTTCCGATTATAATGCGTTCCGGGGGAATGCCTATGGATTGGCCAACACACTCAGGCAGACAGCGATTCTTAAACCCAAGATGCGAAGTAAAAAAGTCCGTAATTTATTTTATGCCGGGCAATTAACGGTTCCCGGCCCAGGGGTTCCACCCGCACTGATCTCGGGAAAGGTGGTAGCCGGGGAAATAACCCGATATTTTCCCCCGGCAGGCTGATGTATAACCTGCGTTCGGCATCCGCATGCCAGGGTAACAATAAAAAAAATGCAACGTGAAATATCTTTTTGACAACCTGTCCAGGGCCACCAGCAAAATGGCAACTCGCCTTTACAGCACCTCCTTTTCGATGGGTACAAGAATGCTGGGGAGGCGTTACCGCGAGCCCATTTATGGGATCTACGGTTTTGTCCGTTTTGCCGATGAAATTGTAGACACCTTCCATGAATTTGACAAGCCAAGATTGCTTGATAAATTCAAGAAAGACACCTACGAGGCGATCGATGAAGGCATCAGCCTGAATCCGATACTGAACAGCTTCCAGCATGTTGTGAACCAATACAAGATTGACAGGGAGCTTATCGATACCTTCCTGAGAAGCATGGAAATGGACCTGGGGCTTCTGGAATATACCCGGGATAAATTCGAGGAATATGTGCTTGGTTCTGCCGAAGTGGTCGGGCTTATGTGCCTGAAGGTATTTTGTAATGGAGAAGAGGAAAAATACCTGGCACTGAAGCCCAGCGCAATGAAACTGGGAGCCGCCTACCAGAAGATCAATTTTTTGCGGGACCTGAAAGCTGATTTTAAAGGTTTGAACAGATCCTATTTTCCCGGAATAAACCTGGAGTCTTTTACGGATAAAGACAAACGCAGCATAGAGGCCGAGATCGAATCCGATTTTGCTGCCGGATTAAGAGGGATCCGGGAACTTCCCAGGGAGGTGCTGTTCGGTGTATACATGAGTTATGTTTATTTTTACGCCCTTTTCAGGAAGATAAGGAAAACACCGGCCGAAAAAATATTGACCCAAAGAATACGGATATCCGATTCCGCGAAATACAGGCTCGTGATCGGATCGTATTTTAAATTCATAATAGGGAGGATTTGATGAACAAACGCATGCTGCTGGTCCTGGTCTCAATAATGTCCCTGCTGTCGGTTCATGGCAGGGATGCCCATGCTTCGGCAAGGGAGCTTTTTTTTGTTGCGGGACAGGAAACCTGCCGGGCAGAGGAGCTTCTTCGCGTCACGGAACAGGAAGGACATCAAAACCACGCAATGTATGCATACCATGGTGCTGCCTACACCATGCTGGCAGACTGTGTACAGGGGCCCATGAAAAAATGGAAATATTTTAACCGCGGGAAACAAATCATTGAAGAAGCAATCCTTCTGGATCCGGAAGATCCGGAAATACGCTTCATACGTTTTATGGTGCAGGACCGCGCACCCGCTTTCCTTTCGTACGACAACCGTGATGAGGACCTGCCTGAGCTGATCCAGGCCATTCAAGGGAGAACGGTCCAGGGACCGGGGCATGCCTTTCTTGTAAAAATGGCCCGGGCCATCGCTTCTTCGGATTACCCCGATAACGAACAGAGGAAAATCATCGAAGGATTGGTTAATCAATAAAAACCTGGAAATGGAATGGTATCTTATTTTGATCATCGTGCTTGGAGCATTTTTTTTCATGGAATTCATGGCATGGTTCACCCATAAGTATGTTATGCACGGATTCCTCTGGGTCCTGCATCAGGATCACCATGTCCCCACCGGTAAACGATGGCAGAAAAACGATCTCTTTGCGTTGATGTTTGCAATACCCAGCATGCTTCTCTGTGTCCTTGGCTCGATAGATAAGATTGACTACCGGTTCTGGATAGGCATCGGCATTGCCCTTTACGGGATTACCTATTTTTTACTGCACGACACGCTTGTCCACGAGCGCACTCCGCTGCTGCGGAATGTAAACAATGCCTATTTCCGCGCCATTGTAAGTGCACATAATGACCACCACATCGGGAAAAAGAATTATGGTTTCGTGCTGATGTTCCCCTGGAAATATTTTAAAAAGGAAAATCAGAAAAACCTGAAACGTAAATCCTGGTAAGCTTGTCAACCTATTTTATCATACTGGCTGCTGCAATTGTTTTTCCGGTTCTCCTGAGCTTCGATAAAAAAGTCGCCTTTTATCGCAGGTGGAAATACCTGTTCCCTGCCATGTTCATCACGGCCTTCGTATTCATAGCGTGGGATGTTTTTTTTACCCGGAGAGGGGTCTGGGGATTTTCCCCCGAGCACCTGTCAGGACTGCATATTTTGTCAATTCCGGTGGAAGAATGGCTGTTCTTCCTGGTAATACCGTATGCATCCGTTTTTACCTTTGATGTTGTCAAAGCCTACTTCAAGGGGATGAAAGGACAAAGGGCAGCCAGCCTGGTCAACCTTGTGCTTCTGGGACTGGCTTTTCTTGCGATGATACTTTTTCCCGGCCGTGCCTATACCTTTGCCACATTCTGCCTTATGGCCGTTCTGCTTGTCCTGCACCAGTGGATGCTGAAAAGTACCTGGATGTCCCGGTTCTATTTTTCCTACCTCCTGATACTCATTCCTTTTCTCCTTGTCAATGGAGTACTAACAGGAACTGCGGTGCCGGGCGAAGTCGTCTGGTATAACCCCGGCGAAATTATGGGCTTGCGAATAGCTACCATCCCCCTGGAAGATGTCTTTTATGGTTTCGACCTGATCCTGCTGAACATCACCCTGTATGAATTATTCCAACGATCTTAATGGGTACGGCAGGCCTTGATGAATTCAGCTTCAATGGCTCCCGGATATTCGATGGTTCTGTAAAAATCATCGATGTAGCGGACAAGCTTTTGTTTCTCACTGTCGTTTAATTGGGGAACGGATTCAATGGTCCGGTAAACCTCTTACAAGCAGAAAATGAAGCAAAACAGCGAGGCAAATCCAGACCGGGTGTGCAGGTGTTTCCACGATTCACAGGTTTTAAAATGCTTACCTATGCAATTTGGCAGAGATCCTGTTTGAAATCAGGCCGGGGAGTTAAGGCAATTTACAAAAAATTAGTTGATCTTTTTTTGATGAGCCGAGGAATCCAACAGGTAGATATCATTGCCTTCAACCAGAAGGCCCTGGATCGGGAATCCATGTGTGTAGAACGGGACATCAATGGCAAAGGCATGGTTGTCGTACAGGGAAGTTACCTGTTTTACATTGGTATGCCCGACAAAGACATATTGTGCACTGAAATAATCCAGCACTTTTTTAAACTCCTCTTCAGGCAGATGATCGTATTCATGGTTGTCCTCGAGAAAACCGCGATACCAGAACGGGCCATTTGGTCCCAGCAGAACACTGCGGCTGACTTCTCCGTTGTACATGCGTTCGGGATGGTTGAGAAAGTAGCGGACATTATCGTTGATCTCCCCGATGTCCAGGCCGGAGGCCATCAGGTCGGGGGATAATCCAGCATGAACGAACAAATGACCGTTGATCTTTACGATGGTATTCCTTGTGCGAAGCCACTGGCCAAGCACGGTCCGTTTGCCGAAAAGCCAGGGATAATCGATGTTGAGCCTTGAGGTCATAAGCAGGTACTTGTCCGACACATAATCCGTCTTGCCCGACAGCACCATTATTTCATGATTGCCGAGGACCAGGTGCACGGCACCTCCTTCCTGCAGGGCCTCCTGTTCCAGCTGGTAGATCAGCCAGAGAGCTTCTGTAACCTTGTCGCCACGGTCAAAGATATCCCCCACGAAAACAAGATAATCCCGGCCCCATGTCCAATGCAAGGAATCGTCGATAACACCGTTGCTCTGCAGGAAATTAACAAGGCTGTCGTATCCGCCATGAATATCCCCCATGACCATGATCCGCCCGACATTATCCAAACGGTCGGGCGGGACCTCCCTGCGGGAATCTATACGATACTCCAGGGAATCCCCTGAAAAACCCTTGATCAGGTAAGGATCTGAATCTGCCTTGAAACGGGCACTGGACCTGCGGGTGATCTGGGATTTTGATTCGTGGACAAGATACATGACTTTGACTTTCCGTCTCCCCTTCCATTTAACATAGGGGCCGTCCAGGAGATCCGGCAGGTTCTTTTCAGCCTGGGTCCGGAGGTATTTGGCAACCTCTGTACGGCTGTGCCTGACGGCCATATCATACGCGGTGAACCATTTGTTATTCTTATGGAAAAGATCGGCCCCCCGCCTGACAAGGTGTTTGGTGATCTTCAGATTTCCGTTGCTTGCCGCATAAAACAGGGCCGTATTCCCCTCGGGATCCATGGCTTCCATGTCCGCACCTGCCTGGATCAATGCTGTTACCTTTTTTCCATCCTCCATGCCGGAAGCATACATCAGGGGGGTAATTCCATCAACTGCCTGGTTTGCGTCCGCTCCCCTGCCGATAAGCCAGGCCGTTGTTGCGGCATCACCATGCTGAATTGAGTGGAGCAGCATCGTTGTACCGGATTCCCCGTAACGGCCGTTCACATCATGGTTCAGGAGGTACTGTTCGATGCTTTCAACATCTCCCTTTTCAACCCAGGAAAGCACAGGATCGCCGGATTGGGAGAACCCCGGTTGCATCCACAGGGACAGGATGGAAAATATAAATAACAATCCTTTCATATTCAGGAAAAAACGGAGGCAAAGATAAGAAAAATTGCCCTACTCGTATTTCAGGGATTCGGCCGGGTTTGTATTGGCGGCCCGGACCGTTTGCAGGGCGACAGCCAGGAGGGCAAACACGATAACCAGCAATCCGGTTGCCACGAATACAGGCCAGTGAATGCCGGCCTTATAGGGATAATTTTCGAGCCATCGCCGGACAATCCACCATGTAATGGGTGTCGCAATCAGGATTGACAGAAGGATCAGGTCAAAAAATTCACGAGAAAGCAGGAAAAGGATCCGGTTCACACTGGCCCCGGTTACTTTCCGAATACCGATCTCCTTGGTGCGCTGAAGTGTGGTATAGGAAGAAAGTCCGAAAAGTCCCAAAGCAGCGATGATAATGGCAACCAGGGAAAAAACGCCGACGGCAGCAAAAATCTGTTTCTCGATCCGGTACTGCCGGTCATAAAAAACATCGAGGAAGAAATAGTCAAAGGGATTACCGGGGAAAAACTCATCGAAGGTGGCTTTCAGCTCACCCATGGCCTGTTCACGCCTTTCGGGACTCAGCTTCAATGCAAAAAAGGAGCGGTTGGCAGGCAGGTACCGGTACAACAGGGGAATGGGTTCCTGTTTCAGAGACATCTGGTGGTAATTTCCGATCACCCCCACAATATGTCGCTCCTCCCCATCAATATCAACTTTTTGCCCGATGGCTGCATCGGGGGAATCATAACCGAGGAAATCAACGGTTTTCTGATTGATGATGACGGCAAGATCCTCGGTGCCGTATTCCGGTGAAAAATTGCGTCCGGCAAGAAGTTCAATATCAAAGGCGGGAATATAGTCCTCGTCCATTCCGATCTTGTACATCACGCCCCGGCCCTGTTCTTCATCGGTTCGGCGGATGCCGCTGGCCCAGAAGATCTCGTCACCGGGCACGTTGGTCGAAGCCGTCAGGTGATCTATCCCCGCAATGGAATTGATTTCATTCTTGAAGGTCCTGAATTTTTCATCGAAGGTAGTATCAATGCCGACCCCGGGTCCCCTGAGAACAAGGGTCTGCTCTATCTCGACGCCAAGGTCCTGGTTGCGCATATACCTTAACTGTGAATAGATAAGGAAGGTTCCGGCGATAAAGGCCACCGAAGCCGTAAACTGGAAAACGACCAGAATTTTCCGGAGCAGGTACCCGTGCCCGGAACCACTGAATTTTCCTTTAAGTACCTCAACGGGCCTGAAGGAAGAAAGAATAAAGGCGGGGTAAAGGCCTGAAAGAATGGCACCGGTCAGGAATAAGGCACTCAGTCCCGCCCAGAAAAACGGTTCTGCAAAAAGGGACATACTCAGGTTTCTTCCGGTAAGCCGGTTAAAATACGGAAGCACCAGGGCCACGATCAGGATGGATATGCCGGCTGCCAGCAGGTTCATCAGAAGGGCCTCGGTTAGGAATTGCCGCACCAATTGCCGGCGATGGGCTCCGACCACCTTTCGTATCCCTACTTCCCGGGCCCTTTCCAGGGCACGGCTGCTGCTCATGTTGATGTAATTTACCCAGGCGATGATCAGGACGGCCAGCGCGATCAGGGATAACATAAAGACCGCATCCGCATCCCCGTTTTCATCTGGCTCGGATTCCTGAAGAAGGTCCGAATGAAGATGGATATCCGTCAGGGGCTGTAAAATGAATTCCTGCCGGCTGTTGTATTTTTCCCAATCCTCCTTTCGCTCTTCTGCAAGCCACCCGGCAAACTTATTCTGGAACTCAAGTGGGTCCGCACCTTCCTCCAGCTGGACGTAGGTATTGAAATCATACCAACCCCAGGCTGTACGGCTCTGGTTATCTGATTCCTGATGAAGGGTTTCTGCGGAAACCAGAACCGAGAATTTTATATGAGAATTATCGGGGACATCCCTGATCACCCCTCTTATCTCGCAAGTAATATCGCCCCAGAAGGTTATTTCCTTTCCGATGGGATCTTCATCACCGAAGTATTTCTTTGCGGTTGATTCGGTCATGACTGCGGTATAGGGTTGCCTAAGGGCACTGGTGTCTCCGAGGATCAGTTCCCAGTCAAACATCCTGATAAAGGATGGCGTGACTACCTGCATTCTCCTTTCGCGGAATGAAATATTTTCACCGGTAGTAATGATGCCATCGAAGGGAAAGGCCCAGGAATATTCAAGCACCTCGGGGAAATTGTCCCTCATCGCCGGTCCCACAGCAGGAACGGCTGCGGCACAGGCAAACATCAATTCACCGTTCCGGTATCCGTCGTAGCGAACCCGGTAAATTTGCCCGCTGTTCCGATGGAACCGGTCGAAGCTGTTCTCGTAGTAGACGTACTGCAGGAGAAGAAGGCAGGCAGCAATGCCCGTGGACAATCCAAGCAGATTGAGGATCGAGTAAACTTTGTTTTTAGCGATGTACCTGAATGCCGAAAGCAGGTAATTGAAAAGGATCTGGAACATGCTGATACTCTAAAAAGTGGTATCAAAAACTGATTACCTTTTTCCCGGATTTAATGAAATCCGTCAGGTAGGTGCCCGTATATCTCACCTCGATGCCCAGCTCCTCCAGCTTCGGGCTTATTCCGTACTGGTCCGCACATCCCTTACAGGCAAGCAGTTCAACCCCTGCCTCCTTCATTTGCTTCAGGGATTCCTGGATTTTTTCATCCTCGGTGCTGAGTTTGGCAGAAGGCCCCCAGACCAGGAGCGTTACCTGATCCCACCAGCCGTTTTTCTGTGCGTTGAGAGCGTACATGAACACCATTTTATGGGCCACGTCCGGATCTCCACTGGTCCAGACGATCAGCAGATGTTCAGAAGAAGTTTCTTTTTTCATTTGAATGGCCGACTCATGATTATCATCGGACGTTTCGAGGGCAGATAAAGTTACAGAATTCAGGCCAAAGAAAAACACGGCCAGAAGACAGGCGATGCAATGTTTCATAAGGAAAAATTTAGGTTTTCATGAAAGTTAAGGATTTAAAGCAAGCCGGTCAATTTTCGGCCCGGATACAGATCGGGATGGGTACAGGTGGAGGAGGTCCTAAAAATACCGATCAGGATGCAAACCAGGGAGGGTTCAGGTGGAGGAGGTCCTAAAAATACCGATCAGGATGCAAACCAGGGAGGGTACAGGTGGAGGAGGGTTTTAGAAATTCCATTTCAGGCGAAGGAAGACCATGCTGATCTCCTGCCTGAAAACGCTCCCGTTCAGGGGATTCGTGGATTCGGCATTGAAGTATTGAAGGAAAAATCCCAGGTCAACGTTGTTGATTACGTTATAGCTCAGGCTCGGGCCGATAAAAAATCCTTTCAACTCCGGGAAATACATGCCCGCAAGGCTGGCTGTGAAAAGGGGAGTGACCGGGTAGGAGCCGGAAACAAATATCGTATGATCGGTGAATGCGAGTTGTTTGACCGTCAGGGGACCGGAATAATAATCCAGGAATCCGAAGGCCGAGCTGAAAGGATTGCTGGAATAGAGGTACTCTCCCTGCAACATCAATGAATTCGGGAACACATAGTCGATTCCTGCAGAAAACATGAACATGCCTGAGGTATCGCGGGGGTTCTTTACAGGATGGAAATAGCTGGCCTCCCCCCGGAAACCCGCCCCGCCAATATTCCCGGACCATCCAAGTCCCCCGACAAAATCATCCTCCTGCAGCAGGCAGGCCAGTATCTGGATGTCATAGCTTAACACATTGAAATAATACCTGGCCGCTGCCGTCAGGGTATTTGAGCTGTCGATTTTGGCAGCAAGCTCGATGGAAGAGGTAAAATTCGGGTAGAACTGTAATCTGAGGGCATCTGATCCGGGGCGTTCTTCATAATCGAAATCGAAATAGGAATAGGCATTGAAAATATCGTTGACGTTCCAGACGAATGTTTGTCCCCAGTTAATCCGCTGCCTCCCTGCCGTGGCAACAAAGGCACCCGTGGAATATTGAAGCCATACCCGGTCGAAAGCAGAATTTAACACATAGGATTTCCCGCTGAGGAGGTTGAAGGAAAGATCGACCCATCCGATATCCTGGCCAAGGGCCTCGACATAGCCGGGGATCATTTGAAGTGTTTCCCCGTACATAAGGCGGTTACGAAGCTGGATCGAACCGGTAAAATGCTCTCCCCCGTACCAGAAGAAATTCAGACGGTTATGGAACAGGTTATCCATGATCCAGTCTTCATCTGGTTCCTCAAACATGACGGATTGCATATTGCTGAGGTATCCCTGGAACTCGAACGGAGAATCCTCATTCTGTGCCAGCAGGCCTCCGGCCAGGAAGAACGTGAGAAAGACATATACGGAAATCCTCCACATGTGGCTTATTTTACCTCGTCTTTCAGCACCTTGCCGTCCTCCAGGGAGATGACCCTCCTGGCCTTTTTCATCACCCTGGCGTCGTGGGTGGCAAAAATAAAGGTGATGTGCTCTTCCCGGTTCAGTTTTTCCATGATATCCAGGAGGTTTTCGGTAGCTTTTGAATCAAGGTTTGCCGTGGGTTCATCGGCCAGGACAAATTTTGGCTTGGACGCCAGGGCCCTGGCGACGGCAACCCTTTGTTGTTGTCCGCCGGACAATTTTGCAGGACGGCTGTTCAGTCGGTCAGCAAGCCCCACAGCTTCCAGCAACTCCCTGGTGCGGGCATCCCGTTCGGTCCTGGACCTTCCCTGGAGATGCATGATAAATTCAATGTTTTCCTTTGCAGTCAGGACGGGGATCAGGTTATAGGCCTGGAAAACAAACCCGATATTGTACAGCCTGAAATTGATGCGTTCGGATGATTTAAGGGTACTGATATTGATGCCACCGATATTGACCTCCCCGCTGGTCGGATTATCAAGTCCCCCAAGCATGTTCAGGAGCGTGGTCTTTCCGCAACCGGAAGGGCCTGCAATGGCAGCAAACTCGCCTTCTTCAAAAGAAAGGTCAATACCCTGCACTGCATGCACCTCGTGCTCTGAATCGTTGTAGATCTTATGCAGGTTTTTGATTTCAATTACTTTCATGATCTTGGACTTATTTACGTTATGGAATTTTACATATCGACCCGTAGCGCTTCGGCCGGGTTAAGTTTAATTGCTTTCCGCGCGGGATAGATCGATGCGAGTATCCCGGTAAGGATCACCAGGAAGAGGATTTCGAAAAACGAATCCAGTCCAATGGCCGGGTACACCTTCGCAGAGAAACCGATTGCTTCCAGTCCCTCTTTATAAAGTGCGGAAAGATCAACACCCGTGTTGCCGGTCCACCACACCAGCAGATAACAGAGCACCGTTCCGGCCATGGCGCCCGTAAGACCCAGGAAAATGGTTTCCAGCATGATCATGCTGAAAACCCTGCGCCTGTTCATACCGATGGCCATCAGCATCCCGAGTTCCTTGACCCTTTCAAGCACGGCCATCAGCATGGTGTTGACGATCCCAAAGCCAAGGGCCAGGAGAATGATCACCAGGAAGATGAACAGATAATAGTTCATGGCTTCTGAGAGCATGGCAGCTTCCGGCATGATGCTATCCCAGGTCTGGACATCCATATCCGGCAGCATATCCCTGACCTGCTGTGCTACCTCTTTATCGTCGTTCACCGAATTAAGCAGGATGGCAATCTGGTTCACCTGGCCGGGATCCAGTGCAGCAACAGGCGAGATATCGGTGCTGCGGACGAACAGGTTCATTCCGTCAAAACCTGTGTTTCCGGTTTTATAAACGCCAACCACACGGAAGGCATCGTATGCAATGTTGCCGTCAAGTGCCTGGAAACTCAAAACGATCTTCCTCTTGAGGCGGTACTTCAGGGCTGCGTCCTTCACCCAGTAGGATATTCTGCCTGCCTCTTTTTCCCCAAATAAAGCGATAAGGGCATGATCAAATTCTGTTTCGGTACGGAAAGATTGGCCCGAGAGAGAATCCAGCACAGGCAGGATATTCCGGAATTTCTTTCGTTCGGCAAGGTAGGAAAGGTCTTCAGGAAGCAGTTCATAATAGGTGAGTTTTAGTGTTTTGGCCAGCTTTTCCCCGATCACGATGGGCTTCCTGCCATCGCCATTGAAGAAGGATCCACCGTTCCGGACAATGGATCCGGCTATGCCCGTGACCTGGCGTTCACGGTCGATGTCAATGCCGTTGATCATAACCCCGGAAGCATTTCCCGAGGTACTTGCCATGCCGAGTAACTTGACGCGGGGACTTACTGCTTTCACCTGCGGGATCTTTTCGATTTCCGCTACGGTCTCCTGGGCATTGTCAATGGTATATTTCAATTCATTGTTTTCAAGATATTTCGGGTGGTGAATCTGAATATGGGAGGATTCATTGCCGATGGCCGTCTTTATCCTCGAATCCATCATTCCGTAAAAGAAAGCCACCATATAAACGCCTCCGAATATTCCCAGGGTAAAGGCCACAATGACCACCATTGAGCGTGTTTTATTGCGCCATACGTTCTTCCATGATATTGACCAGATCATCTTGATAATTTTTAAAGTTTAATTTCAGGCACGCAGAGCCTTGATCTCCTTGAGCCTTAATACAGAATTAACGGGATAGATTATAGCCAGGATGAAGATCAGCAGTACCACGGACGATTGCCCGATAAAATAGCTAAGATCGAATTCCGCCGGCATAATGGGTTCAAAGCCATAGATCTCGAAGAGTTCGGCATATTCCCCGGTAAACCGGATGGGATTATTGACAAAATAGCCGATAATGGGCAAGCTGCCAATCACACCCGAGGCTACTCCCACAACACCCATCAAAAGCATTTCGATGGTTAAAATAATTCCAAGTCTCCGCTTCTGCATGCCAATGGCCACCATGACCCCGAACTCCTTTCTTCGTTCGGTAGTCATCATGATCAGGGTTCCAAGCACTCCGAATCCAACGATCAGATAAAGCATGCCAAGCATGATGTACCCCCCGGTCTGGTCGCTCTGGATCTGCTGTACGAGTTCCGGGTTCATTTCCTTCCAGTCCAGGATCTCGTAAAGCTCCTCATCAAGCAAATCCCCCAGGGCTTTTTTCGTTTTATGGAGCTGGCCGGAGTCATCTACATTAATGACCAGGGAGCTAAGCATGTTCCGGGCCCCGTAAAATTCCTGGGCATAGGGAAGGGTCATGAAAACAATGCGTCGATCCAGCTCGGGATTCGGCATTTTCACGATCCCGATGACCGGGTATATTCCTGCAGCACTGGCCCCGTGGTATCCTGTGCTCAGCATGGTAAGGGTGTCATTTAGCGAGAGGTTAAGGAACTCTGCCAGCCTGCTGGAAACCAGCACCCCGTCTGGGGATCCGTCGAAATAAACACCTTCCACCAGCTTCCGGTCCGGGTGAGTCAGCTCAAGTTCTTTTTCAGGATCGATTCCTACCACCAGGATTCCCTTGGTCTGTTCTCCCGTTGATGCCAGTGCGAAGGATTCAAGCCTGGGGATGACGGCTTTTACGTTCTCGGTGGACTCGATCTTTGAGACTATTTCAGGAGCATACTCGAAAGTATTGTCGAGGGTCTGGTCTTCCCAGTAACCGTTCCGGTGAATCTGCAGGGATCCGGTATAGGCCTCCACGATCCCATCAGCCATATAACTGTAACTTCCGACCTGCATGGATCGCATGACCAGAGAAAGAAGAAGGGCAAAGAAAACCGATGCAATGGTGATCAGGGTCCTGCGTTTATTTCTCCAGATATTCCTCCAGGCCAGTTTCAGATAGTCTTTCATCTTGGAATGAGTTTTAATTATTCATGATTCTAATTCGGGGCTTCGGCCGCATGGATTTATTACCGGACTTTTTTCATGTTCTGCTGGGAAAAGAATCCGTCCGGAATGGGTTTATTGAACAGGATATCATCCATCACAACCACCGTTTTGTGGCCTTCTTCTTCTTCCGGTATCAGCTCGAATTTGGATGGGATCAATCTTCCGTCCATGGTTTTAATATCATAGGCCAGTTCTGTCTTGATCAGGTAATCATCTTCATCGTAATATTCGCTTTTCATCTGCAGGTACTCTTTTTTCGATATCCATTTCAGGATCCGGCCCCAGACAACGGCGGCTTCTTCATGAGGGATGAGCTGGATTTTATAACAGTCCCATCCATCAATCTCTTCCTCGCCGATGATCTCATGGGTATAATCAACCACGATGGAAGATTCCTTTAATAAATCGTCATTCGTGAAATCCGAACCCATCCATCCCTGGGACATCATGGAAGGGGGCAGCTTGATGAGGCGGTTGATGGTGGGATTCCAGTTCCACATTTCATTCTGCCGTTTCAGGAATGTCTGGCCTTTCTCACGGGGCGGGGCCGTTATGAGCGCCAGGGTATAGTCCCTGCCTTTTGTCCAGTTCCTAAATGTTATGATGCGTTCCCAGGTTGGCCGGACAATGGTCATGGTCATGGTACTCTGGCTGGTCTCTTCTCCCTGCATTTTTTCGTCCGCTTTCTTAATGATTTCGCGTGCATCCTGGGCATTTGCCGTTAATCCGGCAGCCAGCAGGCTGAGGACAATGATGTGACTGATTGTATTCATTTGGATCTGCATTAGCAATACATTTTTAAGAGTTTGTTCTTTACTTTTTCAAGAGGGAAATTTTCGGGATTGACCATAAACTGAAACCCGATCCCGTCAAGCAGGGCGCCGAAAAATATCGCATCCGTATTTGGATCTTCCGACCCGGTTGAAGCAAAATAGGCGGAAAGCATCTTCAGGTAGGTGTTCACCATGACCAGGAGCCTTTTCTCAACCAGCTTGAGCACCCTGGGCTGGAAGAACAGGTTGAAATACAATCTCCAGTACTGGGATTCTGTCTTCAGCGCCCGGAACATACCTTCCAGAAAGAACCTCATTTCCTCCTTGGTAAGGACCCCGTCCCTGTTTGGATCAATGAATTTTGTCAGGCTATCGATCCCGTTATAGATAATGGTCTTTATCAGATCTTCCTTGCTGTCGAAATAATTATAAAGCAATCCCTTCGAAATGCCTGCGCGTTCAGCAATTTTACTGATGGATGTTGAATAGAAACCCTCCGTGGAAAACAACTCCAGGGCTGTGTCCATGATCTCCTTTTTGCGGGATTCACGGATCTCTCCAAATTGTTGTTCTGTTCTTGGCGACATAATCAACTATTTTTCGATTAAACGTTCAGTCAATATATAAATAATTTTTAAACTGCCCGGAGACAGTTTTTGACTGAACGTTTGGTCAAAGATAATACACGGAATTCCATTTGTCAAGTTTATTTGACTTTTTTTTTGCTTAATTTTATAAGGCTTTTCATATTTTGCTGATATTCAGTTAAAAGCGGAGCGTCATAATTCTTACAGTAACTTTTTATTAAATAGAACGTCGTATAAAGTACAAAACAGGGAATGACTGTAGAGGAATATAATCATTGCGTGGAGGCACATTCAGACGGATTGTACCGCTTTATTCTGAAGAACATCAGGGACCCGGAAAAAGCGGAAGATATTGTGCAGGACAGTTATGAAAAATTATGGAGGAAGGTGAAGGAAGTACGGTATGAAAAATCAAAATCATACCTTTTTTCCACGGCTTACCATACCATGGTCGATGTTATACGAAAAGACAGAAGGATGGAGGATTTTGCCAGGGGGAAGAAAGAAAGCATTGCTCATGACCGGCAGTACAGCGATCTGCAGGAGATACTGCACGCAGCGCTTGAACGCTTGCCGCAGACCCAGCGGACGGTTATCCTGTTGAGGGATTATGAGGGATATACCTATGCTGAAATAGGTGAAATAACCGGCTTGAGTGAATCACAGGTCAAGGTCTATATCTACCGGGGCAGGATCTTTCTGAAGCAATACATCGGGAGCCTGCAGGCAGTAATTTAAAAGGAAATGAAGATCGGCAGACATAATTATGAATCATGGTTCCTGGATTACCTGGACGGCAAGCTGGATGCCGGGCAGGAAGAAACCCTGCTATCCTTCCTGGATTTCAATCCGGATCTCAGGGAGGAGTTTGAGGGACTTGAAAGAATACGTCTTGAGGGGAAAAATTTGACATATGACCTCAAGGCAACGCTGCGAAAACCGCTTGCCCAGCCTGACCGACAGGACATGTTGGATCATTTTGAAGATTACTGCATCTCAAGCATCGAACAACAATTAAGTCCCCAGGAAGAAACAATGCTGCAGGGGATACTGGAAGATGAGCCCGCTAAACGCAATATTTACAGGCTCTACCGGTCCACCATTATAAAGGCCGAGGAAGGCATTCAATACCCCGGGAAATCCAGGCTGAAGAAAAGGTATATTGACATTCCGCGGGTAAGGCTGGCGGTATCTTCAATTGCTGCGGCGGTTCTGCTGGGACTTGCCATAACCTTGTTGTTCAGAAAACCGGCCGAACCAAACCTGATCACCCATGCACCCGACCCATCGTCCGTTTTGGAAGAACCAGAGTCCCTCGAGAAGGGCGTGACAGAAAAGACCCTGGAGAACCCTGTTATAGGGGAAGCCCATCCCGATATTATCGAGGATAAAGAAGGAATGGAAAGAACAGCCCGTGGGAAAGCAGAAACTGAGCCCGATCCGATTCCGCAAAAAGGGGATTTGAAAGATTTCGTCACAGGTGTTCAGGATGAAATACAAAGCCCTGTCCCGGGTCCGACTTTAACAGGGAGGGAAATCCTTATCCTGGCCAGGCTTGAATCCATTGAAGCCGGACCGCTGGAAAATCCCGGCAGGATGAACAATCTCAGCCTGTCCCATCGACAGGGGTTTTCAGATTTCGATGATTATCTCCCGCTGGATGAATATGTCATGGAGCGAATCAACAGGAGAAGAAGCACCAATGCAGGGGAAAGGAAAATATCATTCTGGAAACTGGCCGATGCAGGGATCCAGGAGATCAATGAAGCAAGCCAGGAGGAATATTCCCTGGAAAGGGAAACGGATGATTACGGACATGTCCGCAGGCTTACTTTTGAAAGCCCGTTCTTCGGAATTTCCACTCCTACGAGAAATTCTGACCTGCCCCGGTAACTTTTGACCCACCTTCGCCGTCTTATTTCAAAAACCAGAAATTGTTTTACTAATACTATCAACATGAGAAAAGTTATAATACTGATACTGGGACTTTCCTTTGCCCTGATCCTGCAGGCACAGGAAGCAGAGGATACCACCCGGGTTGGAATCGGCAAGAAGAATATCGTAACGGTAACCGAAGACGATAAGGGGACCAATGTCAATGTCAAGGAAGATTTTGTAATCGTTGATGATATGGATGATACGATCAAGGTAAAACTCGGCAATAAAGCCATCAGCATAGTCGAGGATGGGGACAGGACGCATGTGGAGATCATTGAAGAGAAGGATTTCTCCAGACATGGATGGAAGAAAAAGCCGTATCGCTTCAAGGGTCATTGGGCCGGGTTTGAGTTGGGACTGAATAACTGGGTGGACAAAGGGGGCCATCTTGCCGGAACAGAATCCGAGCACCTTTTTCTAGATCTGAACACAGGCGAATCATGGGAGCATGATCTGAACATCATGCAATTTAACCTTCCCTTTGGAAAACCGCTGGGCCTGGTAACCGGAATGGGATTTAAATGGAATAATTACTGGTTCAACGGGAACAACAGCATTATGAAGGACCCCGTAACAAGCGAAATTGTACCACGCTATCCGCCGGCCGGGGTCTCCTATGCCAAGACCAAACTGAATACATCTTACCTGACCGTGCCCCTGATCTTTGAGGTTCAATTTGGTCCCAAGAAAAAAGGTTTCATCGGCGTGGGGGTCATCGGGGACTTGAAACTCTGTTCAAATACAAAACTGAAGTATTACGATGGAGGTTCCAGGCAACGGGAAAAGACAAAAAGTGATTTCAACATCTCCCCGTTCAGGTACCACCTGACGGCAAGAGCCGGTTACAGTTTTGTGAAGATCTTCGCCAACTACAGCATGGTGCCGATGTTCAAGCATAATATGGGACCCGAACTGTACCCCGTAACCATTGGCCTTACCCTCATCAGCTTCAGATAGGATTGCCCGGGAATACCGGCCAGAAGACAGTCATTCCCTGATCCCGCCGGCCGGATGTTCCCGGGAAAAGGAAAGGGACCCGCATCAGGGATCCCTTTTTTCATATGGACCGATATCCAAAACATGGCAGGGCTGAGTTTACCGGGGGAATACTATATTTGGCGTAAATATTTCCCATGCCTTCACATTCATTATCAGATCGGGAGCAATGATATTGGGAAATTGAAAGCCATTATAGCAAAAGAAAGGCTTTCAGCCCTGAACCCGGATATAGACTTTGAGGTTTATAACCTGCGCATCACCCCTGAAAACATACTTCGCGTGATCGGGAATTATGACCTGGTCTTTGATGCTACTGATAATTTTTCGACCCGGTACCTCATCAATGATGCCTGTATTCCAGCGCATTTAATAAACCAGTGCTGTCTTTTCATAGACTCCATGAGCAACATCCGGATTCCAAGCATCTGTTAAGATCTTTCTGCACAGGGCTTCAATGGTTTTACTAATTTTGACGGAAAATATCCAGATGAAACTATTACTAATCAGCAACAGCACCAATGCGGGTGAGGCCTATCTGGAACATCCTCTGAAGCAGATTAAAGCTTTCCTCGGACCCGATCCTGTGAATGCTCTGTTTATTCCGTATGCAGGGGTGACTGTTTC
The DNA here is from genome assembly GCA_964627835.1 of uncultured Bacteroides sp. Taxonomy (GTDB): domain Bacteria; phylum Bacteroidota; class Bacteroidia; order Bacteroidales; family SM23-62; genus SM23-62. Next base: position 61,774 of record CAZVLG010000174.1, read on the forward strand.
ATTCGATGAATATACCGAAAAGGTGCAGGGCCGATTCAGGGAGATAGGCCATGACATCACATCGGTTCATCACGCTGCCAGTGCCCCGGAAGCAGTGGAAAATGCCCCGGCAATTGTTGTCGGGGGCGGCAACACCTGGCATTTGATTAAATCGATGCAGGACAGAGGATTGATCGAAGCGATTCGGCGCAAAGTCCTTCAGGGTACCCCATATATCGGATGGAGTGCAGGCAGCAACGTGGCATGTGCCAGTATCCGGACCACCAATGACATGCCCATTGTGGAACCGGACAGCTTCACTGCCATGAACCTGATACCTTTCCAGATCAATCCCCACTACCTGGATGCAAACCCGGAAGGTCATGCAGGGGAAACCCGTGAAATGCGGATCGAGGAATTCATTGAAGTCAATCCCGGTATGTTTGTTGTGGGATTGCGGGAGGGAACCATGTTCAGGATTGAAGATGGTTCGATTGCCTTGATCGGGCCCAGGCCTGCCCGGATCTTTAAAAAGGATTCCGAGCCCTTTGAACTTGAACCCGGAGCCGATTGTTCGTTTCTTTTATAGGTGGCCGTTCTGATCGTTTAGCATTTCCCCGATGCGGATATTCAGGAAAATAATCGTCGTTGCGCTAATCCTTGGCGGGGTACTGCTGGTGGCCGCTTCCATCCTGGGAAGGATATTCGAAGATGAACTGACCCAGTATGTTGTAGGCGGACTGAACCGTCATATACGAACAGAAGTGAAAGTGGAGGATGTCAAGCTTTCCTTTATTAAAGGATTCCCCGATGCCACGCTTGAATTTCAGAATGTTTTCATTGCCTCCGTACCGGATTTCCAGCGGGCTGTTTTCGCTGAACAAAACACCGATACCCTGCTCGTGGCAGCAAATCTTTTCCTTCGGTTTAATGTCTTGAAGCTGCTTAAGCACCAGTACCTGGTAAAGGAAGTAAAGGTGCGTTCCGGCAAATTGAACCTTTATATTGACAGGGCCGGAAATGGAAATTATTTGTTCTGGGGCAAAAGGGAAGGAGGTCCTGAGAAAGATTTCCTTCTTGCACTGGATAATGTGAAACTGGACGACGTGTATCTGAACTATGATAACCGTGCACTGGAGATCAATGTTGAGGGACTGGTACAAAAAAGTTATTTCAGGGGCCGGCTTTCCATGGATTCCTACCGGATGTCTGCAGGGTTTGAGGGCATCATCCGGCAATATCGGAATAAGGGAGCGGTTTTGCTGAAGGAGCAGGAGATCTTTTCAGAGGCTACCTTGTTCATTGATCCTCAATCTATTGAGATCTCCGGTGGAGACCTTATTCTGGCCGGCCAGCACCTGCTGGTCTCGGGGAAGATACTGAGGCCCCGTCCCCTGGAACTTGACATCAGCCTGGAAGGAAAACAACTCGACCTGGAATACCTTATTAAGCATATTGTATCCATCACGGATAAATACCCGGAGGATCTCAGGGCGGGGGGAAAGCTCAGTTTCAGGGGACAGGTAAGGGGAATTGTAAGCAATACTAAAATGCCGGGGATTGAAGCTGATTTTTCACTTCAGGATGGCTGGCTGAATACCTCCCTGCTGAAGGAAGACATTCGCGAACTCAAAACCAGGGGGAGCTATTCAAACGGAACCGGGAGAGGTCCCCAGACCACAAGGATCCAGTTGAACGGGCTATCGCTTAGATTTGGCAACTCCCGTTTGGGAGGGGATTACTCGGTACAAAATCTCCTTAGCCCTGACTTCAACTATAAGATTAAGGCAGACCTGGATCTTCAAGACATACAGAATATTATGTCAGCAGATTCCCTTTTTGAAAGCATGCAGGGAAGGGTTCAGGCAGAAGTACAGATGAAAGGGGACCAGGCTTTACTTGAGAATTTCAATAAAACCGATCTTCTAAATTACGATTATCAGGCGACGATCCGTCTTGAGGGACTTAACCTGCAATGGAAAAAGGTTCCCTTGCGATTTAAAAACTTCAGCGGTGATGCAGTTTTCACGGATCACCTGAACGTAAAGAACCTGAATGGTTTAATCGAGGAAAGCCAGGTTAGCCTGAACGGCAGGGTGGATAATTTTCTGGAATATCTTCTCACCCCTGACGGCAATCTCTGGATGGATGTGAACCTTTATTCGGAACGGATGGATCTGAATTATTTAAGATCGATCAATTCAGGGGGAAATGAAAGAATAGATAATGACACCCTTTTCCTTCCGGAAAGGCTATACCTGAAAACAAGGTTCTGGTTCGATGAACTTGAAATAAAGGATTTTAAAGCTGAACAGGTAACCGGTGACCTGGTCTACCAGCCCGGGAGGCTGAACGTTACCCACCTTGAACTGCTGTCGATGGATGGAAGGGTTGAATCAGAAGGCATTTTTGAACAACAGAAAGATATGGGCTTTCTGGTGAAAAGCCTTTCCCGGGTCTATTCGGCAGACATTACAAAAGCTTTCTCTTCCTTTAATAATTTCGGACAGAATTTCATTGTAGACCGGCACATTAAAGGCTCGCTTAGCGGCACGGTTAATTTTTCCACAGGCCTGAATGAACGGATGAAAATCAAGAAAGAAACCATACTTGCGGATTGCGATATCGTTATTCAGAACGGGCAGCTTTCGGGTTTTGAACCCATGATGAAACTATCCAGGTTCATCGATGTCGCCGAGCTTGAAAATATACAATTTTCAACCCTGACCAATGAGGTATTTATCCGGAACGAAGAGGTCGTGATCCCCAAAATGGACATTCATTCATCTGCTTTTGACATTACCGCCTCGGGCATTCATGGGTTTGATAAAAATTTCACCTATAAGGTTAAGGTATCCCTGTCCGAACTGCTGGCAAAGAAGTCCGCCAGTTCTGCCGGCCAGGATTCAGAATTTGGCATCATTGAGGATGATGGACTGGGTCGTGTATATCTTTATCTGATCATTGAGGGCACACCGGAAAGGACAGATGTCCGCTATGACCGGCGGGGCGCAATACAGAACATACGTGAACAGCTCACGGAAGAGAAACTGGAATTAAGGGAAATCCTGAAGGAGGAATTAGGGCTGTTTAAAAAGGATTCTTCCATTACTGGTAAAGGCAGGGAACCGGAACCCCCGGAATTTATCATTGAATGGGATGAGAATGCAGACAGTATCAAAAAAGAGGATATCAAAAAAGACAATATTTCCGGGGAAGAACGGTTTATCATTGAGTGGGACGAAGATGAAAACGACCAGGCCACCCAGGTGCCGGAGAAAAAGAAAAAACGAAAGAAAAAGAAAGAATAGTCAGCCATGGATATTTATTACCGAAAACAACGATGGAAACTATACCTGTTTCTGTTTGCCGCTATCATAGGAGTAGGATCCCTCCTGTATACCAACCGGCTGGTAAAAGTACTTGCCCTGGAAGAAAAAAAGAAAGTAGAATTGTGGGCCGAAGCCACCCGTCAGCTTGCCGATATCAACCTGACCGGTCAGGATTTTGGTTTCCCCCTGCATGTGGTGCAATACAACACTACCATTCCGGTGATACTGGTTGACCAGGATGAAAATATCATAGAGAAAAGAAACCTGGATTCCCTGAAAATGAAAAATCCGGAATACGTGAGGAGGCAGCTGCAGAAAATGAAAGATGAGAACCTACCCATAGAGGTGGATCTGGGGGACGGCCTGGTGCATTATGTATATTACCGGAATTCAACCTTGCTTACCAAGCTGACCTATTACCCTTACATTCAGCTGGGGGTCATCCTGCTCTTTATTCTGGTGGCCTATCTTGCTTTCAGCGCCTCACGAAAAGCGGAACAGAACCAGGTCTGGGTCGGGCTGTCAAAGGAAACCGCTCATCAGCTCGGCACCCCCACTTCCTCGCTGATCGGCTGGGTGGAATTGTTGAAGGAAAAACATGCGGATAAGAAATTGGTAAACGAACTGGAAAAGGATGCAGGACGACTGGAACAGATCACGGAAAGGTTTTCAAAAATAGGTTCCAAACCGGTTTTGAGAAATGAGAACATCGGGGAGGTCCTGCAGGATTCCATGGATTATATGAGATCACGGACCTCCGAACAGGTCAAACTTATTTTGGAATCGGAGGATGCCGGCACCATGGCTCCCATTAACCGGGCCCTGTTTCAATGGGTGGTGGAGAACCTCTGCAAGAATGCCATGGATGCCATGGATGGCAGCGGATCTTTGAAGATTTCTGTGAAAAAGCAGGGGAAGCAGGTTTCCATTGATTTCGATGATACAGGCAAAGGCATACCCAAGAACAGGCAGAAAACCATTTTCAAACCCGGATATACTACAAAGCAGAGGGGATGGGGACTGGGACTCTCGCTTGCCAAGCGGATCATCGAAATCTACCACCGGGGCAAAATATTTGTTCTTCAGTCTGAACCGGGAACCGGGACCACCATACGGATTATCCTCCAGGGATCCACGTAAAAAACCGTATTTTTACCGAACCCGGAATTCATTTAACCAGGGCTTATTCCCGGTTCCCGGCTCGACGGCCCGGTTCCGGAAGAAACCTTCAATTGATTATGTCCTTGTCAAGGAAAGAGATAGAATTAATGGCGCCGGCGGGATCCTATGAATCTCTTCGGGCAGCTATCCAGGGAGGTGCGGATGCCGTTTATTTCGGTGTTGAAAAACTGAATATGAGGTCAAGGTCCTCCCAGAATTTCACCATGGGG